>JAZNMM010000088.1:0-11179 GCA_045579605.1 Lawsonibacter sp.
GGCTCGGCGGTGACGATGAAGTAGCCGATGACCATGCTCAGGGGGACAAGGAGCCAATTCTGCTCCATGGTTGCCATCTGTTGCCCCAGATAATGACCGGCAGGCATAAAGCCCACGTTCACTCCGGTCAGGAAGATGGCAAGCCCGGTAAAGGTGTACAGGAAGCCCACGCCGATCTTGCGCAGCTGGTGGTTGGAAAAGCGGCGGAACGCGATCTGGAACACCACACAGAAGAACAGGATGGGCAGCAGGGCGGAAAGTACCTCATGGATGTAGTCGGGAATGGCGTGGGCAAAGGCCAGCGCGGCCTGCCGGGTGTCGGACACGTTGGGCAGGGAAATGGGGGTGTAGGAGGGGTCCGAGCCACTGAAGCAGATGCCCAGAATGAGCACAGCCAGAATGGGACCGATGCTGCACAGAGCCACCAGACCAAAGCTGTCGTCTTGCGAACCGCGGTCACCGCGGATGGAGGCCACACCTACGCCCAGCGCCATAATGAAGGGGACGGTGATAGGGCCGGTGGTCACGCCGCCGGAGTCAAAAGCCACGCTGACAAACTCGTTTGGGACGAACGCGGACAGCAGGAACACCGCACCGTAGAAAAAGACCAGCAGGCGGGACAGAGGGATCTGGAACAGGGTGCGCAGGATAGCAATGACGAAGAAGGAGCCCACACCCAGCGCCACCGTCCAGATCAACACGGAATTGGGGATCGAGGGCACCTGGTTGGCCAGTACCTGCAGGTCAGGTTCCGCCATGGTGATGAGCAGACCGATCAGGAAGGTCACGCCGCACACCAGCCAGATATTTTTCGTCTTGGGCAGCTGTGCGCCGATGCCTTCGCCCATGGGGGTCATGGCAAGGTCGGTGCCCAGAGAGAACAGGCCCGTGCCCACGATGAGCATCACCGTTCCGGCAAGGAACAGCACCAGCATATCAAAGGGCATGGGGGTGATGGTTATGCTCAGCAGCAGGATAATAAATGTGATGGGAAGGACGGAGGACAGCGCCTCTTGAATCTTTTCCCGGAGTACCTGGTTCATAGTGTATGGCGCCTCCTCCGCAGTAAAATGTACTTATTTAATCTTAACTGAAACAGGGCAGGAATGCAACCAAAAGGAGGGAAAGAAACCATAAAGATTTCTTAACCAGGGGAGCGGTGGACACGCAAAAGCGCCGGAGTCCATTTGGACTCCGGCGCAAAAGCGGATGGATGGAAGTTTGATTACTTGGCAGCAGCCTTCTTCTTGAAGAACATGGTGTACACGCCTTCAACGGTCAGCACGATAGCCAGCACAAACAGGACACCGGCCAGCACCAGCTGAGCGGCGTTGGCAAAGGCGTAACCAGCCTGCAGAGCGGTGATCTTGGCATCCATAGTCTGCCACAGAGAGGTCAGGGTGGCGATCAGCATAAAGGCCATGGGCAGGTAGAACATCTTGTTGTTCTTGCCGATGTTGCCCAGCCACACGCACACAGCCAGCAGAGCCAGAGCGGCCAGCAGCTGGTTGGCAGCGCCGAACAGGGGCCAGATGGCGGAGTAGCCGCCCATACCCAGAGCGACGCCGATCACCACGGTGATGGCGGTGGCAACGATGGGCTTGCACAGGATGGCCTTGATGCCCTTGACGTCCTTATAGGTCTCGCCGGGCTTGAGCCAGAACTCCTGGAACATATAGCGGGCCAGACGGGTGGCGGTGTCCAGAGAGGTCAGGCAGAAGGCGGACACGGTCAGGATCAGCAGGGCGAACAGGGTGGTCTCAGCGCCGGCCAGGCCGGGGATCAGAGCGACCATCTTGGACAGACCGGTGGCGAAAATCTGGGTGGGGGTGCCAGCGGGAGCGCCCTCAGCGGTCCACAGGAAGGCAACCGCGCACAGGGAGACCAGAGCCAGAGCGCACTCGATGAGCATACCGCCGTAGGCGATGGGCTTAGCGTCGGACTCCTTGTCCAGCTGCTTGGAGGAAGTGCCGGAGCCAACCAGGCTGTGGAAGCCGGAGATAGCGCCGCAGGCGATGGTGATGAACAGGGTGGGGAACAGGGTGCCCAGCTTCTCGTCCACGATCATGGGCATCTCAGTCACGGCGTGGCCGGAGAGAGAAGCACCGATAACGCCGATGGCGGCGATGATCATCATGCCGTACAGCAGGAAGGAGGACAGGTAGTCACGGGGCTGCAGCAGGATCCACACGGGAGCCACAGAAGCCACCAGAATGTAAGCACCAATGATCCACATCCAGGTGTTCATGGACAGGTGGATGACAGGGAAGTTGATGCCGATGACCAGGCAGATGATGATGCCGATCACACCGATGACGCTGGCGATGACCAGAGGAGCACCCTTGCGGTACACGAACCAGCCGAACAGGATCGCCATGACGATGAACAGGATGGAGATCACGGCCACGGTGGAGTTGGCGTTGTTCAGAGTGCCGTCGGCATTGAAGCCGTTGAAGGTGCCGGCCACGATGGAAGCAAAAGCGGCAACCACCAGGATCAGGGTCAGGTAAGAGAAGATGATAAACAGCTTCTTGGCGCGGGAGCCGATGTTGGCGTTGATGACCTCGCCGATGGACTGGCCCTTGTGGCGGATGGAGGCGAACAGGGAGCCGTAGTCATGCACGGCACCGAAGAAGATACCACCGATCAGCACCCACAGCACGACGGGCAGCCAACCAAAGACAGCGGCCTGGATGGGACCGTTGATGGGGCCGGCGCCGGCGATGGAGGAAAAGTGGTGACCCATCAGAACGGGAGCCTTGGCGGGGACATAGTCCATGCCGTCCTCCAGCTCATGGGCGGGAGTGGGACGAGAATCATCAACGCCCCAGGTCTTGGCCAGCCAGCCGCCGTACAGAATGTAACCGGCAATCAGAACAGCACAGCCAATCAGGAAAACGAGTAACATGTTCATACAGATTTTTTCTCCTCTCCAAGATTTCGTTTTGTTTCGAAGTCGATGATCTGACGCAGGGACTTGGACAGTTCCATCCCCTTGCGGTTGGTCGTGACTTCGGCGGTGGAGAGATCCACCGCAGCTATGCGATACTCCATCCATCCATGGAGTGATAGCTTGAAGTTAGCGGATTTTTTATACCGCTTGAGTTCCTCCAGCGCGTCGGGCTGGGTATTGCCACACAGGAGGATCGCTGTGATGTGGGAATACATGTGCTCGGAATGGGGGTGGATCTTCTTCATGCCCTGTTCCAGCGCCTGTTCCCGACACCGGGTGAGCGCGGTGCGATCCAGCTCGTCCACATGGAAGACAAACACATATTCGTTGGTCTCCGCGGCCCAGAGCTTGGCTTTTTTTGTGAGCACATAGCGTTCGCTGGTGGAGTGGAAGTCGCAGGTGGCGACCAGGGGAGTGCCGTCATCCACCCGGGCAACGTCGTAATACGCTTCATAGGAGCCGAGCAGAGCCTGAGTCAGTTCTTCACGGGTAAGGGACACAGCGCACCTCCTTAGTGTTTACGACAAACAAAAAACGTGCCACGGAGGTCGTTCGGTGCTTTGCAAAAAGTTGTTTCCGTTTCCGAGGCAGGGGGATAATCATAAAAAATCATTCTTAGTCATATGATAACAGATTTTGTGCACACTTGCAAGAAAAATATCATGAAAAAGAGAGCGGCAAGAGAGTGTGTCGGAACAGCGCAGGAGAAATTATAAATTTTTTATTAATGAGTCCGGTGCAAAATTGACAGGATGGCGGAAAGAGGCTAAAATAGCACAAGCAAAGGAAACGGAGGTGGGTGTGATGAGTGCTCAGGCGGCGCAGCTCCAGATGCAGGAGCAGCGCGCGGAACAGGAAAAGCTGTGGGTCCCGGCAGTACGGATTTCTCTGTTCTTCCTGCTGGTCATCTTTGTGCAGGAAGTGTTCCTCAAACTGTATTGCTTCCGGTTGGTGCCGGTGCGTGGCGTGGTGCTTACCCTGTTGTTCTCCGCACCCATCGCCATGCTGCTTGGGCTTTGGTGTTGTGCGGTACGGACCCGGACCGGCCGGTGGCTGCTGCTGGTTCTGACCGGAGTGATTTGCGTTTGGCTGGGGACGCAGACGGTGTATTTCCATCTGTTCCAAACCTTTTTGTCCCTGTCTTCGCTGCTTCGGGTGGGTATGGTGGCCGGGGAGTTCGGTGGGCTGGCGGTGACCAATATCCTACGCTGCTGGTTTCCGGTTCTGGTGCACGCCCTGCCCTTTGCGGCGGCGGTCGCCCTGAACCGACGGCTGATTCCGACCCGGGCATTCTCCACGGCCGGAAAGGGGCGGTGGGCGTTGATGGCTGTGGTGGCGCAGATGGCGGTGACGCTGCTGGTGCTCAGCAGCAACGAGCAGCCCTTGTCTCTGTATGACATTTACAACCGGTCGGATGCCCCTGAGCTGACGGTGACCAACTTTGGCGTGCTCACCAACAGCCGTCTGGAGCTCAAACGGCTGGTGTTCGGCGTGTCCGGCCGGGAACCGGAGCTGCCCGTTGGAGAGGATGAGAACTGGAAGGACCTGTTCCGGGAGGAGGATCGCACTCCGCGCCCCCGTCCGGCAGCAACGGAAGAGGATCAGGTCATGGATATCGACTTTGACGCGCTGCTGGCGGCGGAAGAGGACGATGACCTGTGGCACATGCACAACTATTTCGCCAGCGTGCAGCCTACCCGGAAAAACCAATGGACGGGATACTTTGAGGGTAAAAATCTGGTGTGGATCGTGGCGGAGGCATTTTCCTCCCTTGCGGTAGACCCGGAGCTGACCCCCACCCTGTACCGGTTGAGCCGGGAAGGCTTTGTGTTTGAAAACTTCTACACGCCGCTGTGGGGGTTGTCCACCTCGGACGGGGAGTACGTGACCACAACGGGGCTGGTCCCAAAGGCGGGTGCGTGGAGCTATCTGCAGTCGGCCCAGAACCATATGCCCTTCGGGTTTGGCAATCAGTTTGGCAAGCGGGGCTATCGAACGCTGGCCTATCACAACAATACATACACCTATTACGGCCGGGAGCAGAGCTACCCAAACATGGGCTATGAGTACTATGGACTGGGAAACGGTCTGGAGGTGACCCGCTGCTGGCCCGAGTCCGACCTTGAGATGATGCAGCTGAGTGTGCCTCAGTATGTGAATGAAGAACACTTCATGGTCTATTACCTCACGGTCAGCGGGCATCTGAACTACAACGTGGACCAGAACGACATGGCGGCCAAGAACTGGGGCGCGGTGGAGCATTTGCCCTACACGGAGGAGCCCAAGGCATATCTGGCCACCCAGATCGAACTGGAGCGGGCGGTTGCAAGCCTGTTGGAGCAGCTGGAGGCGGCGGGACGGCTGGAGGACACGGTCATCGTGCTGTCCGGCGACCACTATCCCTACGGACTGCAGGACGAGCACATCAGCCAGCTGCTGGGCCACGAAGTGGACCCGGATTTTGAGAAGTATAAGAGCACGCTCATCCTGTGGAACGCCGGAATGGAACGGCCCATTCCTGTGGAGAAATACTGCTCCAGTCTGGACATTATGCCCACCCTCGCCAACCTGTTTGACCTGGAGTACGACTCCCGGCTGCTGGCCGGGCGGGACATTCTGTCGGACAGTCCGGGATTGGTGATGTTCAGCAACTACAGCTTTTTGTCTGACCGGGGTGCTTACCTGTCCACATTGGGGACCTTTACCGGGTGGGACGGGCACGGGCAGGACGATGAAGCCTATGTGTCCGATGTGCTGGACGAGATGGGGGAGCGATTCCGCTTTTCCTCCATGATCTTGGACGAGGACTATTACCGGGTGCTGTTTGCACCGGAAACAAAAGTGGAATAAGAAAACGCACAGCGCCCGGGCATAAGCCCGGGCGCTGTGCGTTTGAAAAGAGAAAGGGAGGAGAAAGAATAGGTTGGTCTGTCCCGCGGGCTGGCTTAGGGCCAGCCCGTGGAACAGTGGAGTTTGGGGTAAATGAGGAGGGGATCCTCTTACCTTGCACTCATTATAACAGGCTGGGAAGGAAAAACATCAAGAAACTGAAAACTTGGCGTGAACAATTTGTAAACGGGGAATTACTTGGAGCTGGGGTCGTTCTTCTTGTTCTGGTTGTTGTTCTGGTTCTGGTTGTTGTTCTGCTTGGAATTCTGGTTGTTCTGATTGTTGTGGTTGTTGTACTGATCGGACATTGGAAATTACCTCCTTAAATTTGGGTCCATCAGCAGTATGCCCGGAACAGAGAATTCCATACATAAAAAGTCGATTGCACCTGTGGTGCATTTTATTTTTTGTATTCAGTCATTCAACGGATGCCGTAGTTTGCGATGACGTAGTCCATGTCCTTGTCGCCACGACCGGACAGGTTGATCAGCACCGAGCCGGTGCCCATCTCCTTGGCCAGCTTGATGCCATAGGCCACTGCGTGGGCGCTTTCGATGGCGGGGATGATGCCCTCCTTGCGGGCCAGGCGGTAGAAGGCGTCAATGGTCTGCTCGTCGTCCACCACGTCGTACTTCACCCGGCCAATCTCATGCAGGAAGGCGTGCTCCGGGCCGGAGGAGGGGTAATCCAGACCGCTGGCCACGGAGTAGACGGGGGCGGGGTCGCCGTTTTCATCCTTGAGCATGATGGAGTTGAAGCCGTGCATGATGCCCTCAGTGCCGTACTTCAGGCTGGCGGCGTGGTCGCCCAGCTTGGGACCG
Organism: Lawsonibacter sp.; assembly: GCA_045579605.1. Taxonomy (GTDB): domain Bacteria; phylum Bacillota; class Clostridia; order Oscillospirales; family Oscillospiraceae; genus Lawsonibacter. The sequence continues at coordinate 6,664 of JAZNMM010000088.1, forward strand.
CGGCCCAGGGGCTCGATGCCGTAGATGTCCACCGGGTCGTTGAGAAAGCCGGAGAAGAATCCAGCTGCATTGGAGCCGCCGCCCACGCAGGCCACGATGGCATCGGGCAGGTGGCCGGTCATGTCCAGGAACAGCTCCCTGGCTCCCTCGCCCACCCCGTGCTGGAAGTCGCGCACCATGAGGGGGAAGGGATGGGGGCCGAGCACCGAGCCGATGCAGTACATGCTGTTTTTGTAGTCCTTGGTGTAGGCGTCAAAGGCGGCGTCCACCGCTTCCTTCAGCGTCTGCAGGCCATGGGTGACCTCCACCACGTTGGCGCCCAGGATCTTCATGCGGGCCACGTTGGGGGCCTGCTTGGCGATGTCCACACTGCCCATATAGATGTCGCACTCCAGGCCGAAATAAGCGGCGGCGGTGGCCATGGCCACGCCGTGCTGGCCGGCGCCGGTCTCGGCGATGACCTTTTTCTTGCCCATATATTTTGCAAGAAGTACCTCGCCCATGCAGTGGTTGAGCTTGTGGGCGCCGGTGTGGTTCAGGTCCTCGCGCTTGACATACAGCTGCACGCCGCCCAGCTCATTGGACAGGCGCTCCAGATGGGAGATGGGGGTGGGGCGGCCCTGGAACTCCCTGCGGATGCGGCGCAGCTCGGCGATAAACTTCCGGGACTGGCAGATGGTGAAGTAGGCCTCGGTGATTTCGTCCATGGCCTTTTGAAGCTCGGGGGAGACGAAGGAGCCGCCGTACTTGCCGAAGTAGCCCTTGGGGTCGGGATAATGCTTGAAATAGGTCTCAAAATCGATGCCGTTCACGATCATAATATGTTCCTCCAAACGAAAATTGTGTTGTGATGGGTGGTAAGCCGAAAAAAGTCAGGGCCGCCATCGTTTGGTCAGCAGCATAAGAAAACGCCTCCGTTTGCGTTCCCGGGGGAAACAAAAACGCCCCCGACAGAACCATATACTCTGTCAAGGGCGAATACAAGATCCGCGGTGCCACCTTGATTCACGGACAAGCCGTGCGCTTTGCGGAGTACCAGAATACTCCCGGCAACTGACGTATGCCCCCACGTCGCAGAATACTCGGCAACGGCCTTTGACTGCGCCCTCCGCGGTCCATTTGGCAGACAGTTTCCCGCCCGATTTCCAGCGCCACGGGCTCTCTGTGGGGGCTTGTTCCGCCGTTATCTCCGCATCAACGGTTTGCTATGAAATTGATAGTTGCATTATAGCACCCGCCGACTCGTCCTGTCAACTGCTTTTTCCCCACAAACAGCAAGCGGCTGCCTGCAGGGCAGGCAGCCGCTTGGTTTGCAAAGGAATTACTTGCTCAGGAAGTTCATCAGCATCTGAGCGGTCTGAGCGCGGGTGGCGGTGGCGGTAACGGCCTCATAGGGGACGTTAGCCAGGATGTTGTTGGCCACAGCCCAGCTCAGGGCGTTGGCAGCCCAGTCGCTGTGAGCGCCCACGGAGGAGGCGTCGCCGGTGGGCGTGGGATTACCGGAGTAGTTCCACAGGATGACGGCGATCTGCTCCAGGGTGACGTTGTCGTTGGGACCGAAGCGACCGTCGCCGTAGCCGCCCACAACACCGTTCAGGTTAGCCCAGGTGACAGCGTTGTTGAACCAGTCATCGGCCTTCACGTCGGGGAACTTGTGGGTGCCGGTGATGAGGGGCTGGCCCTCCTTGTTGTAGAGCACCTGCACCACCATGGCGCGGGACAGCTTGTCATTGGGGCCGAAGGTGGTGGCGTTGTAGCCGCCCATGATCTGGTTGTTCAGGGCGTAGTCCACCGCGTCGTGATACCAGGCGCTGGGAGCCACGTCAGCGAAGTTGACGCTGGCGCACACCTCGGTGGCGTCAATGGCCTTGTCGGCCACGCCGGAGCTGGCCTCTTCCGCGGTGATCAGCTGGGCGCTCTTGAGCTGCAGCACCTTGCTCAGGTCGGCAATGTCGCTCTTGGCGGTGAAGTTCAGGGCAGCCAGCTGGCCGGCCTCGGCAACACCGGCGTCAACAGCCATGATGGAGATCACGCCCTTGTTGGCGGTGACCTGACCGAAAGCGTTGGCGGGGGTCAGGGAGCCATCAACGTAGGTCAGCTGCTCGGTGTCGAACTTGACTTCCACGTCGGCGCCGTCAAAGGCGGTCTCGCCGCGAATCACGACCTGCACCTTCTCGCCCTTGGCCACGGAGGTGGGGGCGGACAGGGTGACGGAAGCGATGGGGGCCTTGTCGGTGACGGTGAAGTCAATGGTCTCGGTGGTGATGGGCACCTGAGTCTGGCCGATGGCGGTCAGAGGACCGGAGTGGACGCTGACGGTCAGGCGATAGTCGCCGTTGGTCAGAGTCTTCAGACGGGTGTTCAGCTCGGCGCTCTCATAGTTGAAGTGCACGGTGTTGGGGGAGGCGGAGAGGATCAGGTTGTCCTCGAACAGAACGTCGCCGGTGGCCTTGTCTTCCAGCTTGATGTCGCGGGCAACGATGCGGTAGTTGGAGGCCGCGGTCAGGTGCAGGCCGGACTGCCAGAAGTTGGTCTCAGCAGCCATGGGGGCGAAGACCATCTCCACGTCAGCCAGCTCCACCACGCCGTCCTTGTACTCGTCCAGAGTCATGGCAACGTACTTGTTGTCACGCAGGTTGGCGAAGGTGTACTGGGTGTCGGGGAAAGCGGAGCGGCCAAACAGGACCTTGGAGCCGGGGTTCTGCTCCAGGAAGTCATACAGCTTGCTGGAGGCGTCGGCGGAAGCCAGGGTGGTCACAGTGCCGTTGGCCAGCTGGATGTCATAGCGGAGCTCACCCATGGACTCCACGCACACCATGTAGCTCTTCTCCGGGTCGATGGTGCCGTCGGAATTGCGGACGACCACCACGTCACGGATGGGACGCACGTGCAGGGAGTTCTGGGCGTTGGAGCGATAGGTGTCCAGAATGTCGCCGGGGCCGGCCAGGGCATAGGCCTCGTACACATCCTGAGCCTCGTTCAGGTCGATGATGTGGGCATCAGTGAAGGCGGGGATGAAGTCGCTGGTCTTCAGGTTGCCCAGTATAGTGGTGCCGGAGGCAATGAAAGCATTGGAGCAGTAGCAGGCGGAGGCGCGGGACACGCGGGAGATCATGTTGATGCCAAAGGTCTGGCAGTCCATGGCCACCACCAGGTCGGTGGGGTAGGCGCCGTCGCCTGCGCCGTACTTGCCGTCCACGATGGCGGCGAACAGCTGCTCACGGGTGGCATCGATGATACGGCCGTACACGGGGCCGCGATATTCCACGCCGGGGACATACTGGCGGTTATTGGTGGTGGTGGACACGGCGCTGGAGCCGGTGGGGTTGACCACGTCGATGACGGTGTCGGTGGTCCAAGGGATGGTGGCGGTGCGGATGCCCTCGTCCACCGCGATCTGGCGCAGGATGGCCGGATCGATGGTCACGGTCTTGCGGTCCACGGGCACGTGGGTCTCCCAGGCTTCCTGGGTCTCATAGCCGTTGATGGTGACGTCGTTGACCATGTGCAGGGCGGCACGGTCGCCGTCGCCGTCGGGGCGGACCATGATGCCGGTGATGGTCATGCCGGGGTTGAAGCCCTCAATGTCGAACAGGTTCTCGGTCTGGACCTCGTACACAACGCCGCTGGTGGTGTTGTTAGCCATGCCGCCGGCCAGCAGCTTGGAGGAACGGACGCCCACGCTGTCGGGCAGGTAGTCGCCGCCGTTCACAGCCACATAGACCTCCAGGTCACGGGTGAAGGGGACCACGCCGCCCATCTGATTGGTTTCGAAGAACGTGAAGGTGAAGTCCACGTTTATGGCGGCCAGGCCGCGGGTGTACATGGTCTCGCCGCCGCCGATCTCATAGGTCAGGTTCTCAGCGACTTTGGTATAGTTGGCCACGGTGGAGTAGGGCAGGCCGTAGTGCTTGCCGCCGGTCACACCGGTGCTGGTGCGGAAGTAGAAGGAATAGTTCTTGTAGGGACCGTCCACGCTGTACATCGTGCCGGCGTTGACGCCGTAGCCGTAGGAGCGGGTGTTGGTCTCGTTGATGACGTTGGAATTGAACAGAGCAATGTGAGACTGGATAACGGACTCCTGAGTAGTTTTTCCGAACTCCCAGTGCCACATCTCCATCACGCCGGCCTCATCGGCCTTGGCGGGGGCGAGGGTCAGGCAGGGCAGCAGCAGTGCCAGGGTCAGGGAAGTCGCCAGCAGGCGGGAAAACAGATTCTTTTTCATTTCTCTCGCCCTCCTTTACTTGGTCATCGCGCTCATCAGCGCGGTCTGGTCAGCGGTGTCCACGACGCCGTTGCGGTCGATGTCAGCCAGCAGCCACTTGATAATGTTGTCTTCCAGGGGCAGGCGGCCGGCGCGGATGTTGGAGATGGTCTGCACGTCGGCAATGTCAATGCCGCCGGTCTGGTTGACGTTGTTGGAGTAGTCGATCATCTGGCAGGCCTCGGTGCCCTTGGCCACCTTGGTGGCGTCCGCGTTGGGAGTCAGGTAGGCGTAGGTGCGCAGCCAGGTGTT
>JAZNMM010000089.1:0-3121 GCA_045579605.1 Lawsonibacter sp.
CCACGTGGACCTTGTCTTCGGCCCCCACGTGCTGTGGAAGTTCCCCCAGTTCATCCACGGCCTGCTCACCCGGAGAGGCCGCATCTTCCAGATTCCAGACGAGGCCGGCTCCATCGCCGAGGGGATTCCCGTGGTGCGGCAGGGGGACGTGAAGGCGTGGGTGTCCGTGATGTACGGGTGCAACAACTTCTGCTCCTACTGCATCGTGCCCTACGTGCGGGGCCGGGAGCGCAGCCGGGACCCGGAGCTGATTTTGTCCGAGGTGCGAGCGCTGGTGGCCGAGGGCTACAAGGACATTACCCTGCTGGGCCAGAACGTGAACTCCTACGGAAAAGACCTGGAGCAGGACATTGACTTTTCCGACCTGCTGGAGCGGGTGAACGCCATTCCCGGAGAGTTTCTCATCCGGTTTATGACCTCCCACCCCAAGGACGCCACCCAAAAGCTCTTTGAGACCATGGCCAAGTGCGAAAAGGTGGCCCCGGTGCTCCACCTGCCCTTCCAGGCGGGCAACGACCGGGTGCTGAAAGTGATGAACCGCCGCCATACCCGGGAGCAGTATCTGGACAAGGTGCGCGCCCTGAAGGCGCTCATTCCCGATATTGTTCTGACCTCTGATGTTATTGTTGGCTTTCCCGGTGAGACCACCGAGGAATTTGAGGATACCCTGAAGGTACTGGAGGAGGTGCGCTACGACGCCCTGTTCACCTTCATCTACTCCCCCCGGGTGGGCACTCCCGCCGCCTCTATGGACGACCCCATGAGCCGGGAGGAGAAGCTGGCCAACTTCAACCGCCTTGTGGCCCTGCAGGATGAAATTTCCGAGGAAAAGCACAAGGAATATGTTGGAAAGACCGTGCGCTGTCTGGTGGACGGAGTTTCCGACGACCCCCGGTGGGCACTGACCGCCCGCACCCCCGGCAACCGCCTTGTGCGGCTGGACGGCCCGGAGGACTGCGTGGGCAAATTTATGGACGTGACCATTACCGACGCAAACAAGTGGTCTTTGTATGGTGAACTGGTGTGAAGGAGCGCAAACTGCTTCGTTTGCCGGACTACGATTACAGTCAGGCGGGGCTGTACTTTCTGACCTTGTGCGCCAAGGATAAGGCTCCGCTGTTTGGCAAGGTCTGCGTAGGGGCGGCGTCCTCGACGCCCCGAAGGTGGAACTTTCTCCATGCGGTGCCGCTGTTCGGAAGCGATTGGAAGAAATGGCACAAGTCTATGAACACATATCAGTGACCAAGTATGTCATCATGCCAAACCATGTACATGTTATGATTGAGGTGGTTGGGCCGTCGGGGACGCCGGCCCCTACGCGGGCAAATCAAAGGATTCCGGCTTTTGTATCGGCGCTGAAGCGAATGACGAACCGGTACTGCGGGACGTTGCTCTGGCAACGCGGCTATTACGACCATGTGATACGAAATGATGCGGATTATCTGCGCGTTTGGAACCACATGGATACCAACCCCGCCAAGTGGGCGGAGGATGAATACTTTGTGAGATAGAAAGATGGTGTAATCATGGCTGAGATGACACCCATGATGCGTCAATATCTGGAGATGAAGGAGCGCAACCCCGACTGCATCCTGTTTTTCCGGCTGGGCGACTTTTACGAGATGTTCAACGAGGACGCCAAGCTGGTGTCCAAGGAGCTGGACCTGACGCTGACCACCCGGGACCGGAACAAGCCGGAGGCGGAGCGAACCCCCATGTGCGGCGTGCCCTACCACTCCTGCGACAGCTACATCGCCCGGCTCATCGCCAAGGGCTACAAGGTAGCCATCTGCGAGCAGACGGAGGACCCTGCCCTTGCCAAGGGACTGGTGGACCGGGACATCGTGCGCATCATCACCCCGGGTACGGTCATCGCCTCCTCCATGCTGGAGGAGGGGCGCAACAACTTCTTCTGCACCATTTACGCTGACGGGTCCGCAGTGGGCCTGTGCCTGTGCGACATCTCCACCGGCGAGGTGTTTTCTACCTCCTTCCCCGCGGGGGAGGAGGCGGGCGGTCATCTGGTCAACGAACTGGGCCGCTTCCATCCCGCTGAGGCGGTGCTTTCCCCCGGCGCGTGGGCGCTGGAGGGGCTTTGTGACTTCCTGCGTCAGCGGCTGGACTGCGCCGCCGCCCAGTGGCCGGAGGAGCGCTTTGACACGGAAGCGGCCCGGGCGCTGGTGGAAAAGCAGTTTAGAACCGGACTGGAGGCTCTGCCCGCTGAGGACACCGCCGCTCTGCGCTCGGCGGGTGGCCTGTTGCAGTATCTGTACGAGACCCAGAAGACTGACCTTTCCCACATCGCCAAGTTCAATTATTACACCAGCGGCCAGTTCATGGAGCTGGACCTGACCGCCCGGCAGACGCTGGAGCTGACCTCTACTCTGCGCTCCAAGGAGAAGAAAGGATCTCTGCTCTGGGTACTGGACAAGACCAAGACCGCCATGGGCGGACGGCTCATCCGGGGCTGGATGGAGCGGCCCCTGCTCTCCCCGGTGCAGATCGGCCGCCGTCAGCAGGCGGTGAACGATCTGGTACAGGACATCATTACCCGGGAAGAACTGTCCCTGGTCCTGCGGGAAGTGACCGACCTGGAGCGGCTCATCGGCCGGGTGGTATACGGCACCGCCGGCGGCCGCGACCTTGTGGCGCTGGCCAACGGTCTGGGCAAACTGCCCCAGATCCGGGACCTGCTGGAGGGGTGCTCCTCTGCTTTGTTGCAGTCTCTGCGCGGAGAACTGGACGACCTGCCCGACCTGCGGGAGCTCATTGGCCGGGCGCTGGTGGATGAGCCCCCCTTCTCTGTGCGGGAGGGTAAGTTTATTCGGACGGGCTATGACCCGGATGTGGACCATCTGCGCAACGTGATGGAGCACGGTTCGGAGCTGCTGGCCCAGCTGGAGGCGGACACCAAGGCCCAGACCGGCATCAAGAACATGAAGGTCAGCTACAACAAGGTGTTCGGCTACTACATCGAGGTGGCCAAGTCCCAGACCGACCTTGTGCCCGAGGGCTGGGTGCGCAAGCAGACCACGGTGAACTCCGAGCGGTACATTTCTCAGGAACTCAAAGAGCTGGAGCACACCATTCTGTCCGCTCAGGACAAGGTGGTGGCCCTGGA
>JAZNMM010000090.1:0-12486 GCA_045579605.1 Lawsonibacter sp.
ATCATCGGCTGTAAATACGACGTGATCTATATGTCCGCTCAGAAGCTGGTGCAGGACTCGTTGGCTCATGGCTATCTGGTGGGCTCCCGGGGCTCGGTGGGCTCCTCTCTGGTGGCTTTTATGTCGGGCATTACGGAAGTGAACTCCCTGCCAGCCCACTACCGCTGCCCCAACTGCAAGCACGCGGACTTCGACTACGCCCGGGACCCGGAGCACCTTTACGGCTGTGGTGCGGATATGCCGGATATGAACTGCCCGGTGTGCGGCACCCCCTATGCCAAGGACGGTTTCAACATCCCCTTTGAGACCTTTCTGGGCTTTGGCGGCGACAAGGTGCCCGATATCGACCTGAATTTCTCCGGTGAGTATCAGGGCAACGCCCACCGCTACACCTTCGAGCTGTTCGGCCAGACCCATGTGTTCCGTGCCGGTACGGTGGGTACGGTGGCGGAAAAGACCGCTTTTGGCTATGTGAAAAAGTATCTGGCCGAGCGGGGGAAAATGGTGTCCAAGGCGGAGGAGAACCGTCTGGCCATCGGTTGCACGGGAGTGAAGCGTACCACCGGCCAGCATCCCGGCGGTATGGTGGTTATTCCCCAGAACAAAGAAATCTACGATTTCTGTCCTGTGCAGCACCCGGCGGATGACCCCACCAGTGACATCATCACCACTCATTTTGAATATCACTCCATGGAGTCCAACCTGCTCAAGCTGGACATTCTGGGACACGATGACCCGTCCATGATCCGTATGCTTCAGGACCTGACCGGAATCGACCCACAAAAGATCCCGCTGGACGACCGGGACACCATGTCCATTTTCCAGTCCTCCAAAGCGCTGGGCTATGAGGACGATAAAATTCTTGGTCCCACCGGCGGCACGGCCATTCCCGAGTTTGGCACTTCCTTCGTGCGCGGCATGCTGCAGGACACTCAGCCGGACCAGTTTGATACGCTGGTGCGGCTGTCGGGCTTCTCCCACGGTACCGACGTGTGGTTGGGCAACGCCAAGGATCTGATTACCTCCGGCACGGCCAAGGTAAATGAGGCCATCGGCTGCCGCGATGACATTATGCTGTTCCTTATTTCCAAGGGTATGGACCCCAAGCGCTCCTTCAAAATCATGGAGGCGGTACGAAAGGGTAGAGGTCTGCCGGAAGGCGCGGAGGATGAGATGAAGGCTGCCGGAGTGCCCGAGTGGTACATCGGCTCCTGTAAGAAGATTGCCTACCTGTTTCCCAAGGCCCATGCTGTGGCCTACGTGATGATGGCCTTCCGCATCGCATGGTTCAAGGTACACCGCCCGCTGGCCTTCTACGCTGCCTATTTCTCCATTCGTGCCAAGGCCTTTGACGAGGCCTATATGTGCCGAGGCATGGATGTGTGCCTGAAAAAGATGCGGGAGATTCAGCTCAAGGAAAAGGAGGCCTCCGCTGTGGAGCAAGATATGCTCACCACGCTGGAGGTGTGCTATGAGTTCTATCTGCGCGGCTTCAACTTTGAGCACATGGACATTTACCGCTCCAAGGCCATCAACTTCTCCGTGGACGAGGAGAAGGGGACGCTGCTGCCTCCCTTTGTATCCGTGGCGGGTCTGGGCGAAACGGCGGCCTGTTCTTTGGAAGAGCAGTGCAAGGGCAAGCGGTTCATCTCCATCGAGGAGGTGTCTGCTGCCTGCCCCAAGGTGTCCAAGACCCACATTGACCTGCTTAAGGCGGCAGGAGCCTTTGGCTCCATGCCCGATTCCAGCCAGCTGGACCTGTTTTCCATGTTCTAAAAAAAGCCGGTAATGGTTGTAAAATCGGGGAAAAAGTGGTACGATTGTGACGGAAGTTCCGATGCCCGTCCGATCCGAGGATAAAATTGGGCGCGGAGCAGAAAACAGCCTGCTTCGCGTCCGTTTTTTTGTGTATGCTGCCCCGGACAGGCTATTGACACAGATGATATAATGTAGTATATTAGCGTGGTAAAGTGCTAAAGAAATGCGCTTTGCCTGCGGAGGTGCCGTATGGAAAAAATTTCGGTGATCGTACCCTGCTACAACGAAGAAGAGGTCCTGCCTCTGTTTTATAAGGAGGTCACCCGTGTGGCCGCGCAGATGGCGGACTATGCCTTTGAGTTCCTGTTTGTGGACGATGGCTCGCGGGACGGTACGCTGACCGTGATCCGGGCGCTGGCCGGGCAGGACGAGCGGGTAAAGTATGTGTCCTTCTCTCGCAACTTTGGCAAGGAGGCTGCCATGTACGCCGGCTTTGACCGGGCGGTTGGCGACTATGTGGTGGTGATGGATGCCGACCTGCAGGATCCCCCCGTGCTGTTGCCGGAAATGGTCCGGGCAGTCCGGGAGGAGGGTTATGACTCCGTTGCTACCCGCCGGGTGTCCCGTAGGGGAGAACCGCCCATTCGGTCCTTCTTCGCCCGCTGCTTTTACAAGCTGATGCGCCGCATCTCCAAAACGGAGATCGTGGACGGGGCCCGGGATTACCGGCTGATGACCCGGCAGTTTGTCAATGCCCTGCTGGAGCTGGGGGAGTACAACCGTTTTTCGAAAGGGCTGTACGGCTGGGTCGGCTTTCGGACCAAGTGGCTGGAGTTTGAGAATGTGGAGCGCGCGGCAGGGGAGACCAAGTGGTCCTTCTGGAAGCTGCTGTTCTACAGCATTGAGGGGATCGTGGCCTTTTCCGCCGCGCCTCTGGCCATTGCGGTGGTCACCGGCCTTGCCTGCTTTTTGTTGGCCCTGTTGTTTATTGTATTTATCGTTGTTCGCACGCTGATGTTTGGCGACCCGGTGGCGGGCTGGCCTTCGCTGGTGTGCATCATTCTGCTCATCGGCGGACTGCAGCTGCTGTGCATCGGCATTTTGGGCGAGTATCTGGCTAAAACCTATCTGGAGGTCAAGGACCGTCCCATCTATATCTGTAAGGAGACCAATACCAGTGAGAATGACCGTTAACACCCCGGAGGGCACCCGGGATCGGCTGTTTGCCGAGTGTCAGGAGCGCCGGGAGGTGCAAAGCCGTCTGGTCCGTTTGTTCCGGCAGCGGGGCTATCTGGAGGTATCCACTCCGGATACGGAATTTTACGATCTGTTTGCCCTGTCCGGCAGTGCCATTGCTCAGGAGCGCATGCTGCAGGTGGGAGACCTGAGTGGTAAGATCTGCGTCATGCGTCCCGACTCCACCACCCCCATCGCCCGTGTGGCTGCCACCAAGCTGCGTGCGCTGCCACTGCCCCAGCGGTTGTATTACGACCAGAAGGTGTATCGCTCCAACCCCGCCCACAACGGCGGCAACCGGGAGATCCCTCAGTGCGGTGTGGAGCTGATCGGTGCGGAGGGCATGAAGGCCGACCTTGAGATCATTGTCACCGCCATTGACGCGCTGCGCTCCTGCGGCGCCTCCCGCTTCCATGTGGAGTTGGGGCATGCCAAGTTTTTCCGGGATCTGGCCCGTCGTATGGAGCTTGACGAACAGACGGTGGAGCAAATGCGTGCCTGTATCGAGGGCAAGAATTTTGCGGCATTAAATGACCTGCTTGCTCCTTACGAGGGCAACAGCGCCTGTGCTGCCCTGAAGCGGCTGTCCCGTCTGTTTGGTGGGGCAGAGGTGCTCGGCGAAGCGGAAAAGCTGGCCGGGAAGACGGACACGGTGGACTACCTGCGTGGGCTGTATGACGAGCTGTCCGCCGCCGGGTACGGCCAGTACGTGCGCTTTGACCTTGGAATGGTGCATCAGATCGATTACTACACCGGCGTGGTGTGGGGCGGGTGGGGGGAGGGGGGGGGCGAAGCCGTCCTATCCGGCGGTCGCTACGACCATCTGGTGGAGGTGTTCGGGCGCGAGGCACAGGCCACCGGCTTCTGTGTAGATGTGGATGCCGTGGCCCACACCCTGCCCGAAACGGCGCTGCCCGTGCTGCGCACGGTAGTCCACTATGAGCCGGGCTATCTCGCCCAGGCGCTGGAGGCGGGGGACAGCCGCCCTGCCGGAACCTGCGAGCTGTCCCCCTGTGCCGCGCTGGAGCAGAGTCTGGCCCTGGCTGCCGAAAAAGGTGCGGACAGCGTGCTGGTCTTTGACAAGGACGGGGAAAGGGTGGTGAGCCTGTGAGCAGCGAACGTTTGCGTATCGCCCTGACTAAGGGCCGTTTGCAGGACAAGTCGGTAGAGCTGTTTGAAGCTATGGGCCTTGACTGCGCCCCTATCAAGGATCCCGGCCGCCGACTGGTCCATGCCATTGCCAACTACCCCATGGACGCGGTGCTGGCCAAGGCCCCCGATGTGATTACCTATGTGGAGCACGGTGTATGTGATCTGGGTGTGGTGGGCAAAGACACCATTCTGGAAAAGGGAGGCGCCTTTTACGAGGTGCTGGACCTGAATTTCGGCAGATGCCGGTTTGCCCTTGCGGTGAAGGAAGGCAGCGATTTTTACGGCACTTACAAGACCCGCCGCATCGCCTCCAAGTATCCGGAGGTGACCCGTGCCTTCTTTGAGAAGAAGGGTATGGACGTGGATATCATCAAAATCGAGGGTAGTGTGGAGCTGGCCCCTATTCTGGAACTGACGGATGCAATTGTTGACATTGTAGAAACCGGTGCCACGCTGAAAGCCAATGGCCTCATTCCCATCGAGACAGTGGCTGAGGTGTCTGCCCGGCTTATCGTTAACACCGCCAGTATGAAGCTGCACAAGGCGCAGATCACCGACTTTATTGAAAAGTGTGAACGGGAATTGGAGAGAAGAGCATGATTCGGATCATCAGGGCCGACGGCGCCGCAGAGCAGGCACAGCTTGCTGCCATGCGCGCCAGAGCCGCCCAGAAGAATGCAGATATTGACCGCGCCGTTGCGGATATTATGCAGGCGGTAAAAGAAGAAGGCATTGCGGCTGTGGAGCGTTTTTCCCTGCAGTTTGACCATGCGGCTCCTTATGAGATCGGGGCGGAGCGGCTGGAGCAGGCCTATCAAAACTGCCCTGCCGAGCTGCTCGAAGCCCTTGAGCACGCGGCAAAGAACATCCGGGACTATAACGAAAAGTTGCTGGTCCGGACGGTGGAATGGAGTTCCCCGGATGGGGGCAGAGTGGGCCGGGTAGTGCGCGGACTGTCCCGTGTGGGCGTCTATGTGCCCGGCGGAACGGCGGCCTACCCCAGCTCCGTGCTAATGAACGCGATCCCTGCTAAAGTGGCTGGGGTGGAGGAGATTATCATGGTCACTCCGCCCACGGAGAACCTGAACGATGCGGTGCTGGCCGCGGCAAAGATCGCCGGAGTGGACCGTGTGATCGCCGTAGGCGGTGCCCAGGCGGTGGCCGCCCTGACCTACGGCGCGGGCTTTATCCCCCGGGTGGACAAGCTGGTGGGGCCGGGAAACGCTTTTGTAGCAGCGGCCAAGCGCATGGCCTACGGCGCGCTGGACATCGATATGGTGGCTGGCCCCTCCGAAGTGCTGGTCATTGCCGATGACAGTGCCGACCCCAAGTTTGTGGCTGCTGATCTGCTCAGTCAGGCGGAGCACGACCGCATGGCCTCTGCCGTGCTGCTGACGGACAGCGAGGCCCTTGCCCAGGCGGTGGACGGGGAGATCGTCCGCCAGACGGGCTATCTGGAGCGCTCCGAGATCATGGAGGCCTCCCTGCGGGACTTTGGCTGCGCCATTGTGTGCCATGATCTTTCCGGGTGTGTGGCACTTGCCAATGAAATTGCCCCGGAGCATCTGGAAATCGTCACCCGGGAACCCCGGGCGCTGCTGCCGCACATCAAAAACGCCGGCGCGGTGTTTCTGGGCAGCTGGTCGCCGGAACCATTGGGCGACTATCTGGCCGGACCCGACCACGTGCTGCCCACCAGCGGCACGGCCCGGTTCTTCTCGCCCCTGTCGGTGGACAGCTTTTTGAAGACCATGAGTGTCATTGAATTTGACCAGTCGTCCCTTGCCCCTATCAAGGACAAGATCATTACATTGGCGCAGAGCGAAAAGCTCACCGCCCACGCCAATTCCATTCAAGTTCGATTTGAGTAAGGAGGGGGAGTACCATGCGTACTGCTTCCATCACAAGAACCACAAAAGAAACGGATATCGCCCTTGAGCTGTGCTTGGAGGGCGGCGAAGTGCAGGTGTCCACCGGCATTGGCTTTTTCGACCACATGCTCACCGCGCTGGCGTTCTACGCCGGTTGGGGACTGCAGCTGAGCGTCAAGGGCGACCTGCAGGTGGACGGCCACCACACGGTGGAGGACACCGGCATTGTGCTGGGTCAGGCGCTAAAGGAAGCGCTGGGGGACAAGAAGGGCATCCGCCGCTTTGGCAGCGCCTTTGTGCCCATGGACGAGGCCCTGTGCTTCACGGCACTGGACTTTTCCAACCGGCCTTATCTGGTCTTTGACGCGGATATGCCTCAGCCCATGATTGGGGACTACGACGCTTGTCTGACGGTGGAGTTTATGCGCGCCCTGTCCTTCAATGCGGGCATTACCCTGCACCAGAAATGTCACTACGGCATCAATGCCCACCACATCACCGAGGGGCTTTATAAATCGCTGGGCCTTGCCATCAAGGACGCGGTGCGGGTAGAGAGCGAGGGCGTAGTGTCCACCAAGGGAGTGCTGTAACATGGGCTATACCGCCATCATCGACTATGGTGTGGGCAACCTGAAAAGTGTGTCCAACGCCTTTGCCTATGTGGGTGTGAACACCCGCATCACCAGCGACGCAATGGAAATCGAGCTGGCAGATGCCATCCTGCTGCCCGGTGTGGGTGCGTTCCCTGACGCAGCGGACAAACTGCGTGCTTCCACCCTTGACAAGGTGGTGCTGGAACAGGGGAGGAGCAAGCCTGTGCTTGGCATATGCCTTGGTATGCAGCTGCTGCTGGAGCGGGGGACAGAGGTCAGGCCCTGTGAGGGACTTGGAGTTATTCAGGGCGTGTGCGACCGTATCCCTACCAACCTCAAGCTGCCCCATATCGGCTGGAACAGCCTGCATTTCCCCAATCCTTCCCCTTTGTTTTGTGGGATTGATGAGGGGGCGTGCGTCTACTTTGTCCACTCCTTCAGCGCGCAGAATTGTGCGTCCGAGCAGATCATTGCCGCTACCGACCACGGCTGCAATATTGTGGCCGCGGTGCAGAACGGCAACTTTTTCGGCTGCCAGTTCCACCCGGAAAAGAGCGGGGAAGTTGGGCTGCAGATCTTAAAGAACTTCGGAGCGTTGAACAAATGATCATTTTACCTGCCATTGACCTGAAAGACGGGAAGGTCGTGCGCCTGTACAAGGGCGAATTTGATACGGTGCATCAGGTGGCCGACGACCCCGTGGCTACGGCCAAAGCCTTTTACGAGGCCGGTGCCCGGTACATCCACATGGTGGATCTGGACGGGGCGAAAGACGGCGAGCGCAAAAACGCCCACATCGTCCGCGCGGTTGCGGAAAATGTGGGTCTGAAGGTGGAGCTGGGGGGCGGCATCCGCTCCATGGCCGATCTGGAAGAGGTGTTCGCGCTGGGGGTGTACCGTGCGGTCATCGGCTCTGCCGCCGTGAGCCAGCCGGAATTTGTGAAAGAAGCTGTGGCCCGATATGGAGAACGCATCGCCGTGGGCATCGACACCAAGAACGGCAGGGTCAAGACCGCCGGCTGGATCGAGGATTCCGGCCTTGACTATCTGGAGTTTGCCCGAAAGATGCAGGACATCGGGGTAAAGACGATCATCTTTACGGACATTGAAACAGACGGGACTTTGCAGGGACCTGCCTTTGAAAAGCTGGCCGCGCTGCAAACGAGCGTGGACTGCGGCATTATTGCCTCCGGCGGCGTGTCTAACAACGAGGATATTCGCAAGCTGGCCGGAATGGGGCTGTATGGAGCCATCATTGGCAAGGCCTATTACGCCGGTACTATCGATCTTGCACAGGCGGCTGCCGATGCGGGGGAGCAGCAGTGAAGATCGCGGTTTTGGGCTTTAGTGGTTCCGGCAAGTCCACGCTGGCCCGAAAGCTGGGGGAGCGGCTTTCGCTTCCCGTACTCCATCTGGACACTGTGTTCTGGTTGCCCGGCTGGCAGGAGCGGGACCGGGAGGAATGTGCCGCCATCACCGCTGGGTTTATGGAGCAGGAAAACTGGCTCATTGAGGGTGTGTATTCCAAATTCCACTTTGACGCGCGCATGGAGCAGGCGGACAAAATCGTACTGGTGACTCTGCCCCGCTTGAACTGCCTGGTTCGCGCTGTGCGCCGCTACTGCACCTATCGGGGGAGCAGCCGCCCGGACATGACCGAGGGCTGTCCGGAAAAATTTGATCTGAATTTTGCCTGGTGGGTGGTTTGGAAGGGGAGAACAGCCCCGCGCCGCCAACTTTTGGAGGATGTGGTCGCCCGATACCCGGAAAAGGTGACCATTTTGCGTTCTCAACGGGAGATAGACCGTTTTTTGGAGGGAATCCAATGTTAGCCAAACGAATCATTCCCTGTCTGGACGTCCGGGACGGACGCGTGGTCAAGGGAGTCAACTTTATAAATATCCGCGATGCGGGCGACCCGGTGGAGCTGGCTACCTATTACTCTCAGCAGGGCGCGGATGAGATCGTCTTTCTGGACATCACCGCCACCAGCGATGCCCGGGACACCGTGGCCGACGTGGTGGAACGCACCGCAGCGCAGGTGTTTGTTCCCCTGACTGTGGGGGGCGGCATCCGCACGCTGGAGGACTTTCAGCGCCTGCTGCGGGCGGGGGCGGACAAGATTTCCGTCAACTCCGCTGCGGTGAAAGACCCCACCCTGATTTCACGGGCGGCGGAGCGGTTTGGCAGTCAGTGTGTGGTGGTGGCCATCGACGCCCGCCGCCGGGCGGACGGGTCCTTTGAAGTCTATACCGCCGGTGGCCGCAACCCCACCGGCATTGACGCGGTGGAGTGGGCCAAAGAGTGCGAGCGGCTGGGCGCGGGCGAGCTGCTGGTGACCTCTATGGATACGGACGGCACCAAGGCCGGCTTTGATGTGGAGATGCTCCGGGCGGTCACCGACGTGGTGTCCATTCCGGTCATCGCCTCCGGCGGCTGCGGCAGCCTTGCCCATTTTGCCGAAATGTTTGAGCAGACCGGCTGCGACGCCGCGTTGGCGGCATCGCTGTTCCACTTTGGGGAGCTGACTGTTCCTCAGGTGAAGGAATATCTGCGTGGCCGGAACATCCCCGCGAGGTGAGCGTATGTTTGATTTGGATAAGCTGTTTCAAAAGTCCGACCTGATCCCGGTCATCATCCAGCATGCGGACACCAAGGACATCCTCATGCTGGGCTTTACCAACAAAGAGGCGGTGGAGCTGACCCTGAAGACCAAAACTGCGTGGTTTTGGAGCCGCAGCCGAAATGAGCTGTGGAACAAAGGGGGCACGTCGGGTAACTTCCTGCACGTGAAGCGGATCTTAACCGACTGCGACACGGACACCCTGCTGTATTTCTGTATCCCGGACGGACCTACCTGCCACACGGGAAAGGACAGCTGCTTTTTCAACGAGATCCAACTGTGAGGAGCGAATGGCATGAACGACACTTTGAAGAACCTTTACGCGGTGGTCGAGGACCGCAAGGCCAATCCCCAGGAGGGCTCTTACACCTGCTACCTGTTTGACAAGGGTCTGGACAAGATCCTTAAGAAGGTTGGTGAGGAGTGCGCTGAGACCATCATCGCCGCCAAAAACGGCGTGCAGGAGGACACGGTGGGAGAGATCAGCGACCTGATCTACCACCTGACTGTGATGATGGTGCAGTCCGGCATCCCCCTGGAGGCCGTGATGGAGGAGCTGGATGCCCGCAGCGCCAAGATCGGTAACCTGAAGCAGTTCCATGTGAGCGATCACAATACCTGAGAAGAGCAACAGCCCCGGCTGCCTGAGCAGCCGGGGCTGTATTGTTTATCGATAGGTCAGCAGCGTCTCCACATCCTTGCGTTTTGGGGCAATGGGCTGGTCGGCGGGCCAGCCCACGGCGATGAGTGCCATCAGCTCCTGATCTTCAGGCACGTTCAGGAACGCACCCAACTCCTCGTGGGGGAAGATGCCCATGATGACGGTGCCCAGCCCAGCGTCGTGGGCGGCCAGACAGAAGGTCTGGGCGGCGATACCGCAGTCATATTGCTGCCACGCATCGCCCCGTTTGGTGGACAGGGTGCCGTCCCGCTCAAACCCGCTGCGACCCTTGATGAAGGTCTGGGCGATGAGCAGGGGAGCGCCGGAGACGATGTTGGCGTTGTGCTCCGGCAGAAACTCCCGGCAGATGGTGTCCAGCACCGCCCGGTCCTCAATGGCAATGTACCGGCTGATCTGGGTGTTCTTCCACGAAGGGGCATAGGCGGCAACGGAGATGACCTGTTCCAGCGTTTCGTGGTCCACCGGCTTATCCAGGAATTTGCGCACACTGCGCCGGGTGAGGATACAGTCCTTCAATTCCATGTCTTATTCCTCCTGCCAGCCCTTGCACACGTCCACCCAGTCAAGACTGTTGGCGTATTGGGCCAGCTCGTCACAGGTCAGTTCAATGGCGGAGTTGCTGCTGCCCGCCGCAGGAAACACGGTGTCAAAGCGCTTGAGCGACACGTCCAGATAAGTCTTCACACCCGCAGGATTGCCAAAGGGGCACACACCGCCGATGGCGTGGCCGGTAAATTCACTTACCTGTTCCGGGGTGAGCATTTTGGCCTTGGCGTGGAACATGGCCTTATACTTGGCGTTGTCGATTTTCGCGTCACCGGCGGCGACAATGAGTACGCAGCCGTCATCAACGAGAAAGGACAGGGTCTTGGCGATGCGGGCGGGGATCACGCCAACCGCCTGGGCGGCCAGTTCCACCGTGGCGCTGGACACGGGGAATTCCAGAATGTCCTGCTCCCGGCCCAGAGGACGGAAGTAGTTTCGTACCAGTTCAATGGACATGGCTCAGCCCTCCAGCTTCCGGGCGGCTTTGGCCAGAAAACGCTCGTCGGTGACGATAAAGCGCTCATGGGTGCCCTCACCGATCAGACCTTTTTCGTCATAGGCGGCTACTTTCAGCTCAATGCGCTTGCCGTCCACCAGCGTGATCTCGCTTTCCGCCCACACCTTCATGCCCATGGGGGTGGCGGACAGGTGGGAGACGTTCAGCTTGGTGCCCACGGTGCTCTCGCCCTCGGCCAGGTGGGGAGCAATGGAGGCCCAGGCAGCTTTTTCCATCAGAGCGACCATATAAGGCGTGCCGAATACCTGCAAGGCGCCGGAACCGGCAGCTGCGGCGGTGTTGTTTTGACTTACAATGACGTCCGCACGGCCGCGGATACCAACTTCAAGGGACATGGGAATGTCCTCCTTTGTATCAAGATATTCCCATTGTACTACAACTTCCTACTGTAAATCAACCGCAGTGGAAAGATTCTCCCGAATCTGATACATGGAGTTAAGCACCAGCCAGTTCTGCGGAAACGGACGCACAAGGTTCCAGTAGCCCGCACCTGCCAGATCATAGCGGGAGAGCAGAGAAAGCTTTGCCCGGATGCTGCGCGCGTCCTCAAACCAGACTTCATGCTCCCGTCCGGCTGGGTCGGTGTACCGGAAAAAGGGAGACTGTGCGGTAGCGTCGTATTGAATGACCGCGTTATTGTTTCCGGCCAGAGTGACGGCATACTGGTTGGAGATTGAGGTGGCCCGGCTCTCTCCCTGCACAAAGGGAAGCGTCCAGTCGTAGCCGTAGTTGGGGATGCCCAGGAGAATTTTCTCCGGTGGGATCTCCGTCAGGGCGTACTCCACCACCCGGCGCACGTTGGGCAAAGGGGCAACCGCCATGGGCGGGCCGTAGGTGTATCCCCACTCGTAAGTCATCAGCAGCACAAGGTCGGCTGCCGCACCAAGAAGACGGTAGTTGTGCCCTTCATACAGAAGTCCGGGCTGATCTGCGCTGGTCTTGGGGGCCAGCGCCACAATGACAGGCCAGCCCCGGGGGGTCAAAAGCTCCCTCATGCGGGCGATGAACTGGGCATAGAGCTGTGCGTCTCGGCCGGGAATAAATTCAAAGTCCACATCCAGCGCTCGGTATCCCTTCAGCAGCATGGTGGAAAGGAGGTTGGAAACCAAAGTGTCCTGCACCTCCATGTCGTTGAGCACAAGGCTGGCAAGATTGGAATCAAAGCTGCCCTCATCCGTCAGGGTGGACAGGTGCATCACCGGGGTAACCCCCAGCTGCTGAGCCGCTGCGATCAGGGAGGCGTCGTCCGGCTCCACCAGTGTGCCGTCCAGACGGATACCGTAGGTAAATGGGATCAATCCGGACAGATAGGGCAAGGTGCGCTGGATGACGCCCCGGTCGCCAAAGGGATAGGCATAGCCGGTCACATAGGCCTGTTGTGTGGGCACATCATCATCCTGCAGCACCAGTGTCTGGCCGGCAAACACGGCCGGCTCACCGCGTAAGATTGGATTGCGCTGGAGTAGCTCCCGGGCGGTAAGTCCATTTTCCCGGGCAATAGAATACAG
>JAZNMM010000091.1:0-2975 GCA_045579605.1 Lawsonibacter sp.
TTTTTCTATAACCAATCGTGTTTCCCCCAATCAACAATCTGTGCCGCGCCCGCCCCGCAGGCACGGGCGCTGTTTTGTCAATGGGTGGTGATCTCGATGGCGTCTACGGGGCAACTCTCAGCTGCTTCCTGCACAAAGGGCTCCTGCTCCGGGCCGATCTCGTCCCGGGCGGCGGCCATACCCGCTTCCAGCATGGTGAACACGGTGGGGCACATATTTGCACACAGACCGCAGCCGATGCAGTTGCCGTTTACATGGGCGTTCATGGCGACACTCCTTCCAGCCGAAGATACTCCATAGCCTTCCCGTGAACAGGGTACTTTATGCAGACGGTCAGCGGGGCGGGAACACCCTGGTTTTCTAAGAAAAAAGAGGAAAAATAACTTGACGAACCGGTTTGGTCATGCTATAATTCCAAATTGCGGTGATGGGGTCATTATGCCCAAATCCGCCCGGCAATGCCGGAAATTCCAAGCCGTTGAGAGGTGCGCCATGGTCGATGCGCTGATGACCTCGCCCAAGGTAGTCGGGGCCAAACAAGTCCGCCGCGCACTGGAAAAAGGCAGTGTTGCCCGGCTTTATATCGCCCGGGACGCCGATCCCGCTCTGCTCCAGCCACTGGTACAGAAAGGTGTGGATCTGGGCATCCGTGTGGAGCAGATCGACTCCATGAAACAGCTGGGTGAGGCCTGTGGCATCGCCGTGGGCGCGGCTGTAGCCGCCCTGCTTGTGTGATCTGCGGCAAATTTGTTCGGTTTTAGCAGAATAAACCACGTTTATTTTGTTAAAATAATATCTGATCCCAAGGGATCGACCATTGAAGAAAGGAGGAAAATCGAATGCCTACGTTCAATCAGCTGGTTCGCAAGGGCCGCGCTCAGTTGACCGACAAGTCCACTGCTCCCGCCCTGCAGAAAGGCCTGAACACCCTGAAGAACAAGTCCACCGACCTGCCTTCTCCCCAGAAGAGAGGTGTGTGCACCGCCGTTCGTACCGCCACCCCCAAGAAGCCTAACTCCGCTCTGCGTAAGATCGCCCGTGTTAAGCTGACCAACGGTCAGGAGGTCACCGCCTACATTCCCGGTGTTGGCCACAACCTGCAGGAGCACTCCGTGGTCATGATCCGCGGCGGCCGTGTTAAGGACCTTCCCGGTGTGCGTTACCACATCATCCGCGGCACTCTGGATACTCAGGGCGTCAACGGCCGTATGCAGGCCCGTTCCAAGTACGGTGCCAAGCGTCCCAAGGCCGGCAAGAAGTAATCGGTAACGATTGCCTCGGACGAAAGTCCAACTTGAATTGCATTGTGCGTTTGCGCAAGGCAACTGCCTTGCCGAGCGTTTACCTATATATTGATATGGGGAAACCTCGGACAGGCATTACACATCATGCGTGCGCATGGTGAGTACCTATGATTTCTAATTTTATAAGAAGGAGGGAAGCAACATGCCCAGAAGAGGTAATGTCCCCAAGCGGGAGGTTCTGCCTGATCCGCTTTACAATTCTGTCCTGGTCACCAAGCTGACCAACAGCATCATGCTGGATGGTAAGAAGGGTGTTGCTCAGAAGGTCGTTTACGGCGCTTTCGAGATCATCCAGGAGAAGACCGGCAAGGAGCCCATGGAGGTCTTCGCTGCCGCGATGGAGAACATCATGCCCTCCCTGGAGACCAAGTCCCGCCGTGTGGGTGGTTCCACTTATCAGGTCCCCATGGAGGTCCGTCCCGAGCGTCGTCAGACCCTGGGTCTGCGCTGGCTGACTGCGTATTCCCGCAATCGCAGCGAGAAGACCATGAAGGAGCGTCTGGCCGGCGAGATCATGGACGCTGCCAACAACCTTGGCAACGCCGTGAAGAAGCGTGAGGACGTGCACAAGATGGCCGAGGCCAACAAGGCGTTCGCTCACTACCGCTGGTAATACGGAGGAAGTATCATGGCTCGTAAAGTTACTCTGCAAAATACCAGAAATATCGGCATCATGGCCCACATTGATGCCGGTAAGACCACTACCACCGAGCGCATCCTGTACTACACCGGCGTCAACTACAAGATCGGTGATACCCATGACGGCACTGCCACCATGGACTGGATGGCTCAGGAGCAGGAGCGCGGCATCACTATCACGTCTGCCGCCACCACCTGCTACTGGACGGGTACCAAGCAGCAGTTCCCCCAGACCCGTCTGAACATCATCGATACCCCGGGCCACGTGGACTTCACCGTTGAGGTGGAGCGCTCCCTGCGCGTGCTGGACGGTTCCGTGACCGTTATGTGTGCCAAGGGCGGCGTGGAGCCCCAGTCTGAGACTGTGTGGCGTCAGGCCGACAACTACAAGGTCCCCCGCATGATCTACGTCAACAAGATGGACATCATGGGCGCTGATTTCTTCAACGTGCTGAACATGATCCATGATCGTCTGAAGTGTAATGCTGTGCCCATCCAGCTGCCCGTTGGTGCCCAGGATTCCTTCAAGGGTATCATCGACCTGGTGGAGATGAAGGCCGACATCTACTATGACGAGATGGGTACTGACCGCCGCGAGGAGGAGATCCCCGCCGACATGCAGGACCTGGCTGAGGAGTACCGTGAGAAGCTGATGGATGCTGTTTCCATGTTCGATGAAGAGATCATGGAGATGTATCTGGAGGGTGAAGAGGTCCCCACCGATCGTATCCGCGCTGCCATTCGTCAGGCTACCATTGCCAACGAGATGGTTCCCGTTGTCTGCGGTACTTCCTACCGCAACAAGGGCGTGCAGAAGCTGCTGGATGCCATCGTGGACTATATGCCCTCTCCCCTGGACATCCCCGCCATCGAGGGTGTTGATCCCGACACCGAGGAGACCGACGTGCGTCACGCTGACGACAACGCCCCCTTCTCCGGTCTGGCTTTCAAGATCGCCACTGACCCCTTTGTTGGCCGTCTGTCCTTTGTGCGTGTGTACTCCGGCGTGCTGAATGCCGGTACCACCGTGCT
>JAZNMM010000092.1:0-3495 GCA_045579605.1 Lawsonibacter sp.
ACGCATTTGTCGCTGGAAAAGGCGGCACTCTTCGCCTCATCCACCATTTCGAACAGCATATCCAGCAGTTCTTCCACTCCGTTTGCCATATCAGTTACCCGTCCTTTCCTGTATCTGTTTCATTCGCGCGTTCACATCGTCCACGATCTCACGGGGGACGAAATCGCTCAGGTCAGCACCGTAGCGCGCCATTTCCTTGACGATGGTAGAGCTTAGATAGGTGTACTTCTCGCTGGAGGCCAGAAACATGGTCTCCAATCTGGGGTTGAGCTTGCGGTTGATGACCGCCATCTGCACTTCCTGTTCAAAGTCGGACACGGCCCGCAGTCCCTTGACCACCACGTGCGCCTTTTTGCGCCGGGCGTATTCCGCCAGCAGTTCGTCGGAGAAATCCACCTCCACATTGGGAAAGCGCCCGGTGGCCCGACGCAGGAAGTCCACCCGCTCCTCGGGGGTGAACATCCCCTGTTTTTTGGAGTTGACCATCACGCACACGATCACTTTTTCAAAGCATTGACTGGCGCGCTTGATGATGTTCAGGTGGCCCAGAGTGACCGGGTCGAAACTGCCGGGATAGATGGCGATACTCATGGCTGCACACTCCCATGGCGGCGGTATACGGTCAGCTTGATCTTTCCGTAACGGTAGTCCCGCCCCAGCTCATAGGGCAATTCCGGCTGGGGAAGCCGGGTGTCCACCGCACTTTCACACACCATTATACCATGTTCCGCGAGAATGTCAAACTTTGTGATAATTTGCAGACAATTTTCCAACAATTCACTCTGATAGGGCGGATCCAGCAGGATCAGGTCGAACTTTTCCCGGCAGGAGGACAAGAACGCCAGCGCGTCCCCCTGATGGACGGTAGCGTTTGCCTCAAAGCCCACGCTCTTCAGATTTTCCCGCATGACCGCCGCCGCCTGCCGGCTTGCATCCACAAAGGTGCAGCGGGCCGCGCCCCGGGACAGAGCCTCAATGCCCAGCTGACCGGTGCCGCCAAACAGGTCCAGCACCCGCCGGCCCTCAATGTCAAATTGAATAATGTTAAACAGGGACTCCTTTACCTTGTCGGTGGTGGGCCGGGTGTCCAACCCGGGCAGCTCCTTCAGCCGCCGCCCCCGGGCCGAGCCGGAGATCACGCGCATATCCATCGTCCTTTCGATTACGAGTTTTCTTCCCGATGAAAATAGTCATACACCGCCCTGGCGGTATTGACGGGCACCACTTCATTCAGCTGCTCCACACTGGCCTGCCGGATGGCTTTCACGCTCTTAAAGTGCTTGAGCAGCTGCACCCGCCGCTTCTCCCCCACACCGGGGATCTTGTCCAGCACCGAACCTTTCACATGACCAGCCCGCAGCTGGCGGTGGTACTCGATGGCAAAGCGGTGGGTCTCCTCCTGGATCTGGCCGATCAGGGCGAACAGCGCCGGGACGGCCTGAATGCCGATCTCCCGTCCGTCCGGGTGCACCAGGGCACGGGTGCGGTGACGATCGTCCTTAACCATGCCGTAGGCCGGGATGTCCAGCCCCATGCCCTCCAGCACCCGGCACGCCACCCGTACGTGCTCTACCCCGCCGTCAATGAGCAGCAGGTCCGGCCGGTCGGCAAACTTTCCGTCCCCTTCCTTCCAGCGCTGAAAGCGCCGGGTCAGCACCTGCTCCATAGCGGCGTAATCGTTCGGGCCATCCATATCTCTGAGCTTGAAGCGGCGGTAGTCCCGCTTGAGGGGCCTTCCGTCCACATAGACCACCATGGACGCCACAATGTCACTACTCCCAGTATTGGAAATATCATAAGACTCCATGCGCCGAGGCGGCTGTTCCATGCCCAGCATACGGCCCAGGGTCTGGAGCAGCTTGTTCTGCCGTTCCTCCCGGGTGGTGGCCCGCTCCACCTCTTCCGCCGCGTTCCGGTTTGCCAGACGGATCAGATCCATCTTCGCCCCGCGCTGGGGGGTAAGCAGCTCCACCCGCCGCCCCACCTGCTGGCTGAGCATACGCTCCACCGGCACCTGATCGGGCAGCTCACAGGGCAGCAGGATCTGCCGGGGCAGGAAGCTGCGTCCGCCGTAAAACTGCCGCACCAGAGCAGAAAGGGTCTCCCCCTCATCCTCCTCCACCGGTGTATCCAGCAGTTCCATATCCTTAGCGGCCAGTTCGCCGTCCACATAATGCAGGACCACAAAGCAGCTTTTTGCAGTCCCCCGGAACCAGCCGGCCACATCGGTGTCCGCCAGAGAGCCGGCAACCACCTTTTGCCGCTTGCCCAGCAGTTCGATGGCCCGCAGGCGGTCCCGCAGCTGGGCAGCCCGTTCAAAGCGAAGCTCCTCGGCCGCCCGGTCCATCTCCGCCGTCAGCCCGGCTATGACCTGTTTGTAGCGTCCCTCCAGCAGAGAGATGGCCTGGGTGACGGCCTCGTCATGCTCCGACTTCCACTCCGCACCCCGGCAATAACCGCTGCACTGCCCCATGTGATAGTTCAGACAGGGGCGCTCTTTTCCAATGTCCCGGGGAAATTTTTTCCCGCAGGAGGGCAAGCGCAGGGCCGTGCGCAAAGCGTCAACGATCGCCTGGGTGCTGCCCCGACTCCCATAAGGGCCAAAATATCGCGCCCCGTCCTGTGCCGGGCGGTTGACCAGAGAGAAGCGGGGGTACTCCTCCTGCACGGACAGCCGGATATAGGGGTAGCCCTTGTCGTCCTTGAGCAGGATATTGTACCGGGGCTGATGGCGCTTGATCAGGGCATTTTCCAGCACCAGCGCCTCAAACTCGCTGTCGGCGATGATCACATCAAAGTGGTCGATTTGGCTGACCATGGCTCGGGTTTTTTCCGTATGGGAGGCGGAATCCTGAAAATACTGGCTGACCCGGTTTTTCAGCGCCTTGGCCTTGCCCACGTAGATAACGGTGGACTGCTTGTCCTGCATGATATACACGCCCGGCTTCAGCGGCAGACTGCGGGCTTTTTCCTTCAGCTGGTCAAAGGTCACGGCACTGGCCCCCTTTCCGGTGAGACTGAAAAAGGCACCGCAACGGCGGTGCCTTTTTTGTGACTTGCTTATTCAGCGAAATCGGAAGAGATCAGGCCGACCAGAGCGTCAACCGCCTCTTTCTCGTCGGAGCCGTCCGCGATCAGATTGATGGCGGTACCCTTGACGATGCCCAGGGAGAGAACGCCCAGCAGGCTCTTGGCATTGACCTTGCGCTCCTCACGCTCGACCCAGATGGCGCACTTGAACTCATTGGCCTTCTGGATGAAGAACGTGGCGGGTCTGGCATGGAGACCGACCTGGTTGTTCACAACTGCCTCTTGGCTATACATACTTGCACCTCCGCCTCACACGGCAAATTTACACCCATAGCATACCAAATTGAGTCACCCCTCGTCAACGGCATTTTCAACAAATCGCAGGCAAACAGTTGTTCAAAATCACAACAACACGTGGGTTTCATCCGGTTTTCTACTAATTTCCTCTCGAAAATCCCGTTTTAT
>JAZNMM010000093.1:0-8592 GCA_045579605.1 Lawsonibacter sp.
GGCCAAGTCCCAGACCGACCTTGTGCCCGAGGGCTGGGTGCGCAAGCAGACCACGGTGAACTCCGAGCGGTACATTTCTCAGGAACTCAAAGAGCTGGAGCACACCATTCTGTCCGCTCAGGACAAGGTGGTGGCCCTGGAGTATCAGCTGTTCTGCCGGCTGAAGGAGCAGGTGTGCGCCTGCGTGGCCCAGATCCAGAAGTCCGCCGCCGCGGTGGCCCAGGTGGACGTGCTGTGCTCCTTTGCCACGGTGGCCGCGGCGGGTAACTACTGCATGCCCCAGGTGGATGCCTCCAATGTGATCAGCATTACCGAGGGACGACATCCCGTGGTGGAAAAGGTGCTGAAAAACGCGGTCTTCGTGCCAAACGACACGTATATGGACGGAGAAAGTGATTTGTGCGCCGTCATTACCGGGCCCAACATGGCGGGCAAGTCCACCTATATGCGGCAGGTGGCCCTCATCGTGCTCATGGCCCAGATGGGCAGTTTTGTGCCCGCCCGGGCCGCCCGCATCGGCATTGTGGACCGGGTGTTCACCCGTATCGGTGCCTCCGACGACCTTGCCGCCGGCCAGTCCACCTTCATGGTGGAGATGACCGAGGTGGCCCAGCTTCTGAAAAACGCCACCAGCCGCTCCCTGCTCATTCTGGACGAGATCGGCCGGGGCACCAGCACCTATGACGGCATGGCCATCGCCCGCTCAGTGGTGGAGTACTGTGCCGACCCCAAGCGGCTGGGGGCAAAAACTCTGTTTGCCACCCACTACCATGAACTGACCGTGCTGGAGGGTCAGCTTCCCGGGGTGAAGAACTACAACATCGCCGCCAAGAAGCGCAAGGACGACGTGATCTTCCTGCGCAAGATCGTCCGGGGCGGGGCCGACCAGAGCTATGGCATTGAAGTGGCCAAGCTGGCTGGTGTGCCCGACCGGGTCATCAAGCGGGCCCGCGCCATTCTGGAGGAGCTGGAAAACGGTGAGGGACGGGCCGTTGAGGGCGCCGGCCCCTACGCGCCGGCGGAAAGTCAGCTGTCCCTTGGAGACATCGGAGGGCAGACGGTGGTGCGCAAACTGCGCATGACCGATGTGAATATCCTCTCGCCCATTGAGGCCCTCAACCTGCTGGCGGAGCTGAAAAGCGATTTGAACGGATAAGCGGGCGGGTCTGGGACCCGCCCCTACCAAAATGCAGTGTAGGGGTCGGTATCAGACCGACCCGAACGAAGGAGGGTTCTCCTATGCCCAACATTCAAATATTGGACCCCCATGTGGCCGACCTGATCGCCGCCGGCGAGGTGGTGGAGCGTCCGGCCAGCGTGGCCAAGGAACTGATGGAAAACGCCATTGATGCCGGAGCGAACAAGGTGACGGTGGAGATCAACAACGGCGGCATGACCCTCATCCGGGTCACCGACGACGGGTGCGGCATGGCCGCCGACCAGCTGGAAACCGCCTTTCTGCGCCACGCTACCAGCAAACTGCGCACGGAGTACGACCTGGAGGCCATCGGTACGCTGGGCTTCCGGGGGGAGGCCCTGGCCGCCATCTGCGCTGTGGCCCGCATCGACGTGATGACCCGCACCCCCGGCGCGGCGTTTGGCGCGACCCTGTCTTTGGAGGGGGGCGTGGCCGGCACGGTGGAGGAGGCGGGCTGTCCGGAGGGGACCACCATGGTGGTCCGGGACCTGTTTTTCAACACTCCCGCCCGACTGAAGTTTATGAAAAAGGACGCCGCCGAGGGCGCGGCGGTCTTTGCCGTGGTTCAGCGGCTGGCCCTGGCCCATCCGGAGGTGAGCGTCAAGTTTATCCGAGACGGCAAGCAGGAACTGCTCACTCCCGGGGACGGCAAGCTCCAGTCCGCCATCTACGCGGTGCTGGGCCGGGACCTTGCTCTTGGGTTTAAGGAAGTGCAGGGCAGTGGGGAGGACATGAGCGTGTCCGGCTTTGCCACCCTGCCTGTGTGCTGTAAGGGGAGCCGTAACTATCAGCACTTTTTCGTCAACGGGCGCTATGTGAAGTCCCGCATCATGACCGCCGCGCTGGAGGAGGCTTATGCCAACCAGCGCATGGTGGGCAAATTCCCCGGCTGTGTGCTTCACCTGACCACCAAGCTGTCCGCGGTGGACGTGAACGTTCACCCCACCAAAACGGAGGTCAAGTTCACCAACGAGCGGCAGGTGTTCTCCACCGTGTACCATGCGGTGCTCTCCGCCCTGACGGGGGAGAAGAGCCACCCGGCGGCGGTGCTGGAAAAGACCAGGGTCCAGGACACTGTGACCCCCAATCAAATCAAAATGAACGCCACCCCCATCCCGGCGGCAAAGTCGGTATCCTCCGCTTTGCCCCTGCACGATTTCACCGCGCCAAAGAGCGTACCTGTGCTGGTGGGAGTGCCGGAAAAACCCGCAATCGGTCCCACCCGAGCCCCCAAGCCGGTGGCGGTGGAATGGGAGGAGCCCCCTGCGGTCAAGGTAGAGTCGGTGTATCAAATCGCTCCCACGCCCCGACCCGCCCATGCACCTGCGCCCGCGCCGGTTATGGAACAGCCTGTGGCAGAGGCAGAGCCCTGGAAGATTGCCGGCGAGCTGTTCAACACCTACGTGCTGGTGGAGCAGGGGGAGCGGGTACTGCTCATCGACAAGCACGCCGCCCACGAGCGGATGAATTTTGACCGCATGAAGGCACAGGGCTACCAGCCCATGATGCAGACCCTGCTCACCCCCGCCACCTTTACTCCGGCGGCAGAGGAGCGGGCGGTGCTGGCGGACAATCTGCCTCTGCTGGCCCAGTTCGGCTTTGAGGTGGAGGAGTTCGGCACAAGCGCCCTCATCGTGCGGCAGGCCCCCTTTGATGTGGATGAGGGAGACATTGTTTCCACCCTGACGGAAATCGCGGTCAGACTGCTGTCCACCGGACGGGCCGACCCGGCCGCCACCCGGGATGAGCTGTTGCACACCATGGCCTGCAAGGCCGCCATCAAGGGCGGCTGGAAGTCGGGCGCGCAGGAGCTGGAGCGGGTGGTGCAGGCGGTGATGGACGGCAGTGTGAAGTATTGCCCCCACGGCCGGCCCGTGGCCATCGAACTGACCAAAAAGGATTTGGAAAAGCAATTCAAGCGGGCGTGATTTCAAAGGAAAGGCGGTGACACCATGCCCCCCAAAATCGTAGTCATCTGTGGGCCCACGGCCTCCGGCAAGACCCGGCTGGCGGTGGAGCTGGCCCTTGCCGGAAACGGAGAGGTGGTGTCCGCTGACTCCATGCAGATTTACCGCACCATGGACATTGGCACCGCCAAACCCACCCCAGAGGAAATGCGGGGCGTGCCCCACCACATGCTGGACGTGGCCGACCCGGCGGAGGATTTCTCCGTGGCCCGGTATGTGGAGCAGGCCCGCGCCTGTGTGGACGACATCCTTGCCCGGGGCAGGCTTCCCATCGTGGCAGGGGGGACGGGGCTGTACATTGACTCCCTGCTCTCCGGCCGGGACTTTGCCCCCTTTGACCCGGACAGCGCCCTGCGGGGCCAGCTGGAGGTGGAGTTTGCCCAAAAGGGCGGCCAAGCCATGCTGGGCCAGCTGGAGACGGTGGACCCGGAGGCGGCCCGGCGGCTCCACCCCAACGATGCCAAGCGCATCATCCGGGCGCTGGAAGTGTTCCGCTCCACCGGAAAGACCATCACCCAGCACAATCTGGAAACGCAAGCCATGCCACCCCGGTATGAGGCGGTCACCCTCGCCCTCGCTTTTGAACGGCGGGAGGATATGTGGGCGCGCATCGACCACCGGGTGGACCAGATGATGGAACAGGGCCTTGTGGACGAGGTCAGAGGACTCTTGGACCGGGGCGTTCCGGACAAATGCACCGCCATGCAGGCCATCGGCTACAAGGAGATGGTGTCTGCCCTGCGGGGGGACGGCGATGTGCGCGCGGCGGCGGAGGAAATCAAGCTTCGCTCCCGTCAGTACGCCAAGCGACAGCTCACGTGGTTTGGCAGAAATCCGGCGGCAAACTGGTACCGCTGGGGCAGGGAGCCGGATTTTATGGAGGCTCTCCGTTATTCGACAGAAAAATTGGAAGAAAATGGTATATGATGCACCTGGTGGGAGACCACCAGAAAGAAAAAAGGAGTGCATCATGATGCAAAAGGCAAACAATCTTCAGGAAATGTTCCTCACCCAACTGCGCCGGGAGCGGCGGCAGGTCACCGTGTTTTTGATGAACGGCTTCCAGATGCGGGGGCAGGTGTCCGGCTTCGACCCGTTCACGGTGGTACTTATGTCTGACGGAAAGCAACAGGTCATATACAAGCACGCCATATCCACCATCGTTCCCGAACGGCCTGTGCCGCTGGAGCGGGAGGAGGAGTAAGCGTCCGGAAAAGAAAGAGAGTGTCCGTATGAAAGGGGAAACCGCCATCACAAGGCTCGTCATGCTCCTCATCGCAGCCACGCTGCTGGTTTACTGCGGCGTGGGGCTGTGGCGGGGCATGACCGACCCGCTGACCACCGCCGTGGCCTACAGCTACACGGTCAACGACAGCGTGGAGACTGACGCGCTGCTGGTGCGGCAGGAGCAGGTGCTGCCCGGCCGCAGCGGCATCGTGGAGGTGGTGCCCGGCGAGGGCGAACGGGTAGGCGCGGGCCAGACGGTGGCCATGGTCTACCGGGACAGCGCCGCGCTGGAGCGCAAGGACCGCATCAACAGCCTGTCCATGGAGGCGGAGCTGCTGGAATACGCCACCACCCGGGGCGACCACAGTGCAGGCAGCGGCGAGCTGGAGCAGGAAGTGGTGCGCAGCGTGGCCCTGCTGCGTTCGGATACGGCAGCGGGCGATTTTGGCCGGTTGGAGGACCGGGTGCTGGACCTGAAGCGAGCGGTGCTCCACCGGGACTATGTGTACGGACAGGGTGTGGATACCGGGCGGCTGGCGGCGCTCAATGCCGAGCTTGCCTCCCTGCGCGGCCGCTCCGAGCAGGAGACCACCCGGGTGTATGCCGGGCAGTCCGGCGTCTATTCCGCTCAGGTGGATGGCTTTGAATCCGTGGGGCCCCGGCAGGCGTTTTCTCTCACCACGGACGAGCTGGACGAGCTGCTCCGCCGCCCCGTGCAGACGGATACGGAGGCGCTGGGCAAGCTCATCACCGCCAACCGCTGGTATCTGGTGCTCAACCTGCCCCGGGAGACCGCCCGGCGGCTGACGGTGGGCAAAACGGTCACCGTGCGCTTTTCCGGCGACTTTGAGCAGGACCTGTCCCTGCGGGTGGACCAGGTAGGGGAGCAGGAGCAGCCCCGTGTGCCGGTGGTGCTGTCCACCGACCGGGCGCTGGCGGACACCACCCTGCTGCGCCGCCAGAGCGTGGAGCTCATTTTCGCCCAGCAGGAGGGCCTGCGGGTGCCAAAGGCCAGCGTGCATATTTTGACCGAGGAGAAGCCAGGCAAGGACGGAACGATGGAGACCGTCACCCGGACCGGTGTATACGCCGCGGTGAACAACCGGGCGGAATTCAAACAGGTGGAAATTCTGGCAGAGGGCTCTCAATTCTATGTGGTCCGTCCGCTGGAAAGTGAAAAGGCCATGCTGCGGGCCGGTGACCAGGTCATCGTCCGGAGCCGGGGGCTGACCGACGGCGTGGTGCTTTCCCAGTGAGGAGGACGGATATGGAGCTGAACGAACGCATCGAACGGGTGCGCCGCCGGGTGGAGGAAGCTGCCCAGCGTGCGGGCAGGGACCCCAAGGAGATCACCCTGTGCGCGGCCACCAAGCTGCAGACCGATGACACCATTCGCGCCGCCATCGCCGCGGGCATTGAGGTGTGCGGCGAGAACCGGGAGCAGGAGTTGACCGCCCACCTGCAGGCGGACGCCTATGCCGGGGCGGAGCAGGTGCATTTTATCGGCCACCTGCAGACCAACAAGGTAAACCGTGTGGTGGGTCGGGTGGAGCTGATCCAATCGGTGGACTCCCCCCGGCTGCTGCAGGCCATCCAGAAGCAGGCGGACAAGCTGGGCATCGTGCAGGATATTCTGCTGCAGGTGAACATCGGCGCGGAACAGAGCAAGGGCGGTGTGGCCCCGGAGGAGCTGGAGGAGCTTGCTCGGCAGGCGGCCGGACTTCCCAATGTGCGTCTGCGGGGACTGATGTGCATACCACCGGTTGCGCACACCCCGGAGGATGCTACACATTATTTTGTGGCTATGCGCCAGCTTTTTGTTGACACCAGGGAGAAAATAGCCGATAATAAAAACGATATGGACTGCCTTTCCATGGGCATGAGCCGGGACTTTGAACAGGCCATCGCCTGCGGAGCCACGCTGGTGCGGGTGGGAACGGAACTGTTCGGCCCCCGCCCCGCGGCGGATACACCGAAGAAATGAGGGAACTATCATGGGACTTATTGATGAGATCAAGCGCCTGACCCGCCCCTATGACGACGAGGAAGAGGATGTGTTCGACGATTACGAGCCGGTGGTGCGCCGCTCCCAGTCGGACGGCGCCGGACGCCGGGAGCGCCGCTCCTCTGCCGGAGAAAGTGCCCCTGCCATGGGTCAGGAGCCCCGGAGCAACAAGGTGCTCAACATCCACACCACCACCCAGCTTCAGGTGGTCGTGGTCAACCCCGAGCGCTTTGAAAACGCCAAGGAGATCGCCGACCATCTGCTGGAAAAGCGCACGGTGGTCCTCAATCTGGAGTCCACCAATAAAGAGGTGGCCCGCCGTCTGCTGGACTTTTTGTCCGGCGTGACCTACGCCCACGGAGGCAAGGTGAAAAAGGTCGCCCTGTCCACCTTCATCATCACCCCCTACAATGTGGACATTCTGGGAGACCTGATTGACGAACTGGAGAACAACGGGCTTTATTTCTGATGTTCTGACAGCGCATAGAGATTACACACGGGAGGTAACGGATATGCTCACCCCTCAGGAAGTTTCGGAACGCGTATTTGCAAAGGCCACTTTCGGCGGCTATAACATGGCCATGGTGGACGAGTTTCTGGATGTGCTGACCGCGGACTACAGCACCCTTTACAACGAAAATGCCGTGCTCAAGGGCAAGATGAAGGTGCTGGTGGACCGGGTGGAGGAGTACCAGTCTACCGAGGAGGCCATGCGCAAGGCCCTTATGGCGGCCCAGCGCATGGCGGACGATCTGGTCAAGGAGGCGGAGCAGAAGAAGGCCTCCATCATTCGTCAGGCGGAGGACGAGCTGTCCGACAAGGCCGAGCAGCTGCGCCGTCAGGTGCAAGAGGAGGAGCGGCGGCTGCAGGCGGCAAAAACCGCCACCGCCCATTACGTGCAGCAGGTGAAGGATATGCAGGCCAAGCATCTGGCGGGGCTGGACGCGTTGGACGAGCTGTCTGCCGTTGTGCTGGATGGCGGCGTCCGTGTGGACGAGACCGCCCGCGCCATTGATGACAGTGTGCAGCGCATTCTGGCCCAGCAGAGCCAGCTGGCAGCGCAGGAGCTGGCCCGGGAGGAGCAGGAGGACACCACCGAGTTTGCCGCGGTCACCGCGGATGCCCCGGCACAGGAGATCCCCGCGGCGGATGAACAGGCCACCATGCGCTTTGGCGACCTGCAGTTTGGCCGAAATTATGAAATAAAATAAGAAGATCCATTGTCCGGGAGAGGCGAAAAAACCGCCTCTCCCGGATTTTTTTGCTTGACAGAACCGGAAAAAGCGGATAAGATAGCGGATGTATATTGGATATTTGCGCAGATGAGGACGAGTAGCCCCTCCACACCCCGTACAGAGAGCCGCCGGTTGGTGCAAGGCGGACGGGATCAGGAGCGAAAATCACCTCGGAGCAGAGGGCTGAACTCAATGTAGAAAGTAAGCACCTCCGGCACGCCTCCGTTACCGGGCGAACCTTGAGTGGCCGATCCTGTCGGCAATAAGAGTGGTACCGCAGAGGTCAGACCTTTGTCTCTTAGTTGGGACAAGGGTCTTTTGTTTTGCGTAGGGGCGGATCCCAGAGCCGCCCGCGGGCCGGTCTGGGACCGGCCCCTACCGTCAGAGAATAATTTATTATAACCATACAGGAGGAATCGAGATATGGATTACAACAAGACCATCAATCTCCCCCAGACGGAATTTCCCATGCGCGCGGGCCTGCCCAACCGGGAGCCCGGCATGCTGGAAAAGTGGAACGAGATGGACCTGTACAACGAGATGCTCAAGAAAAACGAGGGCAAGCCCCGATTCTCTCTCCACGACGGCCCTCCCTTCTCCAACGGCAACCCCCACATGGGCCACGCCATGAACCGCTCCCTGAAGGACTTCATCGTGCGTATGCACGCCATGCGCGGCTACTGGACCCCCTTTATTCCCGGCTGGGACAACCACGGCATGCCCATTGAGTCTGCCATCATCAAGGAGCAGAAGCTCAACCACAAGGCCATGTCCGTGCCCGAGTTCCGCACCGCCTGCCATAATTACGCCATGAAGTACATCAACATCCAGCGCGACGGCTTCAAGCGTCTGGGTGCGCTGGGCGACTGGGACCATCCCTACATGACCATGGACCCCGGTTTTGAGGCCGAGGAGGTCAAGATCTTTGGCGAGATGTACAAGAAGGGCTACATCTACAAG
>JAZNMM010000094.1:0-4788 GCA_045579605.1 Lawsonibacter sp.
CCTGGGTGCCTACTACCTGACCTTCGAGCGTGAGGAAGGCGAGGTCGGCGGCGTGTTCGCCACCAAGGAGGATGCGGTGAAGGCCTGTGAGGCGGAAACCATCACCGCCCATACTCCCATCTATGTCCGCATTGGTGAGGAACTGATCCGCACCACCGTCAACCGTCTGGAGAACGGCATTGAGGAGGAGTTTATTCCCGCCTTTGCCGACAAGGACGAGGCCATGATGGCCTACGACTCCGGTGTGGTCACCCTGCACGCCCCCATCAAGGTGCGTATGTTCCGGGAAGTGGACGGTGTCATGCAGCACAAGCTGGTGGACACCACCGTGGGCCGACTGATCTACAACGAGGCCATTCCCCAGGATCTGGGCTTTGTGGACCGCACCGATCCCGAGCAGATGTTCGAGCCCGAGGTCAACTTCGTGGTGGGCAAGAAGCAGCTGGGCAAGATCATCGACAAGTGCATCACCAAGCACGGCTTTACCGACGCGGCCCGTATGCTGGACGACGTGAAGGATCTGGGTTATCACTACTCCACCCGCGGCTCTCTGACAGTGGCCATCGCGGACATGACCGTGCCTCAGAAGAAGTATGAGCTGATCGCTGAGACGGAGAAGGAGATCATCAAGATCGAGCGTCAGTATCAGCGCGGTATGCTCACCAACGAGGAGCGCTATCAGCAGGCGGTCAATGCCTGGGAGCGCACCACCAAGGACGTGACCGAGGCCCTCCAGGGCTCCATGGACAAGTACAACCCCATCTGGATGATGGCCGACTCCGGCGCCCGTGGTTCTATGGCGCAGATCCGTCAGCTGGCCGGTATGCGCGGCCTGATGGCCGATACCGCCGGCCGCACCATCGAGATCCCCATCAAGACCAACTTCCGTGAAGGTCTGTCCGTGCTGGAGTACTTTGTCTCTTCCCGAGGTGCTCGAAAGGGTATGGCCGATACCGCTCTGCGTACCGCCGACTCCGGTTACCTGACCCGCCGTCTGGTGGACGTGTCTCAGGAGGTCATCATCCGTGAGGATGACTGCTGCACCAACGATGGTATCGAGGTGGCTGAGATCAGCGAGAACGGACAGGTCATCGAGACCTTTGACGAGCGTGTCCACGGCCGTTATCCCACCGGGGATATTGTGGACCCCGTCACCGGCGAGGTGCTGTTTACCAAGGACACTATGCTGCGAAAGGATGATGCCAAGACCCTTGTGGCTCACGGCATCAACTCCGTCAAGATCCGTTCCGTGCTCACCTGCCGCGCCCGTACCGGCGTGTGTGCCAAGTGCTACGGTATCAATCTGGCCATCGGTGAGCCTGTGGGTGCCGGCGAGGCGGTGGGCATCATCGCCGCCCAGTCCATCGGTGAGCCCGGTACTCAGCTGACCATGCGAACCTTCCACACTGGCGGCGTTGCCGGCGGCGACATCACTCAGGGTCTGCCCCGAGTGGAGGAACTGTTCGAGGCCCGCAAGCCCAAGAAGATGGCGCAGCTGGCCGAGATCTCCGGCCGTGTGAGCATTGAGGAGACCAAGCGTGCCACCATGTGCAACCTGACCATTACCGCCGACGACGGCGAGGTGGTCACCTACGCGCTGCCCTATTCCGCCGGCATCAAGGTGGCCGACGGTGACTGGGCAGAAAAGGGTATTGAGCTGACTGAAGGCGCTCTGTCCCCCCACGAGGTGCTGCGCATCCGCGGCGTGTCCGGCTGCCACAACTACCTGATCCGCGAGGTGCAGAAGGTGTACCGTCAGCAGGGCGTTGACACCAACGATAAGCACATCGAGGTCATCATCCGTCAGATGATGCGTAAGGTGCGCGTGGAGGAGCCCGGTGACTCCGCTCTGCTGTCCGGCTCCACCATCGACATTGTGGAGTTCCTGGATGCCGAGGCCGCGGTTCAGGCCCGCATCGATGCCGGTGAAAAGAACGAGATGGGCGAGGAACTGTCCCTGCCCACCTGCACCCGTCTGCTTATGGGTATCACCAAGGCCTCCCTGGCCACCGAGTCCTTCATGTCCGCTGCCTCCTTCCAGGAGACCACCAAGGTGCTCACCGAGGCGGCCATCAAGGGCAAGATCGACTATCTGCGCGGTCTGAAGGAGAACGTGATCATCGGTAAGCTCATCCCCGCCGGTTCCGGCCTGGCCCAGTATCGCAAGAACGATGTCATCGATGATGACGGAAATCTGGTTGCCCAGCAGGAAGCCCCTGTGACTGAGAGCGAGGAAGCTGTGGCTGCCGAGGTCATGGCAGAGAGCGAAGATGCTCTGATCTGACCCGTTTCCCAAGTGCAGTTTGCCCCCGGCGTTCCGTTTGGAACGCCGGGGGCATTTTTGCGACGGGAAAGGCTTGCTTTCTGCCGGAGGGGAGGGGTATGCTGTGCCCTGTGGAGGTGATGGGATGCTGGCGGTGGTCTGCTGTCGCCCGGGGGCAAACAAGGTGCGCCCGGTACGGGGCACGCTGCTGGGGCTGCCCGTGTGGCAGCTGGAGGTGGATACCCAAGGCTTTTTTGCCCGCCGCCGACTGCTGCGCGGCGTGCGGCGGCTGGTGAATAATGGCGTACGGCGGGTATTGCTTCCGGTGGACTTTCCCAACCGTTCCGTGGTGGAACAGGCCGGGCTTGTCCCGGTCCGAGCCCAGGGGCTGTATGGGGTGCTGGCCGGGAAGCTGACCCTCGCGGCGCTGGTGGACAGGGGAGAGCACATTCATCGGGCCGCGGTGACTCTGTGCGCGTCCCGGGCGGAAGAGGACCTTGTGCGGACAGCCTGCTTTCTCTGTCCCAGAGTCAAACGGCTGAGCTTGTGTGTGGACCGAGGCGGACAGGCTCTGGCGGCCCGACTGTACCGGGAATACGGCGCGGTGGTGGAGCTGGGCGGAGCAGGGAAGGGGCTGCGGGTGTGCTTTGACGGGACGCAGGACCCGGCGGCG
This sequence comes from Lawsonibacter sp., assembly GCA_045579605.1. Taxonomy (GTDB): domain Bacteria; phylum Bacillota; class Clostridia; order Oscillospirales; family Oscillospiraceae; genus Lawsonibacter. The sequence continues at coordinate 2,937 of JAZNMM010000094.1, forward strand.
CTGAACGTGTACCGGCCCCGGTTGCTGATGCCGGAGCTGGTGCTGTCCGTCCCCGGCCTGGAGCCGCCCCCGGATTGGGAGGCCGACTGTGTGCTTGCGGCCCTGTGGCAGAGTGGTCGTCTTGACCCGGAGCGGATCGAACTTCACGGGCGGAAGGAATAAATCCCTTGACAGACGCAAATGCAGGCACTATAATGTGAAATAACTGTTTTTGCGCCTATTTCTTTATTATATTGTGTGTCGGGACGCGGTGCGTTCCGGCGGAAAGGTGTGCAATATCATGGCCAAGCAATACAAGCTCAGCCCCCAGCGGCTGAAGGAACTGAAAGACGAGATGACCTACCTCAAGACTGTGCGCGAGAAAGAGGTGGCCGAGCTGATCAAGGAGGCGCGCTCCTTTGGCGACCTGTCCGAGAACAGCGAATATGATGAGGCGAAGAATGAGCAGGGTAAGCTCTATTCCCGCATTGCCCAGCTGGATGAGATCCTGTCCAACTATGTGGTCATTGAGGAGGACGAGGATGCCGCCGGCGACTATGTGCGTCTTGGCTCCACCGTGGTGGTCCTGGACAAGGAGTTTGATGAGGAGATCACCTACAAAATCGTGGGCTCTCAGGAGGCAGACCCCATGAACGGCGCCATTTCCGAGGACTCTCCCTTTGGCCGCGCCCTGATGGGCAAGACCGAGGGTGAGGACGTGGTTGTGGACGCGCCTGCCGGGGCCATCGAGTATAAAGTGATCAGTGTGCGCAAGTAAGACAAGATAGGAGTTGCACTTACCATGGCAGAACAGAAAAACAATCAGCCGCAGCAGCCTGAGCAGAACCTCAGCCAGCTGCTTCAGGTCCGCCGCGACAAGCTCAAGGAGCTTCAGGACAGCGGCAACGACCCTTTCCAGATCACCAAGTACGAGGTGGATAACCACTCCGCCAACATCAAGGAAAACTTTGATGCGCTGGAGGGCAGCACGGTCTCCATTGCCGGCCGCCTGATGAGCAAGCGCGGCATGGGCAAGGTGTCCTTCTGCGACCTGCAGGACAAATCCGGCCGCATCCAGATCTACGCCCGCAAGGACGATATGGACGAGGCGGTCTACAACCGCTTCAAGAAGTACGACATCGGCGACATCGTGGGCATCAAGGGTGAGGTGTTCCGCACCCAGCGGGGCGAAATGTCCGTGCGCGTGCAGGACGTGACCCTGCTGTCCAAGAATCTGCTCCCCCTGCCCGAGAAGTTCCACGGCCTGACCAGCACCGAGTTGCGCTTCCGTCAGCGCTATGTGGACCTGATGGTCAACCCCGAGGTCAAGCGCAACTTTGTCATCCGCTCCCAGTTCATCAAGTTCATGCGCAGCTATCTGGACAACATGGACTATATCGAGGTGGAGACCCCCGTTCTGAACACCATCGCCGGCGGCGCCTCCGCCCGTCCCTTCATCACCCACCACAACACGCTGGACATCGACATGTACATGCGTATTGCCACCGAGCTGCCCCTCAAGCGGCTGATCGTGGGCGGTATGGAGCGGGTGTACGAGATCGGCCGCATCTTCCGCAACGAGGGCATGGACCCCAAGCACAACCCCGAGTTTACCACCGTGGAGCTGTATCAGGCCTATGCCGATTTCCACGACATGATGGACATTGCCGAGGGCATCCTCTCCGGCGCCGCCAAGGAGATTCTGGGCACCTATGAAGTGGAGTGGATGGGAGAGAAGATCGACCTGACCCCCGGCTGGCGCCGCCTGACCATGGTGGACGCGGTCAAGGAGTATGTGGGCATCGACTTTGGCGCCATCACCGACGATGCCGAAGCCGTGGCCGCTGCCAAGGCCATCGGCGTGGAGCTGGCC
>JAZNMM010000095.1:0-2876 GCA_045579605.1 Lawsonibacter sp.
ACCGCAGCCGCCGGCTACTCCTCCTACGGTAACCAGATCGGCCTTGCCACCGGCCACGTGGCCGAAGTGTACCACGACGGCTTCATCGCCAAGCGTCTGGAGTGCGGCGCTGTTGTGGGCGCGGCTCCTGCCGAAAACGTGCGCCGTGAGCGTCCCGCCCCCGGCGATGTGATCGTTTTGCTGGGCGGCCGCACCGGCCGTGACGGCATCGGCGGCGCCACCGGCTCCTCCAAGAGCCACAACATGAAGTCCCTGACCACCATGGCCTCCGAGGTACAGAAGGGCAACGCCCCCGAGGAGCGCAAGATCCAGCGCCTGTTCCGCAACGGCGAGGTCACCCGCCTGATCAAGCGATGCAACGACTTTGGCGCCGGCGGCGTATCCGTGGCCATCGGCGAGCTGGCCGACGGTCTGGAAATTGAGTTGGACGCCGTGCGCAAAAAGTACGACGGTCTGGACGGCACCGAGCTTGCCATCTCCGAGTCTCAGGAGCGCATGGCCGTAGTGGTCGCCGCTGAGGACGCGGACAAGTTCATCGCCGCCGCTCAGGCGGAAAATCTGGAGGCCTACCGCGTGGCCACCGTCACCGAGTCCCCCCGCATGGTCATGCATTGGAAGGGTCAGAAGATCGCCGACCTGTCCCGTGCGTTCCTGAACACTAACGGCGCGGTGAAGCACGCCGCTGTCTCTGTGGCCGAAAAGGACCGCTCCGGTCTCACCGCCCCCCAGTTCTCCAACCTGCGTGAGATGGCCTCCAGCCTCAAGTGCGCCAGCCGCCGTGGTCTGACCGAGCGCTTTGACGGCTCCATCGGTGCCGGCTCCGTGCTCATGCCCTTCGGCGGCCAGGACCAGACCACCCCCGCCCAGGCCATGGCCGCCCTGCTCCCCGTCCTGCCCGGACAGGAGACCGACCAGGCCAGCATCATGTCCTGGGGCTTCGATCCCGACCAGATGAGCGTGGACCCCTATGCCGGCGCCCACAGCTCGGTGTATACCTCCATGGCCAAGCTGGTGGCCGCCGGCGGCGACTACCGCAAGGCCTACCTCACCTTCCAGGAGTTCTTTGAAAAACTGCGCACCGAGCCCGCGCGTTGGGGCAAGCCCTTCTCCGCCCTGCTTGGCGCGCTGGACGCCCAGCTGGAGCTGGGCGCCGCCGCCATCGGCGGCAAGGACTCCATGTCCGGTTCCTTCCTTGACATGGACGTGCCCCCCACTCTCATCTCCTTCGCCATCGCCCCCGTGAAGGCGGATAAGGTCCTCTCCCCCGAGTTCAAGAAGGCGGGCCACCCCGTCTACCTGTTCCGCACCGAGGACAGCAAGACCGCTTGGGAGTGCTTCCACGATCTGCACATGGCCGGCAAAATCAAGGCCGCATGGGCTGTGGAGAACGGCGTGGCTGAGGCCGTGGTGAAGATGTCCTTCGGCAACCGCATCGGCTTCCAGACCGGTATGGAGGATATTGATTGGTATGCCGCCATGCCCGGCGCCATCGTGGCCGAGGTGAGCGAGGAGGTCAACTGCTCCTGCGTCAAGCGTCTGGGTGAGACCACCGAGGCCCCCTTCATCGCCCTGCCCGGCGAGGCCGTGTCCATCGAGGAACTGCTCAAGCTCAACGAGGACGTGCTGGAAAAGGTGTACGCCACCCGGGCCGGCTCTGCCGAGGCCGTGGCTCCCGCCTCCTGGGACAAGCGCGCCCCCATCGTCTGCAAGAACAAGGTCGCCCGTCCCAAGGCGGTCATCCCCGTCTTCCCCGGCACCAACTGCGAGTTTGACACCGCCCGCTCCTGCCAGCGCGCAGGCATTGAGCCGGAGATCGTGGTGGTGCGCAACGTGACCACCGACTTCCTGTCCCAGTCGGCCAAGGCGCTGGAGCAGGCCACCCGCTCGGCCCAGATGGTCATCCTGCCCGGCGGCTTCTCCGGCGGCGACGAGCCCGAGGGCTCGGGCAAGTTCATCGCCTCCTTCCTGCGCTCCCCCGCTCTGACGGACGCCATCATGGACCTGCTGAAGAACCGGGACGGCCTGATGCTGGGCATCTGCAACGGCTTCCAGGCGCTGGTCAAGCTGGGTCTGGTCCCCTACGGCGAGATCTGCCCCATGGACGACAACTGCCCCACCCTGACCTACAACCTCATCGGCCGCCACCAGTCCCGGTATGTGACCACCCGGGTGGCCAGCGTCCAGTCCCCCTGGATGCTCAAGAGCAACGTGGGCGACCTGCACACCATCCCCATCTCCCACGGTGAGGGCCGCTTCGTGGGCCCCAAGGCGGTCATCGACAGCCTGATCGCCAACGGTCAGGTGGCCACCCAGTACGTGGACCATGCGGGCAATCCCACCATGGACATCGCCCATAACCCCAACGGCTCCATGGAAGCCATCGAGGGTATCTTCTCTCCCGACGGCCGCGTGTTCGGCAAGATGGGCCATCTGGAGCGCAGAGGCGACTTTGTGGGTGTGAACATCCCCGGCAACAAGCACCAGCCTCTGTTTGAGTCCGGCGCGGAGTACTTTAAGTAAATCGTCTTCCCCTCGACCTATATGGTAGGGCGGGGGCTTGCCCCCGCCGCGCAGACATCTGCGTGAAACGCGGCGGGGCCTTGGCCCCGCCCTACCCGTTTTTCGGCATACCGCTCTCAAAATTTCTTGCAAAACTTTTGATTTTCTTGTTGACAATCCGGGCGGTATCGGCTATACTATCACTTGCCCTGTTCGAGCGGGGTCTATTTGGCGGCATAGCTCAGGTGGCTAGAGCATACGGTTCATACCCGTAGTGTCCCCGGTTCGAATCCAGGTGCCGCTACCATTTACAATTTCATAGGACAGTTTTTCTGCCCTATCCAACGGCCCGGTGGTCAAGCGGTTAAGACACCGCC
>JAZNMM010000096.1:0-8866 GCA_045579605.1 Lawsonibacter sp.
GCGCCTTTAGCTCAGTTGGTAGAGCAACTGACTCTTAATCAGTGGGTCCCGGGTTCGAATCCCTGAAGGCGCACCAATGGCCCGTTGGTCAAGCGGTTAAGACGGCGGCCTCTCACGCCGCAAACATGGGTTCGATTCCCGTACGGGTCACCATTGCTTACCACATTCCAGTTGTGAGAGACTGGGAGTTAAAAAGTTTATATTGATTTTAGTTGTCACTTGTGTGATAATTAAAATAGTTGGTGTTGATTGCGGTGAGGGTCCACCCGTTCCCATTCCGAACACGGTAGTTAAGCTCATCTGCGCCCACAATACTTGGCTGGAGACGGCCCGGGAAGATAGGTAACGCCAACACAAAGAAGGAACTGCAGAAATGCAGTTCCTTTTCTTTTTTCATCGTGGTAAAATGAGGAGGTAAGAGTTGGTGAAGGGAGGTAAGGAGTATCGCATGGTGGACCCAAGGGATAGAAAACTGCATCAGCCTATTCAGCGCAGCTGGCTTCGTCTTCATTTGGGGCGGGCGGGATATGCCATGCGCCGTTACCTTCTGTAGTGTTCGCCGGTGTTTCGATGGGCAACGCACCGCCGTGATGAGCCATTGCCGAAACTGCAGTTCTCTCATGCAACGCCTTTGCTCCGTCAACTGAACGGCGAACAGGTGGAATGGCAGCACAACAAGATCATAAACCTCAGACTGGCCACAGCGCGGTTAAACGGACTGATCCTTTATCCGGGCGAAACCATGAGCTATTGGCGGCTGATCGGCAACCCCACCCGTCGCAAGGGGTATCGGGAGGGGATGGTGCTGTTCATGGGACAAATTGGCGGGAGCGTAGGCGGTGGCCTGTGCCAGTTGTCCAACCTGATTTTTTGGATGACACTGCATACTCCGCTGACCGTGGTGGAACGTTACCGCCACTCCCACGATGTGTTTCCGGACAGCAATCGCACGCAACCGTTTGGAAGTGGTGCCACCTGTGCTTATCCGCACCGGGACTTGATGATACGTAACGACACGGACCAGCCGTTTCAGCTGTACGTGCGAGTTGGAGAGGTAAATTTGGAAGGCGAGTGGCGGGCAGTCACGAAACCGGGTGCAGTCTATCGTATTGTAGAAAAAGAATGCAGAATGGATCAGGCGGCCTGGGGTGGATATGTACGCCACAATGCCCTGTGGCGTGAAGTATACACGCCGAAGGGGGAGCTGGAACGAGAAGAATTTCTGTTTACCAACGATGCAATTATGATGTATAATCCGTTGCTTCCTCCGACTGCTGGCGAAGCAGGTGGCACAGAGCACAGTAAGGAATTGTGAGGTACTTTGACTTGGGAGGGTGTTTATATGGAGTTTATGTTTGATACGGTATACGATCAGCAAGCGGTGACCGCGATGGCCCGCGGGCTTCGCAAGACCATTCGCAAAAAGCACAGCCGACGCTCCCACGTATTTGGCTGGATTGTAATTGCGTTGGTGTTGCTGCTGACCATTCCTCTGGACGGCACCCCACTGGTGATCGATGGGCGGACTGTTCTCACCTGGGCGGCCGGACTGATGGTGCTTATCGCCCTGCTGTTTGAGGACAAACTGAATGCCCGGATCGCCAGGAAGCGCATGCTGGCCGGGACGGACCGGGCCGTGAGCACCTTTACACCGCAGGGCTACTGTTCCGAGTCTGCCATGGGCAAGACCGAGTGGCGGTATGAAAACATACAGCAGATTGCAGAGAATAAGGATTATTTCATCTTTGTGTTTGATAAGAGCCATGCTCAGGTCTATGACAAACGGACGCTGAGCGGTGGTACGGCAGAAGATTTTCGTGCTTTCATCCAACAGAGAACAGGGAAAGATATTCAATCCATTTAATGATGCGAGGAATACTGCGTGCAATATAAAAACATAGTTGCCGGACGGTTCATTGACCGTCCCAACCGCTTTATTGCCCATGTGGAGATCCACGGCCAGGTGCAGACCGTCCACGTAAAAAACACCGGCCGCTGCCGGGAACTGCTGGTGCCCGGAGCAACAGTATATCTGGAGGGCAGCAGCGACCCCAAGCGAAAAACAGCTTGGGATCTGATCGCGGTGGAGAAAGGCGACCGAACGATCAACATGGATTCCCAAGCCCCTAACCGTCTGTTCCGAGAATGGGTTCAGACAGGAGAGTTTCTCTCCAATATCACTCTGATTCGTCCGGAGAGCCGGTATGGCGATTCCCGCTTTGATTTCTACCTTGAGGCTGATGGCGCGCGCCACTTTGTGGAGGTCAAGGGCGTGACGCTGGAGGAGGATGGAGTTGTCCGGTTTCCCGATGCGCCTACTCTGCGGGGGGTTAAGCATCTGGAGGAGCTGATCCGGGCACGGCAGGATGGATACGAGTGCTGGGTGTGCTTCGTTATTCAGATGTCTGACGTGAAATGGTTCGAGCCCAACGATCATACCCATCCACAGTTTGGTCAGGCCCTGCGCCGGGCCCGACAGGCCGGGGTTCATATCCTTGCCGTTGATTGCCGGGTGATACCGGGAGAACTGTTTATTTGTCGGCAAGTGCCCATTCATCTATAAAAAACAGACGCACACGGTAGTGTGCGGCTGTTTTGCGTTTAATTGGTTTGAGGCAGGGGGAATTGAGCCATATAGCTCTGATACAGTTGAGCAAAATTTTCGTTGCCCTTTTTGAGGGAACCCAGATATTTGTGGGTGTCATAAGCGTTGTGCTGCAGCTCGATGACGGCGGCGGCAATATTGGAACAGTGGTCGGAGATGCGGCGGTAGTCGCTGAGCAGGTCGGTGAATACCAGACCCTGCTCCACGCTGCACGCCCCTTCCTGCAAGCGCTGGATGTGGCGAGAGCGCAGGGAATCGCTCAGATGGTCCACTACCTGCTCCAGAGGCTCCACCCGCTGGGCCAGAACAGGATCGTCGGCGTCAAAGGTCTGCTCGGCCAGAGAGAGCACCTCGCGCACGGCATCACTGATCACAGCCAGCTCCGCCTTGGCTTGCTCCGAGAACTGCACCTGCTTTTGGACCAGCGTGCGTGCGGTGATGGCGATGGACAGGGCGTGGTCGCTGATACGCTCGATGTCGCTGATGGAGTGGAGCAGCTTGGAGATGTCGTGGCTGTCCTCCGCGGACAGGCGCTGGCTGGACAGCTTGACCAGATAGGTGCCCAGCCGGTCCTCGTACACGTCTACCGTCTGTTCGTTTTCCGCCACCAGGGCTGCGTCGTCCTCCCGGAAGGAGTTCACGCAGTCCATGGCCTTGTGCACGGACTCCCGGGCCAGAGCAGCCATGTCCATGGCCAGGACCTTGCACTGCTGGATGGCGATGGAGGGAGTGACCATCAAACGCTCGTCCAGCAGCTGGAACTGATCCTGCTGGCCCTTTTCATCCCGGATGGTCAGGTAGGCCAGCTTTTCCAGCATACGGCTCAGGGGGAGCATGATCACGGTACAGGTCAGGTTAAAGGTGGTGTGTACCTGAGCGATGCCCAGCTCATCAATGGGCAAGGAGTAGAAGGGGAATTGGATGATGGCGTGTAGCAGGTAGAAGCCGCACAGGAAGATGGTAGTGCCAATAATATTGAAATACAGGTGGACGGCAGCGGCCCGGCGGGCGTTGCGGTTGGTGCCTACGGAGGAGAGCATGGCGGTGACGCAGGTGCCGATGTTCTGACCCAGAATGATGGGCACCGCGCTGCTGAAGCTCACGGAGCCGGTGGAGGACAGAGCCTGCAGGATACCCACTGAGGCGGAGGAGGACTGGATGATAGCGGTCAGTCCCGCGCCGGCCAGCACGCCCAGAATGGGGTTGGAGAACATGGTGAGGATGTTGGCAAACTCCGGCACGTCCTTCAGACCGGACACCGCGTCGGACATGCCGTCCATGCCGGTCATCAGAATGGCGAAGCCCAGCAGGATGGTGCCGATGTCCCTTTTTTTGCTGTTCTTGGCGGACATATAGAGGATCACGCCGATGAGAGCCAGGACGGGGGAGAAGGAGGTGGGCTTGAGCAGCTTCATAATAATGCTGTCGCCCTCAATGGCGTTCAGGCTGAGCAGCCAGGAGGTGACGGTGGTGCCCACGTTGGCACCCATGATAATGCCGATGGCCTGTCGCAGGGTCATAACGCCCGAGTTGACAAAGCCAACCACCATCACGGTGGTGGCCGAGGAGGACTGGATGACGGCGGTGACACCCAGACCCAGAAGGAAGCCCTTCAGGGGGTTGGAGGTCAGCCGTTCCAGAATGGTTTTCAGCTTGTTGCCGGCGCTGCGTTCCAAACCCTGACCCATGATGTTCATGCCGAACAGGAACAGGGCAAGGCCGCCGAATAATGCCAATACGTCGAATAGATCCATAATGATACCTCTTTGCTTTCTTCTTTTTTACTTCTTATCTTTCACACTTACTATTTAAGCAAAAAAGGTGTGGCGAAATCAAGGTGAATACTGATTGAAATTTAATTAGTCCACACACATGATTTTTGTGTATAAAATACATAAAAACACCCGTTATCTTCGGATAACGGGTATCTTTATGCAATCTTTACATTTCGCGCCGACCCTCCAGTGCGCGCATAAGGGTGGCGTCGTCCGCAAACTCCAGATGGCTGCCCACGGGGATGCCGTAAGCAAGACGGGTGACTTTGGTGCCAAAGGGCTTGAGCAGGCGGGAGAGATACATGGCGGTGGCTTCGCCCTCTGTGTCCGGGTTGGTGGCCATAATGACTTCGCTCACAGTGCCCTCAGAGATGCGCTCCACCAGAGACTTGATGTGCAGGTCGTCCGGGCCCACGTGGTTCATGGGGGAGATCACACCGTGAAGCACATGGTACAGGCCGTTGTATTCCCGGGAACGTTCCATGGCGATCACATCTTTTGGGTCGGCGACCACACATACCACGCCGGTATCCCGGCGGGGGCTGGCGCAGATGGGGCACGGGCCATCGCCCTCGGTCAGGTTCTGGCATACGGGACAGCAGTGAATGGCCTGTTTGGCGCTGAGGATGGCCTGAGCAAAGCGCGCGGCCTCCTCCTCGGGCAGGGACAGCACGTGAAAGGCCAGCCGCTGGGCGGACTTGCTGCCCACGCCGGGCAGGCGGGCAAACTGCTCCACCAGCGCTTCAAGGGCGGGGGGGAAGTACTGCATGGCAAACACCTCCGAACAGATGGGGAAATCAGCCTCTCAACGTGCGAATGGCGGCGGAGATGTCCGGCGCACCGTACACGGCGGAGCCGGCCACCAGCACGTTGGCGCCCGCTTCGATGACCAGCGGAGCGGTGTTGGGAGCGATGCCGCCGTCCACCTCCAGCTCGCAGGCGGGGTTATACTTGTTGATGATCTGGCGCACCTCGCGGATGGTGTCCAGCTGCTGAGGCATAAAGGCCTGTCCGCCGAAGCCGGGCTCCACCGTCATGATCAGAACCAGATCCAGCTGCTCAATGTAAGGCAGAATGGCCTTGAGGGAGGTGATGGGACGCAGGGCCACGGCCTTTTTTACACCGCACTCGTCCATGATGCGCAGGGCCTCAGCGATGCGGGTGGGATGGTCGGCCTCCAGATGGATGGAGAGCAGGTTGGCGCCCGCCTTGGCAAACTGCTCCACGTAGCGCACGGGCTTTTCGATCATCAGATGTACGTCCAGGAACATGTCGGTGCACTTGCGCAGGGACTGGACCACCGGCATACCGATGGACATGTTGGGGACAAAGGCGCCGTCCATTACGTCCACATGGATGTAGTCGGCTTCGGCGATTTTTTTCACGTCGCGTTCCAGATTGGCAAAATCAGCGGAAAGAATGGAGGGAGCGATCTTAATCATAAAAATGTTCCTTTCTTGCAGGTGGACTGGGAAGTGCCACCGTATTGTTGGTCTGCATAAGATACAGCACGCGGAAGGGAGGCGCCTCCCGGCGTGCCGGGGGCCTTGTCCCCGTCCGGCGCCCGCCGCGTTTGAGATACCCGGCCGCCGGAGGGCCGCTCCGGCGGCCGGGAGGGAATCAGGAGGGATACAGCTCCTGCGTCTGTACCAGTTGTGCCGGATAGCCGGCCTGCTGCATGGCCTGCAGAATGGTCTGCTTGTGCTCGTGACCAAAGGCTTCCAGCGTGACCTTCAGTTCCACACCGGACTGGCGGTTGATGTTGACAAACTGGTTGTGGTCCAGCTTGATGATGTTGCCGTTGTGCCGGGCCACGATCTCTGCCACCCGCAGCAGCTCACCGGGTCGGTCGGGCAGATGGACGGAGAAGGTGAAGATGCGCCCGCGGTTGATCAGCCCGTGCTGGACGAGAGATGACATGGTGATCACGTCCATGTTGCCACCAGAAAGCACGCTGACCACGTTTTGTCCACGGGCTTCCAGATGGTGTAGGGCGGCCACGGTGAGAAGGCCGGCGTTTTCCACCACCATCTTGTGCTTTTCCATGACGTCCAGAAATGCGTCTACAAGCTCGTAATCGTCAATGGTGATGATGTGGTCCACGTTTTTCTGTATGTAGGGGAACACCTTGTCCCCGGGGGTCTTGACAGCTACGCCGTCGGCAATGGTGGAGACGGCGGGCAGGGTGACCACTTCGCCCGCCTCCAGACTGGCTTTCATGCAGGCGGCCCCGGCGGGCTCCACCCCGATCACCGTCACATGGGGGTTGAGCAGCTTTGCCAGCGTGGAAATGCCGGCAGCCAGTCCGCCGCCGCCGATGGGGACAAGGATAATGTCCACATCGGGCAGGGCCTGAAAAATCTCGTAGGCGATGGTGCCCTGTCCGGTGGCCACGTCCAGGTCGTTGAAGGGCGGGATGTAGGTCAGCCCCTCTTCCCGGGACAGCTTCATGGCCATGGCGGCGGCATCGTCAAAGGTCTCACCGTGCAGCAGCACCCGGGCACCCAGATCCTTGGTGTTGTTCACCTTGACCAGCGGAGTGGTGGTGGGCATGACGATGGTGGCGTTGACACCGGCGGCCTGAGCGGCGTAGGGCACGCCCTGGGCGTGGTTGCCGGCCGAGGCGGTGATCAGCCCGCGGTCTTTCTCTTCCTGGGAGAGGGTGCTGATCTTATAATAAGCGCCCCGGATCTTGTAGGCGCCGGTGATCTGCATGTTTTCCGGTTTCAGGTATACGTTGTTTCCGCAGACCCGGGACAAAGCAGGGGAGTGGATGAGATTGGTCTCACGAATTATACCCTGCAGTACCGTGCGCGCGGTTTTGAATCGGTCGAGAGTCAGCATAGGGGGAAGCTCCTTTGAGAATATGAAACGTTACCAATCATATTAACGCCGGCGGGTTCGGAAGTCAATATTTTACTTGGCTTTGTCGGTGCCGGGGAAGGTGTAGTTGTGACCAAATACCCGGTCGTAGGTAATCAGCTCCATCATGCGGGCAAAACGGTCGATGAGCTCGGTGCGCTCCATGCCCAGCCGTACGTTGTAGGCCGGCGCGATGTCATAGAAGTCCTGCAGCAGCTGCATATACGGGGTGCGGCCAAAGCCGGTGGAGACGGCGACCGCGTTGAGCAGGTTGTAGTCGGAAATCACGTTGTCCCGGTTGCCCACAAACAGGCCGGAGTCCAGCGTACGGTTGGAGTAGATGAGGAAGGGGGTGGCGTACATGGTCATGCATTCCTCATGGGTCAGCCCGTCCCGGCTGTCAAACAGGCCGCTTTCGTTGTAGGCCAGATGGTTGGAACCCAGCGTAGGCAGGTGATCGCCAAAGAAGGCCAGCACCGTGGGCCGCTCCCGCTGGTCGATCCACGCGGCCAAATCCCCCAGCATCTTGTCCGCGTCGTACAGGCCCTGGGTATAGGTGGACAGCGCGGTCAGCGCCGGTTGTGACAGGCGGTCGCTGGTCACTTCGATCTGCACCAGCGACGGGTCGATTCCGTCAAAGGGCTGGTGGTTCTGCATGGTGATGGCGAACAGAAACACGGGCTGCTCCTGCCCGTCGGCATAGTGCTCAATGGCGCGCAGGGTGGTCTCGTCGGTGACAAAGCCACGCTTATACTCTGCAAAGACGGTGTTGATGATGGACTGCTGTCCGTGGAATTCGTCAAAGCCCAGATAACCATAGGCGCTGCTTCGGGAATAGAACTTCTCGTTGTAGGGGTGCAGGGCGATGGTGCGGTAGCCGGCGTCCCGATAGTTGGACACATAGGTCTCGGTGGGGCGGGACACATAGCGGTAGGGGGTGGGGATGCTGGGCACATAGTCCGTGGTCAGTCCGGTGAGCACCCCAAACTCCGGCCGGACCGTGCCCCCGCCGATGGCGGTGGAGTAGAACCGGCCACTGTAGCAGTTTTTGTGGGTGAGCAGCCGGTCATAGTTGGGCAGGGGATTTTGGGAAAATTCCACCCCGGGCAGCGTGCGCGCATCGAAAAAGCTTTCGCTCAGGATAACGATGACATCAAAATCTTCCGCATCTTCATCCCGGGGGACGGGGCTGTAATCGGACAGGAACTGCTCCACCGTTTCCCGATTGTAATCCTCCGGCTGCTGCACATTCAGGCTGAGCAGGTTGACGGTGAAGGCGCCTACGAAGCCGTTGGCGGTATAGTTGGAGCTCTGCAGGGCAGAGTCGAATACGGATATGCCGAATTTACCAAGCATCACGTCTGCCTTGTCGATGTTGGAGCAGGGTAGCCAGGCCAGCCCCGCTGCCAGCACCGCCGCAGGCAGGCGAATTTTCCAGCTCAGGGGCAGGTGCAGACCAAGCCAGGCCAGCCCCGCGGTCCATACCACCAGAACCAGTGCTGCCAACCAGAACAGCACCGGCAGTCTGCCGCTGAGAAAGCTGGCAAGCCCCCCGGCGTTGGACAGCATCATAATATCCTGAGGCATGAAGTGGTCGCCGTTCAGAGCAACCTTTGTATAGTTT
>JAZNMM010000097.1:0-7102 GCA_045579605.1 Lawsonibacter sp.
CGCACCCCCCTGTTCACCACCGGGGGCGAGGAGCGCGCGGGCATGGGCTTTACCATTATGGAGAGCTTCATGGACAAGCTGCGTCTGCGCTCGGCGCCGGGCAAGGGCACCACGGTGACCATGCGCCGGACCATCTCCCGCCGGGTCGGGGCAAAATGAGCGGAACACTGTCCACCCCGGAGCTCCTGCGGGCGGCGCGGGAGGGGGACGAGCGGGCGTGCGAGCAGGTCCTGCGGGAAAACGCGGGGCTGATCTGGTCCATCGTGCGCCGCTATTACGGTCGGGGCGTGGACCCGGACGACCTGTACCAGCTGGCCTGTCTTGGTTTTCTCAAGGCGGTGCGGGGCTACGACCCGGACTTCGGCACACAGTTTTCCACCTACGCCGTCCCCAAAATCGCCGGGGAGATCCGTCGCTTCCTTCGGGACGACGGTGCGGTGAAGGTCAGCCGGGGCATCAAAGAACGGGCCGCCGCCATCCGCATCGCCCGCGCCCGCCTGCAGGGACAGCTGGGCCGGGAGCCCACCCTGTCCGAGCTGTCCACCGCCACCGGCCTGACCCCGGAGGACATCGCCGCCGCCGAAACGGCCACCGAACCGGTGGCCTCCCTGCAGATGGAGACCGGAGAGGGCATGACGCTGGAGAGCCTGCTGGGCACCGGCGGCATGGAGGAGCAGGTGGTGGAGCAGGTGGTGCTACGTCAGGCGCTGGGCCAGCTGCCCGAACAGGAACGGCAGGTGCTGCTGCTGCGCTACTACCGCACCATGACCCAGAGCCGGGTGGCCCGGGTCATCGGGGTATCTCAGGTGCAGGTGTCCCGCATCGAGCGCAGAGCCATTGACCGGCTGCGGGAACTGCTGGACGATGGATAATACAGCAAAAAGGCTGACGGGAAACCCGTCAGCCTTTTCTTGTTCTATTCGCCTTAGTCCTTCTTCATCAGCAGGTACATGACCGCCTTCTGGGCGTGCAGGCGGTTTTCCGCCTCGTCGAAGATCTCGGTGGCGTGCTCCTCGAACACGTCGGCGGTGATCTCCTCCCCCCGGTGGGCGGGCAGGCAGTGCTGCACCATGCAGCCGGGATTGGCCAGCTTCATCAGCTGGGCATCCACGCAGTAAACGCCGGCAAAGGCCTTTTCCCGCTCGGCCTTCTCCCCCTCCTGTCCCATGGAGGCCCACACGTCGGTGAACACCACGTCAGCACCCGCGATGGCGTCGGCGGGCTTGCGGCACAGGGTAAACTTGAAGCTGGGGTCGCTGGCGGCAAAGGCCAGAACTTCAGGAGCGGGGTCATAGCCCTCAGGGCAGGCCACAGCCACTTCCATGCCGCACTTCAGACCGCCCACGATGAGGGAGTTTGCCATGTTGTTGCCGTCGCCGATGTAGCACATCTTCAGGCCGGCCAGCTTGGCCTTGTGCTCCCGCACGGTCATCAGGTCGGCCAGAACCTGACAGGGGTGATACAGGTCGGTCAAACCGTTGATGACGGGGATATCCGCATACTCGGCCAGCTTCTCCACGCCCTCCTGCGAGAAGGTGCGGATCATAATGCCGTCGCAGTAGCGGGACAGCACCCGGGCGGTGTCCTCAATGGGCTCGCCACGACCGATCTGGCTCTCCTTGCCGGACAGGAACAGGGCGTGACCGCCCAACTGGAACATGCCCGTTTCAAAGGAGACGCGGGTACGGGTAGAATTCTTTTCAAAAATCATGGCAAGGGTCATGCCCTTGAGATAGTCATGCTGGATGCCGTGCTTCTGGTTGTACTTCAGCTGATCGGCGGTGTCCAGAATTTCCAGAATTTCCTCACTGGACAGGTCCAGCAGCTTCAACAGATCTTTTTTCACGGGAAACTCCTCCTCAAATGACAGACAGAGTCTGCTTCATGATGGCCACACCCTTGTCCATCTCTTCCTTGGTGATGGTCAGCGGGGGCAGCAGACGCAGGCCGGGGCCGGCGGTCAGGCACAGCAGGCCGTTTTCGATCAGCTTGGCGGCCAGCTGCTTGTTGGTCAGCTCACCCTTGACCTCGATGCCGATCATCAGCCCCATACCACGGGTCTTGCCCAGACAGGGCAGCTCCAGCGCCTCGATCTGCTCTCGCAGATACGCCCCCTTCTCCTTCACCTGCTCCAGCATCTCCCCGTCCATCCGGTCCAGCACATGGGCAGCGGCGGCGGCGGAAACGGGGTTGCCGCCGAAGGTGGGGGCGTGGGGGGCGGGGGTGAACACCCCGGCGCACTTTTCATTTGCCATGATGCCGCCAAAAGGCAGGCCGCCGGCAATGCCCTTGGCGAAGGACACCACATCGGGCTGAATGTCATACTGCTGGAACGCAAACAGCGAGCCCGTCCGGCCCACGCCGGTCTGCACCTCATCGATGAGCAGCAGCCAGTCCCGCTCAGCGCACAGGCGGGCCACCTTCTGCACAAATTCCTTGTCCAGAGGCAACACGCCGCCCTCACCCTGCACCAGCTCCATCATCACCGCGCACACATCGTGGCCGGCTACGCTCTCCAGCGAGTCCATGTCGTTGGCGTCGGCATGGCGGAAACCCTCGGTGAAGGGGAAGAAGTAGTTGTGGAACACGTCCTGACCGGTGGCAGCCAGGGTGGTGATGGTGCGGCCGTGGAAGGACTTGTTCAGGGTGATGACCGTCCCTCTCCCCTTGCCGTACTTGTCAAAGGAATACTTGCGGGCCAGCTTGATCATGCCCTCGTTGCTCTCCGCGCCGGAGTTGGCAAAAAACACATTGCTCATGCCGGTGCGTTTGCACAGAGTCTCGGCCACATCCACGTAGGGCTTGGAGTAGAACAGATTGGAGATATGGCCCAGCTTTCTGGCCTGCTCGTAGATGGCGCTGGCCCAGCCCTCGTCGCCGTAGCCCAGACAACACACACCGATGCCGGATGTGAAGTCGATGTACTCCTTCCCTTCCACGTCCCAGACCGTGGCGCCCTTGCCATGGTCAATGGCCACATCAAAGCGGCCGTAGGACTGCATGACATATTCATGGTCACGCGCTTTCAGTTCAGCAAAACTCATAATATAACCTCCTTAATGGAGCATGGTGCCGATACCCTCATCGGACAAAAGCTCGATGAGGATGGAGTGTTCGATGCGGCCGTCGATGATAACGGCGCTCTTGACCCCCGAGCGCACCGCCTCCACGCAGCACTCCATCTTGGGGATCATGCCGCCGGAGATGATGCCGTCCTGCACCAGCTCGGGCACCTGAGAGATGGCCAGGCTGGGGATGAGGGTGGACTCGTCCTTGGGGTCACGCAGCAGGCCGCGCACGTCGGTGAGCAGAATGAGCCGCTCCGCTCCCAGGGCGGTGGCCAGCTTGGCGGCGGCGGTGTCGGCGTTGATGTTGTAGGCGCACTCCCCGTCCACGCCCTGGGCCACAGTAGACACCACAGGAATGTAACCGTTGGCCAGAGCCTTCTCCACCACGTCCGCGTTCACATGGACGATCTCGCCCACCTGACCGTACTTCTCGTCCAGCGCTTTGGCCTCAAACAGGGCACCATCCATACCGCACAGGCCGATGGCCTTGCCGCCGGTCCGGTTGAGTGTGGCCACCAGGTCCTTGTTCACCTTGCCGCACAGCACCTGCTGAACGATGTCCATGGTCTCCTCGTCGGTATAGCGCAGGCCGTCCACGAATTTGGACTCCTTACCGATTTTCTTCAGCATGCCGCTGATCTCCGGGCCACCGCCGTGGACCACTACCACACGGATGCCCACCAGCGAGAGGAGAATAATGTCTGAAATGACCGCATGGCGCAGCGCTTGGGAGATCATGGCGTTGCCACCGTATTTGACCACGATGGTCTTGCCGGTGTATTTCTGGATATAGGGCAGCGCCTCGGCCAACACATTGGCCCGGTCCACCTCGTGATTGAAGGACATAAGTAAAACCTCCCGGTTTTCAATTAGGAATGAGGAGTTAGGAATTAGGAATTTCGGATGCCGAATACAGTCCTCATTCCTAATTAAGTGCGATAGTCGCCGTTGATTTTGACGTAATCGTAGGTCAGGTCACAGCCCCAGCACTCGGCGCTGTCCTCACCCTCGTTGACATTGATGTCAATGGTGATCTCACTCTGGGTCAGGATCTTCTTTGCCAGCTCCTCGTCAAAGGCCACCGCCGCGCCCTGCTTGCACACCAGGATCTCCCCCGCTTCGGAAGCGAACGCGATGTCCACGTACTCGGGACGGAAGGGGGCTTTGGAGTAGCCCATGGCGCAGATGACGCGGCCCCAGTTGGCATCAGCGCCGAACATGGCCGCCTTGACCAGAGAGGAACCCACAACAGCCTTGGCCAGTCGCTCGGCGCACTCCTCGCTGCGGGCATTCTTCACCACGCAGGTAAGCAGGCGGCTGGCGCCCTCGCCGTCGGCGGCGATCTTGCGAGCCATAGCGGTGCACAGGGTGAGCAGCATCTGGTAGAACGTGTCATAGTCCTCGTTCTTCCACTCAATGAGCTCATTGCCCGCCACACCGTTGGCCAGCACCACGCACATATCGTTGGTGGAGGTGTCTCCATCCACGGTGACCCGGTTGAAGGTCTTGCTCACGATGTCGCGCAGGGCATCCTCCAGCATTTCGTGGGTGATGGCGCAGTCGGTGGTGATGAAGCACAGCATGGTGCCCATATTGGGATGGATCATGCCCGAACCCTTGGCGATGCCACCCATGGTGACGGTCTTGCCGCCGATGGTGCACTGCAGGGCCACTTCCTTTTTGGTGGTGTCGGTGGTCATGATGGCCCGGGCGGCAGCATCCGAGCCACTCTCGTCCCCGGCCAACTGGGCCACCGCCTTGGGCAGGCCCGCCTGAATGGCTCCAATGTTGATGGTCTGGCCGATTACGCCGGTGGAGGCGATGACAAAGTCCTGAGCGCTGTGGCCGGTCAGCTGGGCAGCGGCCTGACCCATGGCCTCGGCGTTCTCATGGCTCATGGGACAGCAGGCATTGGCGTTTCCGCTGTTGGCCACCACGCCCCAGGCCACGCCGTTTTCCAGATGCTCCATGGTCACGTAGACGGGCGCGGCTTTCACCCGGTTCAGGGTGTAGGTGCCGGCGGCGGTGCACTCCTTCTCCGAGAGGATGAGGGCCAGATCGTTTTTGTCGGGGCTGCTGTTCTTTTTCACGCCGGCGTGCACGCCCGCGGCTTTGAACCCCTGCGCGGCACAAACGCCGCCCTTCACTTCGTTTATCATATCCAAACTCCTTATTCCGCGCTCAGCCCGGTGGTCTCCCCGAAGCCAAGCATCAAATTCATATTCTGCACCGCCGCACCGGACGCGCCCTTGCCCAGGTTATCAAACTGGGCGGTGATGAGGGTCTGCTCCGTGTGGCCGGAAACGGTGATGCGCAGGTAGTCCTTGCCGGCCAGCTCGTTGGTGTACAGGCGGCTCTCCCCACCGAAGGGGGCCATGCGCACCATGCTCTGCCCCTCGTAGTAGCCGCACAGCACCTCGTAAATGGCCTGAGCATCGGGTTTTCCCTTAAGCAGCCGGTTGTGCAGCAGAATGCTGGTGGCCATACCCTTGTACACGTCACCCAGAATGGGAACAAAGACCGGCGGGTGGTCCAGCCCGGCCAGCTTCTGCATTTCGGGCAGGTGCTTGTGGGTCAGGCCCAGCGCATAGGGCGCAGGGCCCTTCAGCCGCACGTCCCGGTCGTCCGCCTCATACTCGGCGATGAGCTTCTTGCCTCCGCCGGAGTAGCCGGTGAGGGAATAGCAGGTCACCGGGTAGTCGGCGGGCAAAATGCCCATGGCCGACAGGGGCGCCGCTCCGGCCAGAAAACCGGTGGCGTGGCAGCCGGGGTTGGCCACCCGCTTTGCGGTTCTGATGCGGGAACGCTGGCCGGCCAGCAGCTCGGCAAAGCCGTACACCCAGCCCTCTGCCGTGCGGTGGGCGGTGGATGCGTCAATGACCCGGGTGTTGGGGTTGTCGATGAGAGATACCGCCTCGATGGCCGCCGCGTCGGGCAGGCACAGGAACACGAGATCTGCGGCATTGAGCAGCTTTTTGCGCTCAGCGGTGTCCTTGCGCTTGTCCTCGTCAATGAGCAGCAGCTCAATGTCCTCGCGGCCGCCCAGCCGCTCGTAGATCTGCAGGCCGGTAGTACCTTCCTTGCCGTCGATGTATACCTTTGGTTTGTTGCTCATAACCATCGTTCCTATCTTCTATCAGCCCCGTTTGGCGATGAATTCTTCCATGTTGGCGATCTGCTTTTCCACAGACTCCCGGGCAGGACCGCCATAGACCTGTCTGCCGTTGACACAGGTACTCAGGGCAAGGGCCTGATACACATCCTCGTCAAACAGCCGGGAAATCGAGCGGAAGTCCCGCAGCGTCAGTGTATCCAGCGTGTCCCCGGTCTTGACGCAGTGGTTGACCAGCCGGCCCACGATCATGTACGCCTCCCGGAAGGGCATGCCCTTCTTGACCAGATAGTCGGCGCAGTCGGTGGCGTTGATAAAGCCGCCTGCGGCCGCCTTGCTCATATTCTTGGGGCGGACGGTCAGGGTGTCCACCATAGCGGCAAAGACGGGCACGCACAACTGCACAGTGTCGATGGCGTCGAACACCGGCTCCTTGTCCTCCTGCATGTCCTTGTTGTAGGCAAGAGGCAACCCCTTCATCACGGTGAGCAGGGTGATCAGAGAGCCGTACACACGACCGGTTTTGCCCCGGACCAGCTCGGCCACGTCGGGGTTCTTCTTCTGGGGCATGATGGACGAGCCGGTGGAATAGGCATCATCCAGCTCAATGAACTTGAACTCCCACGAGCACCACAGAATGATCTCCTCGGAGAAACGGGACAGGTGCATCATCAGGGTCGCCAGCGCCGACAGGACCTCGATGACATAGTCGCGGTCGGAAACACCGTCGAGGCTGTTTTCGCAGACGCGGGCAAAGCCCAGCAGCTGGGCAGTATAGGCACGGTCGATGGGATGGGTGGTGCCGCAGAGGGCGCCGCAGCCCAGCGGATTCTCGTCCATGCGGTCGTAGGCGTCTTCCAGACGCAGAACATCGCGCTTGAGCATATTGGCATAAGCCATCATATAGTGGGCAAAGGTCGAG
>JAZNMM010000098.1:0-4523 GCA_045579605.1 Lawsonibacter sp.
ATACCAGATCGAGCAGTTGACCGGTCAGCTGCGCCGCTATGATGGTCTTGTGGGCTTTGCCACCTTTACCGTTTCTCTGGACGAGGTGGTGCGCATTGTGGATGAGCCCGGCCAGCGGGACAGCCTGCTCAAGCGCATGGGTGCCGGTGTTGTCAGCAGCGCAACCGGACTTGTGACTGGGGTGCAGGACACTCTGGTGTGGGCGTCCTATAACCTGTTTGCCATGATTTTCTGGGTGGCGGTGCTGGCGCTGGGTGCTGTGTTTGGTGTGCGTGCGGTCCGCAACCGGAAGAGCGGCCGGAAGGCACCCGAACAGCCGGAGGAGAAAAAATGAACCGGCTTGTGTGCTTTGCGCTCGTTCTGTTTTTGCTGGGTGGCTGCGCGCAGTACCCGGCTGACCAAGCGGCCTCCTCCTGCGTCCCGGAAGAGCACGGACATGTGAGTGCTGCGCAGTGCAATATCATAGCCCATGAAGAAGTGGGCTATTGCGGCAACACCCAGACCGCCCTGCGGAAGATGAACGGCAGGCAGGTGGTGTGGGAAACAAGCTTTATGTACGGGGACAGCGTGGCGCTCACCGACCTGCTGCGCTGGCTGGATTACAGCGATGGGATATGCCGGTGTCTTCCTGAGTACGAGGTGGATACGGAGTTTGGTGGTGCATATGGCATCAATCTGTCCCAGGGCTATGTGCGATATGGGGAAGCTCAGGTACAGCTGACCGGGGAACAGTTGGAACGGGTAAGTGAAATCGTGTTTGCCAACACCCCGCTTTGCGGATATCTCACGGCTCCGGAAAAAGATACTTGACATGCGGGACAAACAGCGGTATACTCCAAACACAAAAGGGGAGTCCGAATTGACGGGCTGAGAGGCGGATGTTTTCCGTGACCCATGAACCTGATCCGGATCATGCCGGCGTAGGGAGCATAGTTGTTGCGGTCTTTTGACCCGTGCGTACGGCGGGTCGGACCTGTTGCAAGTACAATGCCCCTGCCGGGTATACCCGGCAGGGGCATTTTTTGTTGAAAGGATGTAAAAAATGCAGGCAAGTGTTGCAATTCAGGTGCTGCCCAACGCATCCAATGATGAGGAATTGATCCGCATCGTGGACGAGGTGATCGACTATATCAAAAGTACCGGGCTGAACTACTACGTGGGACCCTTTGAGACGACCATTGAAGGGGAGGATTATGACCTGCTGATGGATGTGCTCAAGGAGTGTCAGCACGTGGCCATCCGTGCCGGCGCGAATAAGGTTTCTGCCAATATCAAGGTGGTGTGGGAGCCGGAAGGCGAGATTTTGACCATTGGCCGCAAGGTGACCAAGCACCATGAAAAGTAAGCTGCCGGCCGCTGTCGCCGTGACAGCGCTGCTTCTTGTCTGGCAGCTGGTATGCTGGGTGGGCCTTGTGCCCTCGTTCATGCTGCCGTCCCCGGTGCAGGTGGCGCAGGCGTTCTGGGCGGAGCGGTATGTGCTGCTGGAGCACAGTGTCATTACGCTGGGGGAGGCGCTGCTTGGCCTTGTACTGGGTGTTGCTGTTGGCTGTGTGTTTGCGGTGGTCATGGACCGGTTCCGTGTTGTGCGCCGCGCCGTCTACCCGGTGCTGCTGCTGACCCAGACCGTACCTACGGTGGCCATCGCCCCTCTGCTGGTGCTGTGGTTTGGCTATGAGATGACTCCGAAGGTCATTCTGGTCGTTCTGACCACCTTTTTCCCGGTGACCATCGGTCTTCTGGAGGGATTTTCCGGTGTGGACCAGGATGCGGTGGGCCTTTTGCGGTCCATGGGCGCCAACCGCCGGCAGATCTTCCGCTACATCAAGTGGCCCTCTGCGCTGCCCCAGTTCTTTTCCGGGCTTCGGATCGCCGCGGCCTACTGTGTGGTGGGTGCGGTCATCAGCGAGTGGCTGGGGGGCTTTGGCGGTCTTGGCGTATACATGACCCGGGTGAAAAAAGCCTTTGCCTTTGACAAAATGTTTGCCGTTATATTCCTGATCTCAGCCATATCCCTTGGGCTGATGGCGCTGGTTGGGCTGGCGCAGCGGCTGGGCATGCCCTATCGAAAACACGAAAGAATTGAGCATTAGGAGGAAATATGAAAACGATAAAACTTGCTGCAGCGCTGCTGTTGGCTGTGCTGCTTCTGATTCCCGCGGGCTGTGCTCAGGCGGGCGGTCTGCAGAACGGGGAAGGGGAACCCATTACCGTGGTCCTGGACTGGACGCCCAACACCAACCACACCGGTCTGTATGTGGCCCTTGAAAATGGGTATTTTGAGCAGGAAGGGCTGGAGGTGGACATCGTCCAACCGCCCGAAGGGGGCGCGGAACTGTTGGTGGCATCGGGAAAAGCACAGTTCTGTGTGACCTTCCAGGACTCGCTGGCTCCTGCCTTTGCCGGGGATGATCCGCTGCCCATCACTGCCGTGGCGGCGATAATCCAGCACAATACTTCCGGTATCCTGTCCCGAAAAGGGGAGGGAATGGACCGCCCTGCCGGCATGGAGGGGAAAAAGTATGCCACCTGGGACATGGACGTGGAGAAGGCTACTATCCGGCAGGTGATGGAGGCGGACGGGGGAGATTTTGCTCTGGTGGAGCAGATCCCATCCACCGTCACCGACGAGGTGTCCGCACTGGAAGGCAGAAGCGTGGACGCGATCTGGGTGTTCTATGCCTGGGCGGGCAAGGCGTGTGAAGTGGCCGGTCTGGAGACGGACTACTTCGCCTTTGCCGACATCGATCCGGTGTTTGATTTTTACACCCCTGTTCTTGCGGCCAACAATGACTTCCTGGCCCGGCAGCCGGACACAGCCAAAGCGTTTCTGCGCGCTCTGTCCAAAGGATATGAGTTTGCTGTGGCGCAGCCCCAGGCTGCGGCGGACATTCTGATGGAGCACGCGCCTGAACTGAAGGCAAATCAGGCCTTGGTGTACGCCAGTCAGGAGTATCTGGCCGGGAAGTATATCGCAGATGCAACGCGTTGGGGTGAGTTCGACCCGGAGCGCTGGGCGGCTTATTTCAACTGGCTCAACGAGAACGGACTGTTGTCTGCCCAACTGGACAGCGCCATGGGGTTCTCCAATGAATTTTTACCAGAGGCGTGAGGAAATGAACGTACTGGAAGTTTGTTCCGTCAGCAAGGCGTTTGAGGGCAAGCCGGTGCTGGAGCAGGTGTCCCTTGACCTGAAAGAGGGAGAACTGGTCAGCCTGCTTGGTGTCAGCGGTGTGGGAAAGACCACGCTGTTCAACATCATATCCGGTCTGCTTGTGCCGGATGAGGGCAGGGTGCTGCTTTTGGGGGAGGATGTGACCGGCCGTCCGGGGCAGGTGAGCTACATGCTGCAAAAGGACCTGCTGCTGCCTTACCGCACCATACAGGACAATGTCTGTCTGCCCCTGCTGCTGCGCGGCATGGACAAAAAACAGGCCCGGGCAGAAGCGACCGCGTACTTTGCTGATTTTGGGCTGGATGGGACGCAGACGCTCTATCCTGCCCAGCTGTCCGGCGGTATGCGCCAGCGGGCAGCCCTGCTGCGCACCTACCTGTTTTCCGGGCAGGCGGCCCTGCTGGACGAACCTTTTTCCGCTTTGGACAGTCTGACTAAACGCGCCATGCATCAATGGTATTTACAGGTCATGGAGCGCATTAAACTCCCCACGCTCTTTATCACCCATGACATCGATGAGGCGATTCTTTTGTCTGACCGAATTTGTCTGCTTACCGGTCAGCCCGGTGCCGTCAGCCACGTGCTTACCATCGAAGAGCCCAGACCCCGGGGGGAGGACTTCCTTGTGTCCCCTCGCTTTCTGGAATATAAAAAATATATCCTCTCCTGTCTTGGATAAAAAACAGCCCCGCATCGCAGCGCCATGCGGGGCTGTTGGTCGTTTTGCGGGTATAGATTACTCAGCCTTGGGGCCGGCGGCGACCAGCGCCTTGCCGGCGTCATTGCCGGTGTACTTGACGAAGTTCTTCTCAAAGCGAGCGGCCAGATCCTTGGCCTTGGTTTCCCACTCAGCGGCATCGGCGTAGGTGTCGCGGGGATCCAGGATGGCGGGATCCACGCCGGGAAGAGAGGTGGGAACCTCCAGACCGAAGTAGGGGATCTTCTTGGTCTCGGCTTTCAGGATGGAGCCGTCCAGAATGGCGTCGATGATGCCGCGGGTGTCCTTGATGGAAATGCGCTTGCCGGTGCCGTTCCAGCCGGTGTTGACCAGGTAGGCCTTGGCGCCGGACTTCTGCATCTTCTTGACCAGCTCCTCACCGTACTTGGTGGGGTGCAGCTCCAGGAAGGCCTGGCCGAAGCAGGCGGAGAAGGTGGGGGTGGGCTCGGTGATGCCGCGCTCGGTGCCGGCCAGCTTGGAGGTGAAGCCGGACAGGAAGTAGTACTGAGTCTGCTCGGGGGTCAGGATGGACACGGGAGGCAGAACACCGAAGGCGTCGGCAGACAGGAAGATGACGTTCTGAGCATCGGGGCCCTTGGAAACGGGGCGGACGATCTTCTCGATGTGGTCGAT
>JAZNMM010000099.1:0-2229 GCA_045579605.1 Lawsonibacter sp.
CGGCATCGACAGCAAGACCATTCGCCGCCTACGCGCCAACGAAAATATAGAGACCAAGACCCTCGACCGGCTGTGCACCGCCCTTGACTGTACGCTGAATGACATCGCGGAATTTGTCAAGGACGGCACTTAACTTTATCACGCTTCCAGGGCAAATCATGTCAAACCGTGTCGAACGTACCGCGTCCGGCGCGGTTTTTGCGACGCGCCCCTATAAAAGCCTTCCCCTTGGGGAAGGTGGCACGGCGAAGCCGTGACGGATGAGGGGGCGGGTGCGCGGTTTGCGCGCACCAAAAACGAAAAAGATGTATTTCACCCTGCGGGGCGAGGCACTTTGCCCGCGGCGGCAAAGCACCCAAAGCGCCGCCGGGGGTTGAGTGGGATGGGGTTTCACGCCTGCGTCGCTCATCTCATACACTCCGCACCCCGGACCCCCAAGAGAACGGCTCGTCTGCGCGAGACATTCCTTGCGTCCGGCGCTCCGTTGACGACACGCCGTGCTTCTTTAGGCTGCCGCCCCGCTCAATACAATCGGATTGCCGTCCTCCTGCAAAAAGCGCCTGCTGCAGTGCAACTTTCCTTCCCGTTCAGAACCCCAGACACAAAAAACGACAAGGCATAATATGCCTTGTCGTTTTCCTTATCCTTCCCGCACTGTGCCCGGGCAGAATTGCCGCAGGTACTCCAGCACGAAGTCAAACTGGGCGTCCTCCACCCGAATGCGGTTTTTCCCGGACGTGCCGGACAGCCGGAACTGTCCCTGGGCCCGGTCGGCCACGATGGCCCGCACCCCGGAAAGGGCCGTTTCCACCGCCGGCTCAAACTGCAGGGCGGGATTGCTCTGTCCCCCCACCCACGCGGCAACGGTGTGGGCCACCTTGTCCTTGTCTGCCCTTCCCTTCACCTGTTGGCGGCTGACCATAGCCTCATCCATAGTGAACAGGATGCACTTGCTCCGACCACCGGTGAGAATATCCAGCCCGTGGAGCACCGGGCCCAGCGCTGTCAGCCCAGCAAACACTGTCAGGGCGGTCAGCCATCCGCCCTCCACCTTCAGCAGCAGGGTCAGCACCCCCAGCACCGCGCCGATCAGGGCGTATTTTCCCACTCCGGCAGCCCACTGTGTCCCGTCCGTCCAACGGTCCACCTCATATACCCAGCGGTACTTCCCGTCCGTGGAGTGGATGATGCCCTCCGGGCTGACATAGGCCGCCCCTCCCGGGCGCACCCGCGCACTCTCCTTGTCCATATCTGCATCCTCCGTTTTCTCCCGTGCCGGGCTTGTTTTTCCCCATTATAACGGTCCACCGCCCCCTTTGCAATCCCCCCCTGCCCGCAGGATAAAACCTTTTGACTTTTCGCCTGTTTGTTGGTACAATATCCGATATTCCCAAAAGAGAAGAGAGGTTTTCTATTTATGAACAATCGCGAACGTCTGTCCTCCCGTCTGGGCTTCATTCTGCTCAGCGCGGGCTGCGCCATCGGCTGCGGCAACGTGTGGAAATTCCCGTGGATGACCGGTCAGTACGGCGGCGGCGGCTTTGTGCTGGTGTACGTGCTGTGCCTGCTGCTGCTTGGCCTGCCCGTGATGGTGATGGAGTTTGCTCTGGGCCGTGCCTCCCAGGCCAGCCCCGTGCGTATGTACCACAAGCTGGAAAAGCCCGGCCAGAAGTGGCATATCCACGGCTATCTGGCCCTGTTTGGAAACGTGTGTCTGATGAGCTTCTACACCTGCGTTTCCGGCTGGCTGGTGTACTACTTCTACCGCTTCCTCACCGGCAACACCGCTGACCTGGGCTTTGTGCCCATGATCACCAACCCCGGTCTGAACATGCTGTTCATGGGCATTGTGGTGGTGGTCGGCTTTTTGGTGCTCAGCTTCAACCTGCAGGGCGGCCTGGAGCGGGTGACCAAATACATGATGATCGCCCTGCTGCTGCTTATGATCGTGCTGGCCGTCAACAGCGCCACCATGGCCGGTGCGGCGGAGGGTCTGAAGTTCTACCTGCTGCCCGACTTCTCCAAGATCACCCCCAAGGTCATTGTGGGCGCCATGAATCAGGCCTTCTTCACCCTGAGCCTGGGCATCGGCTCCATGGCCATCTTCGGCAGCTACATCAACAAGGAACGCACCCTGCTGGGTGAATCCATCAACGTCATCGTGCTGGACTCCTTTGTGGCCATCACCGCGGGTCTGATCATCTTCCCCGCCTGCTTCACCTACAACGT
>JAZNMM010000100.1:0-4607 GCA_045579605.1 Lawsonibacter sp.
CTCCGTGTCCACATCCAGGGCGGAGGTGGCCTCATCCAACAGCAGCACCGGTGCCTGGCTGAGCACCGCCCGGGCGATGGCCAGCCGCTGGGCCTGTCCTTCGGATAACCCCTCGCCCCGTTCCCCGATCACCGTGTCCAAACCTTCGGGCAGTTGGGAGAGAAACTGATCCATCCCGCTGACATGAACAGCTTGCTCGATTTGGACCGGACTCGCCTCGGGATCGACGATCAGCAGATTTTCCCGCAGCGTACCGCTGAAGAGGAAATTGCCCTGAGGCACGTAAGCAAACAAACGTCTTGTGGCCGCAGACAGGGGTATCTGCTCCCCGTCCAGTTCGGCATATAACCGGCCGCTGTCAGGGGGATAAATTCCAAGCAGCAGCTTCAGCAGCGTGCTTTTCCCGATTCCGGATGTACCGGTGATCACCGCAAAGGCACATTCTGGGACCGCGAAGGACGCATCACACAGCACCGGCTTGTCCGCATAGCCAAAGGTAACGCTCTCTCCCACGATCCGCTGCGGCGGGCAAGCGTCTGTACACACCGCCTCCTGTTGCACAGGAAGTTTGTCCAGTTCCATCAGCCGCTCAGCCGATGCCAGCATGGCGGCATAACGGGGTAAAAAGCCGGACAGGCTGACAAAGGGCATCTGCAGCTGACTGACCAACTGCATCACCGCACTCAATGTGCCAAAGGTCATACGCCCCATCAGCAGCTGCCATCCGCACCAGCACAGCGCAGCAAAGCCGGCCGCATAGTACAGCACGCTCACCCCTGTATTGGCCAGCAAAGAAATGCGACGCTTACGGCACTGGGCCTGATACCGTTCTTCCAGCAGGGCGTCAGAACGTTTTTCAACCTCTCCTGCCAGATCCATGGCCTGAACAGCCAGCAATTTTTCCATAGCCTCCTGGTGAAAGGACATGACTCGTCCCTCCGCCTGGCTGACCTGTTTATGGATCTGCTTCAAACCCCGGCGCAGAATGCCGGTCACAAGGATCATCACCAGTCCAAGCAGGACCAGTACACCGGCAAAGCCCGGCTCCACGGCCGCCAGCACCACCAGAGCAACTACCAGCCGCACCACGGTGGACAGCACTCCCGGCAGTACCAGCAGTACGCCTTCATCCACCGTACGAACGTCATTATTCAGTCGGTTGATCAACTCCCCGCTGTGATAGGCAGAAACAGCCGCATATTGCCCGTGAAGTAATCCGTGTACCAACCGTTTTTTCCAGTCCCGGTCCAGTTCGTGCGCCAGTCGGTCCCGCAGCCACCGGGAAAGTGCACCACACCCCAGCATACCAAGGATCAGAGCAACCTGCACCGCGCAGGCACCGATAAACCGGCCCACGTCACCGGTAGTAGCCCAGTCGATCACATTGCGCATGGCAAGGGCAAACAGCACCCCAAGCACCGCCTCCGCCACATCAGCCAGGGTCATAAGCAGCAGCATGGGGATACGGTGGCGGATGCGCTTCAATATCCAGAACATGGTGGAATGGTTTTTCATCCAAATATCCTCCGAATGCAGGCCAGTCCCCATCGCCACAGGCGGCGCACCGGGCGGCTGAAATGCCAGAAACGGCAATACATCCGATACGACAGTTCCCGCACCGAATGCTCTTTTCCCCCACGGGAAAAAGAGGTGACCACTGCGATCATCTGTTCATGGGTCAACCCCGGCTCGGGCTGAAACTGATTATCCCCCATACAGGTGTAGGTCTCCCCCACCCCTACGATGCGGTGGAGCACATAGCTTCCGTCCGCCCGGCGATAAAAGGGCAGCTCGTACTTGCACAACTGTCCTGTCACCGGGGACAACGTGACCGAATCCAGCCCCTGCCGAAGCATGGGGCGCATACTGGTGCCTTTGGGAGAAAAGCGCACGCTCTGCCCCCGCTCAAGAGCCTCCAGCATCAAAGGGATCGCAGCCTCCAGTTGTATCTCTCGCTCAGACAAGCAGATCCAGCTCCTTCAGTCGCTGCACAAACGAATCCACCGCAACCCCGGCGGTAGCCTCATCCACCTCGTACTCGTCCAACAGGGCGCGGATCAGGTCCTCCCGCCGCACGTCCTGCTCCAGACACTTCCACAGGGTACAGCCCGTGTCATTCAGCGTGATCATATCGTTAAAATCCACCGTCTCGCCAACAGCCAGAACCACAGGCTGTCCGGCTACATGACGCAGAAGAAAACCGTCTTTCAGCTTCACGTTTCTCGCTCCTTTACCGATTCCGGGCCTCAACTGCCGCTGACATGGCCCCGTGGGACACACAGGCGGCTTCCGGGTCCATGTTGCACTCCATCTGCCACACGGGCACATGAGCCATCAGCTTGTCGGTCAGATCCAACAGTACAGACATCGCCCCGGGATCACGAGGCCGCACCGTCTGCTCCAGCAAAGCGCGGATCGCTTTTACCCCCTTAAAGGGTGCAATCGTATTGTCCGCTCCCCGACCGAGCATGCAGATCCCCGCCACGGGTGCACCAAAATTTTTGTTCAAATGACTTTTTCCGCTCCACGGTGTTCCAAAGGCAAGAAATTGCGTTCCGTCCCATCGCAGAGCAGGCTTGTCATCGTTCAGGATGACCGCGCGATCCGGGCCAAATACCTGTTGCCACAGCGCCGTGTGAGTGGATTTCCCCGTCCCGCAGGGTGCCGAAAACAGATAGGCATATCCGTCCATCACCACCGCCGACGCGTGCAGCAGCATCCCATCAAAGGCCAACAGCTGCCGATAAAAACTGTCTCCGGTGGCAAGGTACTCGCACTCATCTTCCGACAAATGCGGCTGCCGGCGTTGCAGCGCCTGGCTATCTGCCCGAATAACAATGTGCGGTTCATCTGCTAAAGGCTCTATCATGTATGGCCCGGCCTGTTCCAGCGCCCGTCCAAAGGTATCCATCTTCACGTACAGACCTGCAATACTACAAAAAATCTCCATATCTTCTCCCCAGCAAGACCGTACGATCTGCATCGCTGATTCCGGACGCACGCCTCCGACCTCTCGTTTTTCCCGCAATCTCTTGGTTTTGCGCAACCTATCCAACCGCGGACAAAGAGCTTCGTGGTTTTCCCCGGGGAAAACCACGCGGCGGGCCCGCCGCGCAAAACATATCATTTTAATTATACACATTTTCGCCAAAAAGCCAAGGGTTTTTCCCTGTTTTTTTACGCAAAAGCGGAGAAAAGTCTTTCAGTTTGTCAAAATGCTCCATGCAGGCCCACTCGCCCGCATTAATGCACACCTTAAATCTTTCATTATAGTGCTGTTCATTCCATAACGACCCAAATATTCCCTTTATCCATCTCCGCACAAGGCAAAAAACGGACGCACCGGGCCACTACCCGGTGTATCCGCTCATCACGGCTTTTCATTTGCCTATCACCCCATATTAAAACCCGGCAGCCTTTCAAAAGGCTGCCGGGTCATCTATGATTCGACCGCGTTTCTCAGCTGCCGGCGGCCCGGGCGGTCTCCGCCCGTTTTTCCTCCAGCGCCTCCTTCAGGATCATATCCTTCACCTTCATCAGCCGGATGGTGTTGGCACGCTCATTCTCGTCCAGCTTCATGGTGATATACTTGATATTTGCCTGCATTTCGGGAATCTTGACATACTCCAGCGCGTTAACACGCCGGCGGGTCTTCTCGATCTCCTCCGCCAGCAGCTGGCTGGTCTTTTCAATCTGGGCCAGCTTGAGCATATCCCGAAAGATACCGGACAGTTCCGTCACCGCATCATCCAGTTCGCCACTGGTCTGGGCAAAGCCGTAAGGATAGATCTGGGACGGGTCCTCGTTTTTCGTGTGGAATTGATACTTGGGCACGTCCACCGACATGACGTTTTCAAAGCTCATGTCCAGCTCCACGCTCTGCTTGGGGTACATCAGCGCCTGCTCCAGCATCTCCGGGGACATGATGGCGCTGGCCACGGTAAAGGAACCGTGGGCGCGCATGAGTGCTTCCTCCACCCGGCGGCGCAGGGCGCGGTTTTCCCGCACCACGTCCATAAACTGCTTCATCAGCTCGTCCCGCTTGTCCTTGAGCAGCTTGTGGCCCCGCTGGGCGGTCTTGAGCCGACCCTTGAGCCGGGTCAGTTCCATACGTGTGGGGTTTATGGTCGCGGAAGGCATCTCATTCCCCCCTTTAATCCTTCTTGGGCAGATACTTGTCGATATACTCCGGCTTGATGCGCTTGAGCTCGGTAGCGGGCAGAATGCTCAGTAGCTCCCAGCCCAGATCCAGTGTCTCCTCGATGGACCGGTTCTCCTCACTCCCCTGCCCCACGTAGCGTTTTTCAAATTCATCGGCAAATTTAGCATACAGCAGATCGGTGGGAGACAGGGCCGCCTCGCCCAGAATGGACATGAGCTCCTTGTTCTCCTTACCGGTAGCATAGGCGGCAAACAGCTGGTTCATGGTACCCGAATGGTCCTCACGGGTCTTGCCCGCGCCGGTGCCCTTGTCCTTCAGACGGGACAGGGAGGGCAGCACATCCACCGGGGGATTGATGCCCTTGCGAAACAGTTCCCGGGAGAGGATGATCTGGCCCTCGGTGATATAGCCGGTCAGGTCGGGGATGGGGTGGGTCTTATCGTCC
>JAZNMM010000101.1:0-15853 GCA_045579605.1 Lawsonibacter sp.
GCCCTCTATCACTGCTGCGGTGACCCGATTTGACGGCATGGACTACCGCTCTATCACCGCCCAGCCCGGCGGCGAGGAGAAGGAGCTGCGCCGCGTGGAGGAAGGTGCTGTGATCCCCAGCACCACGGTGAAGGTGCAGGACAATCTGGTCAAGCTGCATAAGCGCGGCCGTATGCTGGTGGCTTCCTACGAAGCCATTCGCTACCAGAAGCTGGACCTGTTTTCCGTTACCCTGCGCCAGATCGGCGCACACATCAACCGCATGCATCTGGAGGACGCCATTGACGTACTGCTCAACGGTGACGGCAACGACAACGCCGCCAAGGTGTACGAGGTGGGCTCTTCCGGCGTGCTGACCTATGAGGATCTGGTGGACTTCTGGGCCAAGTTTGACCCCTATGAGATGAACACCCTGCTGGTGAGCAACGACACCATGGTCAAGATGCTCAAGCTGCCCGAGTTCCAGAATCCTCTGACCGGGCTGAACTTCCAGGGTACCGGTAAGCTGACCACGCCTCTGGGTGCCACCCTGCTGCGCACCAGCGCACTGCCTGAGGGCACCATCATCGGCCTTGACCGCAATTACGCCCTGGAGATGGTCAAGGGTAGCGATGTGCTGGTGGAGTATGACAAGCTCATTGACCGCCAGCTGGAGCGTGCGGCCATCACCAGCATCAGCGGCTTTGCCAAGCTGTTTGATGAGGCGGCCAAGGTGCTCAGCGTGTGATGCAGTACCGCATGATGGAACTGGCCCGGGGCATGGCAGGCGGACTGGAGGGACAGGAGGAGGCGCTGCTGTGCGCCTGCTCCGCCGCCTGTGGAGAGCTGACCGCGGCGCTGCGTGAGGGTGTGAGCCAGCAGGACTGCGCGGACACCCTTGCGCTGGCCGGTGCGTGGCTGGCGCTGGCGATCATGGAGACCGGCAATGGGGCGGGCCAGGTGGAGTATGTTTCTGCCGGAGATGTGACCCTGCGCACCGGAAACGGGCGTGAACGGGCCGGAGACCTGCGCCGGCAGGCATGGCAGCTGATGGCACCATGGGTGAAGGATCGCAGCTTTTTGTTTTATGGAGTGAGAGGATCATGAAAACGCAGGACTTTGCCCGGGCGCTGGAGCGCTGGGGCACAAGGGTCATGGTATATACCGGCGGGCAGGACAGACGGTGCAAAGCTTTTTTTCAGCCTGTGAGACAGGTCGGGACGCTGCAAAGCGTCCCGACCCCTCTGGGTCAGGTGATGCAGGATCGGTTTTTGTATCTGGGGCAGGCAAACGTGCCTCTTGATACCACCAGTCGGGTGGAGGTGGGTGGGGAGCGCTTCCGGGTGGAGCAGGCACACCCCATTTTCATCGGGAAACAGATCCACCACTGGCGGGCGATCTGCACCCGGAGAAGACAGGAGGCGGTGGAATGAAGCTGGAACAGATCCAGCAGGAGTTGGCACGATTTCTGGTGGAGCGGGATGTCCCGGCTGTGGCTGCCTGGCCTGAGGGACGGGCGACCGAGCCGGAGCAGTCCATGGTGCTGGTGTCGCTGGAGGAGGTAAAATGCACCTCCAGCGGCCTGCAGGATTATCTGGGGCAGTGGGCGGACGAGCCGGGCGGTGAGGAAATCGTGCGGTATGGTCGCCGTGCCCGGCTGACCTTTACGCTGGACCTGATCACCCCGCCTGAGGCGGGGGTGGCGCAGGAGCGGGAACTGCTGGACCGGATGCTGGCCGCCCTGCAGAGTCAGGCACCTCTGGGCTTGCGGGTGCAGGAGCTGGAAGTGGAACAGACTGAATATGACACGAAGCAACGGCTGCTGCGCCGGCGATGCCGGCTGCACTGCTCCGGCTGGTTGTATGCCCAGGGGCAGCGGGAGGACAGCCTGCTTTCGTTTGAGTTGAGAGGAGAGATGAACAGATGAGTATCACAGCCCATGAGCGACCGGGAGTATATTCCTTCTATGATGCCTCTGCCGCGGTGAGCGGCGCGGTAGGCCGCAAGTATGTGGGTCTGGCTGTGCAGATGAGCCAGCCTGCCCAGGCTGTGTGGCAGATCAGCCGCTATGAGCAGGCGGTGACTGCCCTGAACGCCCGGGCGGCAGATCTGGTTTGGCTACTGCTGCGCAATGGCGCGGCGCAGGTGTTTGTCTACCCGGTGGAGGGGACGGACCTGGCGGCATATCAGGCTGCCTTTGACGCCATGGCGGCCAGAGAGGAGCTGGCGGTGCTGGTGTGTGACAGCACACTGGTCCAGGTGCAGCAGGCGCTGCGCGACAGCGTTTGCTCGGCCAGCGCCGCCCAGCGCGAGCGCATCGCGGTGGTGGCTGGCGGGGCCGGGGAGACAGTGAGTCAGCTGGTGGAGCGTGCCCAGGCCATCAACAGCGAGCGCGTGGTGCTCACCGCCCCCGGCTGCGTGGACGGGCAGGGCAATGCCGACAGCGGTGTCCAGGTGGCTGCGGCGGTGGCGGGCGCCATTGCCGGACAGACCGATCCCGCGGTGCCTCTGGGCGGCGCGGTGCTGACCGGGCTGCACGGTCTGGACGGACGGTATGAGGACAGCGAACTGGACGTGCTGATCCGAGGCGGCGTGACGGTGGTGGAAGAGCTGAGCGGCACGGTGAGCGTGGTGCGCGGCGTGACCACCCGCACCACTACGGACGGGGCGGCAGACACCACTTGGAGAGATCTGAACAGCATTCTTGTGGTGGACGATGTGATTCCCGCCATCCGAAATGCCCTGAAAAGCCGATTCCGCAGAGCCAAGAATACGGCGCAGACCAGAGGGGCCATCCGCTCCCAGGTGGTGCTGGAGCTGGAGAACAAGCTGGCCCGGGAGATCATCACCGGCTATGATGGCGTGAGCGTGCAGCAGGACAGTGAGGAGCCTACCCGCTGTCTGGTGGATTTCGCTTTTACGGTCACTCACGGCATCAATCAGATCTGGCTCAGTGCCCATATCACCATTTAAGGAGGGAAGGATATGACGATCACAGGATTTCCCACCAGCAGCGACATCTATCTGGAGGTGGAAGGCAAAAAGGTGGCGGTGGTGCAGAGCTACACCGCCAAGGCCAGTAAGTCCAGTTTGTCGGTGGAGGCGTTTGGTGAGAAGGAGCCGGTGGCCACGGTGGCCGGACCGGTGAAGCATGAGCTGTCGCTGTCCCGGCTGTACGCCACCGACGAGGCCATCCGCGACGGCATTGATTTTTACGCCCTGGAGGACTTTTCCCTGGTCATCTGCAAACCGGATCGCAGAGTGATCTACTCGGAGTGCCAGTGGAAGAACATCAGTGAGAGCGCTTCCATCGGCGATATGGTGCTGGAGAAGGTGGAACTGGTGGCCTCCCGACGCATTGAGACGGAGGTGTAAGGCATGCAGACAAGCATTCTTTCCGGACCGGACCGGATGGAGCTGACGGACGGACGGCAGCTGCGCCTGCTCAGCGCTATGGAGGTGCTGCAGGCCCGCCGGGAGGCGGCGTGGCTGGCCCGGGAGGACCGGGAGCGCGCTCTGTGCGCCAATGCCTGTCTGCTGGCCAGAGCGCTGGAGCGGGACGGGCAGCCCGTGTACCGGGATGGTGCCCATGTACTGGAGGAACTGACCGTGGCTGAGATCGGTACGATGAGCGATCTTTGGGCACAGTTCAATGCCCGGGTCAACCCCGGTGTGGGGGACAACGAGGCGGCATTGGAACTAAAAAACGTCTGGAGCACGCGCCGGGTGAGCGGCTGTACTGGCGCGTGCTGCGATCCTTTTCAGCCCTGCCCACGGAGGACCGTGTCCGAACGATGACGGACCGGGAGATCCTGTGGTGCGCGGTCAATTTGATGCTGGACGACGAACAGGAACTGGAACAGCTGTGCCCCAGCTGCCGCAGCCGGGCGATGGAGGAGCGCTGCCTTGCCTGCGGTGCTCCGGTTTCCTCGGGGGAGGGCATGGTCAACACAGCCTTTGACGAGGGACGGTTTTTGAGCATGAAACGGGGTGAGCGGTCGTGACAGATCGATTGGACGAGCTGCTGGAGCAGGAGCCGGAGGGCGAGGAGCTGCTGTGGTGGAGAGACGGGGCGCTGCGCCCGGTAACGACACAGGAGCAAACGCTCCGGCAGACCTCTCCGGAACAGGCGCTGCAGCCCAACGCGGTGATGCACAGCGGCGGCACGGAGAAACCCGGGCGTGCTGCCGGGGCAGAACCGGTATGGCAGCAGCAGGACCGGATGCAGACGGTCCGGGAGGTGGAGCTCGCCCGCCGGGCGGCTCGTCGGGCGATGGGTATCGCTGCCGGGTCGGAGCGGGTCCGGCAACGGGAGCTTGGGCCGGCGCAGGAGAGTGCCGTGAGAACCATGGCAGCGCTCAAGCACAGCCCGGCGGCGGGGCAGCAGGGCCTGACGGCGCAGATCGACACGCAGTTTCGTCGGGACGCCCGGCGGTATGACGGGCGGTTGGGTCTGCTGTAAGGACGGAACGAGGAGGAGAGGCAAATGGATTTGACTCCGATGCGGTATAAGAATTATGTGTGGCCGCACAATCCGAGGGTGTATTCCATCGAATATGAACGGGTGATGGCGGAAAACAAAGTGCCCTATGGACTGTACCATTTACAGGATCTGGGACGCACCCGAAGAGTGATGCGCGGCGAGGGAGAGTTTGCAGGGCCGCAGGCCTATGCTCAGTTTGGCGCGCTGGCCAACGTGTTTTACGACCCGGGGGCCGGGGAGCTGATCCATCCCCTGTGGCAGACGGCCAGTGCCCACTTTGTGGAGCTGACGCTGCGGCAGGAGCCCAGGGCGGACTACGTCAGCTACAGCTTTACCTTCTGGGAGGATCTGGACTATTATGACGCCAGACTGGGTCAGGAGACGAATGGGGAGGAGAAGCCTAACACCGCCGGCCGGCTGGTCCACCGGGTGGTGAAGGGGGAGACTCTGTGGGGGCTGAGCAAGCGCTACGGCGTGAGTCTGGAGCGGCTGCTGGAACTCAATCCCCAGATCAAAAATCCCAATCGCATCCAGGTGGGGCAGGAGGTACGCGTACGATGACGGCTTATCTTGTATATGCCGACGCAACGCGGGACCGGCTGCCCGAACTGGTGGAATGGGAGCTGGAATACGGCTGCGGGACGCCCTGCGACAGCTTTCGCGCCGTGAGCCTGTGGGAATGCGGGCAGGACGAGCGGCTGGCACACGCGGTGCGCTTTGAGGCCTTTCACGAGGACGAACAGGTCTTTGCGGGCGTGGTGGACGAGTGCGAGGTGAGCTGGTCCCAGCAGGGCTGCCGGATGGAGGTCAGCGGTCGTGGCATGGCGGCGCTGCTGCTGGACAACGAGGCGGTAGGGGCGGACTATGCCGTGGCCACGGTGCAGGATATTCTCCGCGACCACGTGCTTCCCTACGGCATTGCCGTGGCAAGACAGGAAACGCTTTCCCCGGTGACCCATTTTCGGGTGGGTACGGGCAGCAGTGAGTGGGCGGTGCTGTACGAATTTACACGCTATTATGGCGGGGTGACGCCCCGGTTTGACCCCAAAGGTAGACTGATCCTGGGAGCCTGGGAGGACAAGCCGCCCAAGGTGATTCACGACCGGGTGCCGGTGACACGTCTGTGCGTCCGGGACAGACGCTACGGGGTCATCAGCCAGGTGTGGGTGCAGGAGCGGGGGAATAACCCCGGCGTGAACAAGGTAATCAATGAAGCCTTTCAGTCCGACGGCGGACAATGCCGGAGGATCTACACTATGCCGGGCAAGAGCGACCATCAGACCATGCGCTATCAGGGGGACTATCAGATCCGTCAGTCCCAGCGGGAGCAGCTGGAATTGGAGGCAGACATCGCGCTGCCCTTCTGTGCCTGGCCGGGGGAACTGGTGCGGCTGGACCGCTCGGGCTGGGGCAGAAACGGTGTGTTCCGGGTGGCGCAGGTGACAGTCGGAATGGATGCCCAGGGGTACGGTACTCGGTTGGTGCTGGTGCCCAAAGATACGATGCTGTGAGGTGAAAGGGATGTGGACTTCCAAACAGAGCAAGCAGCCGGCGGAGCGGCCGGAGTCTTCGGCGGATATGGGTGTGGTCACCTCCGGCGGGGAGCTGTGCGGCGTGTATATGGGAACGGAGCGGCGCTGGCTGCCCGTTCTGGGGCCCGGCGGTTGCCGCTGGCGTCCTCGGGTGGGACAGCAGGTGTTGGTGCTCAAGACCGGACAACAGGAGGAGGATGCCTGCATTCTGGCCGCCCAGCAGGAGGATAATGACCTGCAGCCCGGCGAGGTGGAGCTCTACGGGACCGGCTGTGGGGTGAAGCTGACCCGGTCGGGGGCGGTGGAGCTGACCGGCCGGGTGATGGTGAACGGGGTTTCCCTGCAGGCCATGATCGAGCAGGCAGTGGCGGCACTGGCAGGACAGGGAGGATAAGATGCAGGAAACCAAATGGAACAACGGGGATCTTGTCCCCAACGGAATGGGGGGCTTTCAGCAGCTGGAGGGCAGTCAGGCGTTGATCCAGCGGGTGCTGTTCAAGCTCAGCGCGCGCAGAGGGGCGTTTCCTTTTCTGCCCCGGCTGGGCAGCCGGCTGCACACGCTGGCGGCGGAGAAGCCCGGGGCACGGCAGGCGCTGTGCCTGCAGTATGTGTGTCAGGCGCTGGAAGATGAGGACGTGACCGTGACAGCAGCGGAGTACTCCCAGCAGGGTGACCAGGCGTGGGTCATGGTGAGGCTGCAATGGCAGGGAGAGGCGCTGGAAGTGACCGCCCGGTTAGGAGGAATGGGAAATGAAGGATATTGAGCAGCTCTATTCCGATCTGCTCTCGGACTTTACCGCGCGCACCGGTATGGAGGTGAGCGCGGGGGGCGATCTGGCCGCACGCATGTATGCGGTGGCGGCACAGCTGTGCGCCCTGTATGCCCAGGCGGACTGGGTCAGCCGTCAGTGTTTTCCACAGACGGCCCAGGGGGAGTATCTGGACCGGCACGCACAGCTGCGGGCGCTGGAGCGCAAGCAGGCCTCCTGTGCTCAGGGGCTGGTATGCTTTTTCGGCGACGCAGGCGCACAGACAGACCGCGTGATCCCCGCGGGGACGGTGTGCATGACGGCGGGTCTGGTGCGCTTTGAGACCGTGAATGAGGGTGTGCTGCCGGCGGGGGAGGACCGTGTGGAGGTCCCTGTGCGGGCGGTGGAGCCGGGCGCGTCCGGCAATGCGCGCGCGGGCAGCATTACCACCCTTGCCGCCGCGCCGGTGGGCATCACCGGCTGTATAAACAACGCCCCACTGGTGGGTGGCGCGGATGCCGAGGAGGATGAGGTGCTGCGCCAGCGGGTCCTGGACAGCTTTCGCCGTCTGCCCAACGGGGCCAACGCCGCCTTTTATGAGCGGGAGGCTCTGGGCTTTGAAGGGGTGGCAGATGCCAAAGCCCTGCCCCGAAACCGTGGCGTGGGGACGGTGGATGTGGTGGTGGCCGGGACGGGCGGCATGCCGGGGCAGGAGCTTCTGGACCGGGTGCAGGCCCATTTTGAGCAGTGCCGGGAGATCGCGGTGGATGTACAGGCCATACCGCCCGAACCGGTGGAAGTGAATGTGACGGTACAGGTAGAGTGCCGACAGCCGGACACGGTGTATCCTCAGGTGAAGCAGGCGGTGAGCCGGTGGTTTGGTGGACAGAGGCTGGGACAGAATGTGCTGACGGCCCAGCTGACCAGCCTTGTGTTTGGGGTGGATGGCGTGGAAAACTGCGCCGTGCTCCAGCCTGAGGGAGATCTGACCTTAACTGCCGGTCAGCTGCCTGTGCTCAAGCAGGTGACGGTGGAGGAGATGACATGAGCGGGGCACAGGATCTGAAGCAGCTGCTGCGGCCCCTGGGCGTGTACCGGCTGGAAAACTCCTTTTTTGCGGCGGAACTGGACAGTATGGGCAGTGCGCTGGATGCGCTGGAACAGCGGCTGGAGGAGGTGCAGCGGGAGATGCTGCCCGACACCGCCCGGGGCGATGGACTGGACCGGCTGGCGGCGCTGTTTCAAAGCAAACCGGAGGCGGAGGACGCCCAGGGCCTCGCACAGGCGCTGGCGGCCCTGCTGCGCATCGGTGACGACAGCTTCACCCTGGATGCCATCAACAGCACGGTGGCCGGCTGCGGCCTGGATGCTGTGGTGACGGAAACGGGAGTGAACCAGGTGGCGGTGCTCTTTCCCAAGGTGCGGGGCATTCCCCGTAACTTTGCCCGGGTGCAGGAGAATGTGGAGGATATTCTGCCTGCCCATGTGGGAATTGAGTATCGCTTTTGGTATCAGACCTGGGGTGAGGTGAACAGCTATGGCCTGACCTGGCGGGCCGTGGAGGAACGCGGCATGACCTGGTATGAGTTTGAGATACTGGCGAAATAAACGAAGCCCGGAGCCGAACCTCGGCTCCGGGCTGGCTGCGTTTTAAGGGATGGACGGCTGCTGGGCATCCAGCAACTGGCCGATGAGACGGTTGGACAGAAGAAAACCCTTCGGGGTCAGCCGCCACCGGTCATTGTCAAAAATGGCCCAACCCTGCTGCTCGTAGCTTGAAAATAGGGCCTGCAGCGGGCCAAAATCCATAGAATAGGCGGGGCAGTATTCTGACGGATCCACGCCAAGGGTGGTGCGCAGACGAAGCATGAGATATTCATCTGCCCGTTCCCGGGGGGGAACGAACGCGCACTCGTCCGTGACCGGGCGGTGGGACAGCACACCGTGGATATATTGGTCCAGGTCTGGCAGGAAGCTGTAGCGCTGCTCACCAAAGTCGGAATGTGCCCCCGGACCGAAGCCAAGATAGGGGCTTGTGAGCCAGTAGCGCAGGTTGTGTCTGGACGCCATGCCCGGGCGGGCAAAGTTGGAGATCTCATACTGGTGATAGCCCGCCTGCTCCAGCCGATCGACGGCCCACAAATACATATCTGCCTGCGCGTCGTCGTCGGGCAGGGGCTCGCCCTGTTGCACGCGGGTGTACAGGGGGGTGTTTTCCTCCACCTTCAATCCGTAACAGGACAGGTGCTCCGGAGCGAGCAGAAGCACCTGCTCCACCGTGTGCTGCCAGTCGGACAAGGACTGGTGGGGCAGGCCGTAGATCAGGTCCAGACTGAGGTTGTCCAGCCCCGCCTGCCGGGCGCAGGCCACTGCCTGCTGTGCCTGAGCGAAGGTGTGGGGGCGGTGGAGGGCGCGCAGATGCCGGTCACAGGCTGATTGCACACCAAGGGACAGACGGTTGAATCCGGCCCGGCGCAGACGGGTGAGCAGGGTGGTGTCCACGCTGTCCGGATTGCCCTCCAGTGTGATCTCCGCATCGTCTGCCACCTGGTAATGCTGCTTGAGCAGGTGCAGCAGCGCCTCGAGCCGGTCCGCACCATAGATGCTGGGCGTGCCGCCCCCAAAATAGATGGTGTCCACATACCAGCCCGTGGCGGAAGGAGCGGTTTGGCGGATATGGGTCATAAGGGCGTGCTGATAGCGCTCCATGTCCTGCTCCCGGCCGGAGAGGGAATAGAAGTCGCAGTAGTCGCACTTGCTGCGGCAGAAGGGGATATGAATATAAATACCCAGCGTTTGTTCGTGGGGTGTGGCCATACGACTGCCTCCCTGTGGTGACGTTACCCCTATACTATATCGAAAAAGGTGCAGGATTGCAAAAAGAACTTTTGGGGAGTATACTTTTTGGGAAACGACAGGAGAAAGGGGGGAGCATGATGGCACGCAGACTGGACCTAACCGTGCCCCGGGAGTGCGCGGGTGTGCGTGTGGACACCCTGCTGCGCAAACAGTTGGGGTTGTCCGGAACGGTGATCCGACGCATCAAGTGGATGGACGACGGCATACTGGTAGATGGCGTGCGTGTAAACACCCGCTTTGTCCCCCGGCCGGGACAGGTGCTGTCCGTACGGCTGTCGGAGCCGGAACGGCGCAGCGGCATTGTTGGGGTGTGCGGTCAGATGGACGTTGTCTACGAAGATGAGGACATCATTGTGGTCAATAAGCCTGCGGGGCTGTCTGTCCACCCCGGACCGGGACACTGGGAGGACACGCTGGGCAACCTTCTGGTGGGCTATTACCAGCGCACGGGGCAGGAGGCAGACTTCCACCCCGTCCACCGGCTGGACCGGGGGACCAGCGGTCTGCTGGTGTGCGCCAAACACCCTCACGCCCAGGAGATCCTCAAGCAACAGCTGCACACCAGCGCCTTTGGGCGGGTGTATCTTGCGGTATGTGAGGGAGAACCCCGGCCGCCTGAAGGTGTGGTGGATGCGCCGCTGGGAGCGAAGGAGGGCTCGCTGGTGGAGCAGTGTGTCCGTCCGGACGGAAAGAGCGCTCGCACCCACTATGAGACGCTGGCGGCTGCCGGTGGTCGGGCCCTTCTGCGGGTGCGGCTGGATACCGGGAGGACCCACCAGATCCGGGTGCACATGGCCTATACGGGGCATCCGCTGGTGGGGGATTTTCTCTACGGAACCCAGCCGCCGGAGCTGATGGGCCGCACGGCCCTCCACTCCCACCGGCTGACACTGCGCCATCCGGTCACCGGCCGGGACATGGAGTGGGTCAGTCCCCTGCCGGAGGATATGCGGCAGTTGTTTGAAGGGGAAATATTTGACGTATACTAAAATAGTTGGTATAATAACTGTTAATTTCTTTTCGTCTCCGCGGGGGACGCAGGGGAAGACCACTATCTGCGGGAGGGAACCCTTTTTATGGCACAATACAGTAAATCACAATTGACAGAACTGATCACCGGTAAGCTGCGGCGCAACTTTGGCCGGGAGGTGGAGCACGCCACCCCCACCCAGATTTTCAAGTGCTGCGCGTTGGTGCTGCGGGATATTATGAACATTCATCAGGTGAGTACCGCCGAGCGCGTGCGGGAGAAGCAGGCTCGGCAGGTGCACTACCTGTCCCTGGAGTTTCTGATGGGCCGTTCTCTGATGAAGAATGCCTACAATCTGGGCGTGCTGGACACGCTGACCCAGGCGCTGGACGACATGGGCTTTGCTGCCGCCGATATTTTTGAACTGGAACCCGACGCGGGCCTGGGCAACGGCGGCCTGGGCCGTCTGGCAGCCTGCTATCTGGACTCCATGACCACGCTGGAGATCCCTGCCACCGGCTATTCCATCTGCTATGAGCTTGGCATTTTCAAGCAGAAGATCATCGACGGTCAGCAGGTGGAGCTGCCGGACAACTGGCTGGAGCCGGGCGAGGCGTGGTTGATCACCAAGATGGACGAGGTGCAGACCGTTCGCTTCGGCGGCAAGGTGAATGTGTACTGGGAGCGGGGGCACGCGGTGGTGGAGCATACGGATTACACCAGCGTGATGGCCGTGCCCCGGGACATGGTCATTGCCGGCTACGGCACCGACCATACCAACACCCTGCGCCTGTGGGATGCCCGTTCCGCCCTGCCGGTGGACATGAAGTATTATTCCTCCGGCGAATATCTCAAGGCGGTGGAGCAGAAGGCCATGGCAGAGGTCATTGCCAAGGTGCTCTACCCGGCGGACGACCATTATGAGGGCAAGTCCCTGCGGCTGAAGCAGCAGTATTTCTTTGTGTCGGCTACGGTGCAGTCCATCTGTCGCCAGCACAAGGCTCAGTACGGCACGCTGCGCAACTTCCATGAAAAGCATGTCATCCAGATCAACGATACCCATCCCACCCTGGTTATCCCCGAACTGATGCGTATTTTGCTGGACGAGGAGGGCTACAGTTGGGAGGATGCGTGGGACATCGTGTCCCACACGGTGTGCTACACCAACCACACCGTGCTGGCCGAGGCGCTGGAGAAGTGGCCTCAGGAGCTGCTGCAGACCCTGCTGCCCCGCATCTGGATGATTATTGTGGAGATCGCAAACCGCTATCAGGCCCATCTGGAGCAGGTGTTCCGGGGGGATCAGACCAAGGTGGAGAACATGGCCATCATCTGGGGCGGTCAGGTGCGTATGGCCAACCTGTGCGTGTGTGCCTGTCAGGCGGTGAACGGCGTGTCCGCGCTGCATTCGGACATTCTGCGCAGGGACGTGTTCCGCAACGCCTGCAGCCTGAACCCTAACCAGTTTAAAAACGTCACCAACGGCATTGACCACCGCCGCTGGCTGTCTGAGATCAACCCCCGGCTGGACGCTCTGATCCGCCAGTGCGCCGGCGGGGACGACTATCTGCTGCGTCCCGATGCAATGCAGGGCCTGGAAAAGTACCGGGATGACAAGGCGGTGCTGGCCGAGCTGGAGGATATCAAGCGGGAAAACAAGCGCCGCTTTGCCGGCTATCTTGCCCGGGAGACGGGCATTCTGCTCAACACCGATGCCATGTTTGACGTGCAGGTCAAGCGCTTGCACGAGTACAAGCGGCAGCTGCTCAACGTGCTGCACATCGTGCATCTGTACCAGCAAATCAAAAATGACCGCTCCTTTGAGATGACTCCCCGTGTTTTCCTCTTCGGGGCCAAGTCTGCACCCGGGTATGTGGTGGCAAAGGAGATCATCCACCTGATCAACTCCCTGTCCGCCACCATCAATGCCGACCCCGCCTGCAAGGATAAGCTGCAGGTGGTCTTCCTGGAGAACTACCGGGTGTCCCTGGCGGAGAAGCTCATGCCCGCCAGCGAGCTGTCCGAGCAGATCTCCACCGCCGGCAAGGAGGCCAGCGGCACCGGCAACATGAAGTTCATGATGAACGGCGCGCTGACCATCGGCACGCTGGACGGCGCCAATGTGGAGATGCACCAGCAGGTGGGGGATGAGAACATCTTCTTGTTCGGCCTGACCGCCGACGAGG
Organism: Lawsonibacter sp.; assembly: GCA_045579605.1. Classification (GTDB taxonomy): domain Bacteria; phylum Bacillota; class Clostridia; order Oscillospirales; family Oscillospiraceae; genus Lawsonibacter. The sequence goes on from JAZNMM010000101.1 coordinate 12,759, forward strand.
TGATCGAGAAGAAGCGCCAGGGCTATCAGGCCTATGAATACTACAACAACGACTCCAACCTGCGGGCTGTGCTGGACCAGATCGCCCGGGGCTTTGACGACGGAGTTGCCTTTGACTCTATCACCAACCGTCTGCTCTTCGGAGGCGACGAGTATATGCTGCTGGCCGATTTCGAAAGCTACCGGAAGGCCCAGGAGCGGGCGGCACAGACCTATCGCGACCGCACCCTGTGGAACCAGATGGCGCTGACCAACATCGCCCGGTCGGGCATCTTTGCCGCGGACCGTTCCATCCGGGACTATGCCCGGGACATCTGGCACGTGCCCACAAGAAAATAAATGCAGCTGTGCGCCCGGGCTGACGGCCCGGGCGCATCTTTTTCTTGCAAATCCAGCCAAAAAGGCTTACAATATCCCGTACTGAACGGTCGGGGAGGTGTATGTATGTTTCTGGCTGACTGTCACAATCATACCTGTTGCTCCAAGGACAGCGACGCGCCCCTCGCCTTGATACTGGAGCAGGCGGCGGTCATGGGTCTTTCCATGGTGTGCACCACCGACCACATGGACCTGCTGGAGCGGGATGGGACGGTTCTGGAGGACTGGGACTGGGCCCCCGCGCTGGAACAGCACCGGCTGGCACAGCAAGGCTGCCCGGCTGGGCTGGAGGTGCGACTGGGTGCGGAGCTGAATGCGGCCCATGTGTTCCCTCAGCGCTGCCGCCGGCTGGTGGAGCAGGTGGAGCTGGATCTGGTGGCAGGCTCGGTCCACAATATGAGTCAGACGCTGGGAGGAGAGGACTTTATCCTGTGGCGCTATGACAGCCAGGACACCTGCTACCGGGCACTGGACGATTATTTTGACAGCCTGCTCACCCTGTCCGAAACTGACTTTGTGGATGTGCTGGCCCACATTCCCTACACCCTGCGCTACATGACCGACCGGGATGGCAACCGCCTGACGCTGGAGCGATATGCTCCCCAGCTGGAAACTATATTTACCAACCTGATCCATCGGGGGGCTGGCATTGAGGTGAACACCAACCGGGGCAAAGTGCTCCGGCGCTATCGCCCCCTGCTGGAGCAGTACCGCCGATTGGGTGGCGAGATCGTCACTCTGGGTTCGGACGCCCATCGGCCGGAGGACATCGGCAAGGGCATCGCGGACGCGGCGGGGCTGTTGAAGGAGCTGGGCTTCCGCTATTACACCGTATACCGCCGGCGCAAGCCGGAATTTATCCCGCTTTAAACAAAAAGGAGGACATCGTTATGAAAATATCCATGGGCTGCGATCATGGCGGCTATATGCTCAAGGAGCATGTGAAGAAGTATCTCACCGCACAGGGCCACGAGGTGGTGGACTGCGGCTGCCACAGTCTGGACAGCTGTGATTATCCCCAATTCGGTGCCGCTGCCGCCCGGGCGGTGGCTGCGGGGGAGTGCCGGCGTGGCATTGTGATCTGCACCACCGGCATCGGCATCTCCATCACCGCCAACAAGGTCAAGGGTATCCGCTGTGCCCTGTGTTCCGAGCCCCTGTCTGCGGAGATGACCCGCAAGCACAACGATGCCAATGTGCTGGCTATGGGCGCGGGTATGACCGGCCCCAACATGGCCGAGCGTATTGTGGATACCTTCCTGTCCACCGAGTTTGAAGGCGGCCGCCACCAGCGCCGGGTGGACGGCATCGCCGCGGTGGAAGCTGAGCAGTAAGCAAGCATACACTACCACACCCCGCCGGGATCACCGGCGGGGCGTATTGTTTTGGACAGGCCGCGGCAAATTTGCCTGAGCCCCTTGCGTAATGAAGGGAAACCTGCTATGCTGTACTATGTTGACATAATTTCCGGAAGGGGGCAGGAATATGGCAGGAAAACGGGAAAGCCGACGCAACCGGCCGTCCGGTGCACTGCGGGTGGCGGCGGGGCTGTACCGCTTTGTGGTGGTGCTCTCGGCGCTGATTGTCACGGGCTACGCCGCGTGGCACATCTTTGTCCAGCCGCCCAGCATTGAGCCCCCCGACCTGTCCCAGACCGGTCAGCAGGAGCAGGATGCCTCCACCCAGACCCCGCCGGAGGGGGATGGGCCAGAGCGCAAAAAGCTGTGCTACACCTTCCTTCTGTTGGGCACGGACGACGGCAACGGAAATGCCGACACCCTTATGGTGGGCACCTATGACGTGAAGGAGCAAACGGTGGGCGTGGTGTCCGTTCCCCGGGACACCATCGTGGACCGGGACTGGACCCGCTATCCAAAGATCAACGGTGCTTACGGCGGCGGGGGCGGTGTGGACCGGGTGCGGGGTGAGCTGTCCCGGATGCTGGGCATCCCCATCGACTTTTACATCAAGGTGGACATCCGTGCCTTTGTGGCGCTGGTGGACGAGGTGGACGGTGTGGACTTTGAGGTGCCGGTGGACATGGACTACGACGATCCCGCCCAGGACCTGTCCATCCACTACAAAAAAGGCTTCCAGCACCTGAACGGCCAGCAGGCGCTGGAAGTGGTGCGCTTCCGGCACAACAACGATATGAGCGGATATTCCGATGTGGGCCGCACCCAGACCCAGCAGAAACTGCTTACCGCCGTGGCCCGCAAGATGCTCTCCTGGAACAGCGTGCCCCGGCTGACTGCCTTTGCAGACATCTTCTTTACCTATGTGGACACCGACCTGACGCTGAGTGAGCTGGCGTGGTTTGCCGGGCAGGCCATTTATCTGGACCCGGATACGGCCGTGACCACCAAGACCCTGGCCGGACGGGGGGACGCCAAATACAACGGCTATGCCTGGTGTTATGAACTGGACGCACAGCAGACGCTGGCGGACATCAATGCCATGCTCAACCCCTACACCACCCCCGTCACTGCGGATATGGTCAATATCCCTCGGGCAGAAGGGTACAGTACATGACAAAGTCGGATCGTAGCCATGTCGTTCTGTGAGCCAAGGAGTTGTAGCTAAGTGTTGTCTTCCTAAGACCGCTTGGCCTCCGACTTAGACGCTGGCGGACATCAATGCCATGCTCAACCCCTACACCACCCCCGTCACTGCGGATATGGTCAATATCCCTCGGGCAGAAGGGTACAGTACATGACA
>JAZNMM010000102.1:0-4380 GCA_045579605.1 Lawsonibacter sp.
ATGGCAGACCGTGCCTACCTATAATTTCGACGACCCCCTCCCCTACGGCCACGGGGAAAAGTCGGTGTACATCGCCAACGGCTTCATTCGCCTGAGCCGGGAGGAGGCCATGGCCATCCGCTGGCACATGGGTTTCTCCGGCCCGGAGGACAACCGCATGGTGGGTCAGGCGCTGAGCAAATACCCCCTTGCCTTCGCCCTGTCCACCGCGGACATGGAGGCCAGCTATTTCCTGGAAAACGAAGAAGAATAAAGCCTCCCCTGTGCAAGGGGAGGTGTCACGGCACAGCCGTGACGGAGGGGTTGTTCCGCCTGCGGGCGGGTGTCTTTTGTCTCGCCACAAAAGACACGAAAAAGGCGTTAAGAAACCTATGGTTTCTTAAAACTTCCTTTGGGCAGTATCCGTGGCTATCCTAACCATTGGCCGGCGGATACCTCTGACTCATTCAGCGCCGATTAGGCTGCCGCACAGCACACTATCTGAGAGTGCAACTGTCTATCCCCCGCCGCCGGCTATTAAGCAAACCCGCAAGTCTGTTGTAGGGGCCGATGCCCTCATCGGCCCGCACAAAAACGGAGGTGCCACATATGGGAAACAATGTAGTCTCTACCTTTATCGAAAGTGTTATTAGAGGCAACCATTCTCCCGACGAGTGGCTTGCTCTGCAAAAAGAATTTGATTCCCTTGTAGTCACCGCCACTCCCGAAGACATCTGCACGCTAGAAGAAAGTGGTGTGGGCGAAATGTTGTATATGATATGTTCTTCTTTTGAACATTAACAAAAACGCCGTGCATCCAAGATGCACGGCTGTTCTTATACCATTTTTCTCAGCTTATCCAGCACTTTCTCGAACCAATCGGGCAGGGGACATTCCAGTTCCACCGCTTCCCCGGTAGCCGGGTGGATGAATTTCAGCTTTCGGGCGTGTAGGCACTGTCCGGCCAGGCCGGGATAGGGCTTTTTCGCCCCGTAGACCACATCGCCCAGCAGGGGATGACCGATGCTGGCCATATGCACCCGGATCTGATGGGTACGCCCCGTCTCCAGCCGACATTCGATCAACGTACAGCCGGAATACCGCTCCACCACCGACCAGTGAGTCACCGCTTCCCGGCCGTGCTTCCGATCAACGGCCATTTTCTTGCGGTCAACGGGGTGTCGGCCGATGGGGACATTCACTGTCCCCTCCTCTTCCTTAAATCCACCCACCGCGATTGCGGCGTAGGTGCGGGCAAGGGTATGGTCCTGCAGCTGTGCGGCAAGGGCAAGGTGGGCCGCGTCATTCTTGGCGGCGATAATAAGGCCGGAGGTGTCCCGATCAATTCGATGCACGATACCAGGACGCAGTTCTCCGTTGATCCCGGACAGGGAGCTACCGCAGTGATACAGCAGCGCATTGACCAGCGTGCCGTCCGGATGGCCCGGGGCGGGATGGACCACCATGCCCACAGGCTTGTTGACCACGATGACATGCTCGTCCTCGTGCACCACATCCAGCGGGATATTCTGGGGCGCGATGTCCACCTCCACCGCCTCGGGGATGTCCACACAGATTTCCTGTCCCACGGCAGTCTTTTCATTCTTTTTCAGCGGCTTATCTCCGCAGGTGACCCGTCCTTCCTCCAGCAGCTTCTGGGCCGCGGAGCGGGTCAGTCCGGCGCAGCGGGCCACAAAGGCATCCACCCGCTCCCCGTCCCGCTCAGGACTCAGTATTTGCTTGCTCATCCGTTTTCCCCTCCAGCTTGTCATAGAGGAACAGATAGTAGGCCGCCGCTGCGATTCCGCCCACCACCACGCAGATGTCCGCCACATTGAACACGGCAAAGTCCATGAACAGGGTGCGGAACATATCGACCACGTAGCCGTACGCCACCCGATCGATGAGGTTGCCCACCGCTCCGGCCAGCAGCAGGGTCAGTGCGCTCCGCCCCAGAGGGTGGCGGAAAAACTTCTTGCCTACCGCCCACGCCAGCACCACGGACAGCACCGCGGAGGTGAGGGTGAGCAGCCAGGTGTGCTCGGCCAGCAGGGAAAAGGCACAGCCGGTATTCTTCACATAGGTCAGGTCCATGATGTACGGCAAAAAGGGCACACTGCCCCCCAGAGGGATACCGGTGGAGACCAGATGCTTGACCAGCTGATCCAAAACCACCAGCGCCGCCGCCGCGATAAAGTAGACCATACTTCCGGCCTCCTTTCCATAGATAGCAGGTCATCATTTTACCACATTTTTACCGCGGGAACAATAGCTTTCACTGTGAACGAAACGTAAATTCTTTCCAAAACAGATCCGCCGCCCGGAGTTCCGGGAAGGGGTTCATTGTTTTTGGCGGTTTCGCCCTGCGTGGCGGGAGGGGTTGTTCCGCCTTCGGGCGGGTGTCTTTTGTTTCGCCACAAAAGACACGAAAAAGGCGCATAGAAACCCATGGTTTCTATGTACTTCCTTTGGGTGACCTCCGTGGGGACACCGCCTCACGGCCAGCGGACATATCCGACCCGTATAGCGCCGATTAGGCTGCCGCATTGCCTACTATCTGTAAGCATATCTGTCTACCCTGCCCCGCCGGCTATTGAGCAGAAACGAAAGCCACTGGTAGGCGGCCAAAGGCCGCCCCTCCACACCGATTGGTTCACCGCAGCCCGGCACAGTTGGTCGGCCGCAAGAACATTCAAATTTGCACAGCCAGCGGCAGCAAGCGGGCGCGGGACGTGTCGTCACCCGGTGCCGGGTCAGTGGCAATCCGCTTCCTGCCCTGCACCGAAGGAAGGCCTTGGAAACCTTGGTTTCCAAGCTGACTTTTGGTTTCTTTTGTTCAGTGACAAAAGAAACCCGCCGCCGGAGCGGCGGAACAATTCTCCCAAAACAGAAACCGCCGATCGAAAATTTCGATCGGCGGTTTTCATGTTAATTACTCAGCCAGCAAGGCAGGATCGATAGCCGAGACCACCGCGGCGCAGCGGGGGCACAGACCGGGATGGTCGGCGTGGCTGCCCACCTTGACGTGGTTCTTCCAGCAGCGCTGGCACTTCTCCCCCTCGGCGGAGGCCACGGCCACGGACAACTCACCGCCCACGGTCACCTCAGCCTGAGAGACGATGAGCAGGTCGGCCAGATACTCGGCGTCCAGCTCGGCCACAAAGTCGTCCTCGGCAGATACGGTCAGGGCCACCTTGGCCTCCAGACTCTTGCCGATCTTCTTCTCGGCGCGGGCGGTCTCCAGCGCGCCGTTGACGGCGTCGCGGATGGCGATGATGCGCGCCCACTTTGCCATCTGCTCAGCGGACAGGGCGTAGTCGGCAAAGGGCTTGTTCATCTCGTTGAGCACCACGTTGCGCGCGTCGTCCCCGGCCTTGTGGGGCATGGCCTGCCAGATCTCGTCGCAGGTGAAGGCCAGAATGGGGGCGAACAGCTTGGTCATGGTGTCCAGGATCAGCCACAGGGCGGTCTGGGCGGAGCGGCGGCTCAGGCCGTCGGTCTCGTCGCAGTACAACCGATCCTTGATGATGTCCAGATAGAAGGAGGACAGCTCCACCACGCAGAAATCGTTGATAGCGTGGGAGACGGAGTGGAACTCGTACTCGTCGTAGGCCTTGAAGCACTTTTCCGTCAGCTCGTTGAGCTTGGTCACCGCCCAGCGGTCCAGCTCCAGCATATCCGCGGGGGCCACCAGCCGGTCGGGGTCGAAGCCGGCCAGGTTGCCCAGACAGTAACGGGCGGTGTTGCGGAACTTCAGATAGCTCTGGGACAGCTGCTTGAAGATGTTGTCGCTGCAGCGCACGTCCACATGGTAGTCGGCAGAGCCGGCCCACAGACGCAGCAGGTCCGCGCCGTACTTCTTTACGATGTCCGCAGGATCCACGCCGTTGCCCAGAGACTTGTGCATGGCGCGGCCCTCGCCGTCCACGGTCCAGCCGTGGGTCAGGCACTGCTTGAAGGGGGCGCCCTGACCCAGCGCGCCCACAGCGGTGAGCATGGAAGCCTGGAACCAGCCGCGGTACTGGTCAAGACCCTCGATGTACATATCGGCGGGCCAGAAGTTCTGGGTCTTTTTCATGGAGGCGAAGTGGGTGGAGCCGGAGTCGAACCAGCCGTCCAAGGTGTCCTCCTCCTTAAAGAAGTGGGTGCCGCCGCAGTGGGGGCACTTGTAGCCCTTGGGCAGGAATTCTTCGGCTTCCTTGGCAAACCAGGCGTTGGAGCCTTCCTTCTCAAAGAGAGCGGAGATGGCTTCGATGGTTTCATCGGTGACGATGGGCTTACCGCAGTCCTTGCAGTAAACAACGGGGATGGGCAGACCCCACTTGCGCTGACGGGAGATACACCAGTCGGTACGCTCGCGGATCATGGCCTTCATGCGGTCAATACCCCAGCCGGGAACCC
>JAZNMM010000103.1:0-16845 GCA_045579605.1 Lawsonibacter sp.
GGGGGAGGGTGGGCATCTGGCCCGCCGCCTGTCCGGGGGCGGGGCGGTGTTCCACGACATGGGCAATCTGAACTTTACCTTTCTGGTCAACGAGGAGGACTATGACCTGGACCGCCAGCTCACCGTTATCGAAACAGCCTGCCGGGCGGTGGGGGTGTCGGTGGAGCGCTCCGGCCGCAACGATGTGTTGGCCGACGGACGCAAATTCTCCGGCAACGCCTTTTACCACAGCAAGGGGAAGGCCTATCACCATGGCACGTTGCTGGTGGACGCGGACGGGGAAAAGCTGGCCCGTTACCTCAGCCCCTCCAAGGCCAAACTGCAGGCCAAGGGGGTGGAGTCGGTGCGCTCCCGGGTGGTCAATTTACGGGAGCTCGTTCCGGAATTGACCTGCCAACGGTTGGCGGAGGAGTTGACCGTTGCCTTTGCCAAGGTCTATGGCGGCGCGGTGCACCCCCTGTCCGAAGGGGCGCTGGACCGCGCCCGGGTGGACGAGCTGGCCCGGCGCAACGCAAGTGACGGGTGGCTTTACGGCCCCCGGCTGCCCCTGTCCTTTGAATGTGAAGGGCGGTTTGACTGGGGCGGCGTGCAGCTGCAGCTGCAGGTGGAGTCGGGGGCGGTCAAGCAGGCCAAGGTATATTCCGACGCCATGGACTGGACACTGTCCGACGCTCTGGAGCGGGCGCTCACCGGTAGCCTCTTTGCCCAGAACGAGCTTTGCCGGCGCATTGTGCAAAGCGGACTGTTCTGCGCACAGGACATTTGTGATTTGCTGACCGAGCAGGAGATTTGAGGGGTGTGGGTTTCCCATGAAAAAACGCTATGCCATTGATATGTGTACCGGAGCGCTGGCCCCAAAGATCCTTGCTTTTGCCCTGCCGCTGATGGCGGCCACGGTGCTGCAGCTGATGTTCAACCTGGCGGACGTGGTGGTAGTGGGTAAGTTCGCCGGCGACCTGTCCCAGGCGGCGGTAACCTCCACCACGTCGCTGATCAACCTGATGCTGGGCATCTTTATCGGCCTGTCGGGCGGCACTAACGTGGTGGTGGCCCGGGCGCTGGGCGCGGGCAAGCCCGACGAAGTGGAGGACGTGGTGCACACCTGCGTTTTGCTGGGTGTGATGTGCGGCGTACTGCTTGGATTTGCGGGCATTGTTGCTGCTCCGCTGCTGCTGGGGCTGATGAAGTCCCCGGAGAACGTGATTGGGCTGTCCACGCTGTATCTGCGCATCTATTTTGTGGGCATCCCCGCCACCGTGGTGTACAATTTTTCCAGCGCGGTGCTCCGGGCCAACGGCGACACCCGCCGGCCGCTGTACTTCCTATCCTTTGCCGGCGTGGTCAATGTGGTGCTCAATCTGATTTTTGTCATCTGCTTCCACATGGGTGTGGCCGGTGTGGCCATCGCAACCGCCGTGTCCCAGTGGATCAGCGCCCTGCTGGTGGTGCGCTGTCTGATGGGGGAGGACGGCCCGCTGCATCTGGAGTTGCGGCGGCTGGCCATCAAGTGGTCCACTTTGGGTGAGATCGCCCGCATCGGCATTCCCGCGGGGATGCAATCCTCTCTGTTTTCTCTGTCCAATGTGGTCATCCAGTCCTCCATCAACTCCCTGGGCGAGACGGTCATGGCCGGCTCTGGGGCCGCTTCCTCCATTGAGGGCATCTGTTATCAGGTGGGAGGGACCTTTTTCCACGCAGCCACCTCCTTTGTCAGCCAGAACCACGGGGCCCGCCGCCTGGACCGGGTGGATCGATCTTTCGGGCTGTGCCTGGCCTACTCCATGGCCTGCGGGATCATCATGGCGGTGGTGACCATTTCCGCCGGCCCGTGGCTGCTGCAGATGTTTACCGACAGTCCTGCCGTAGTGGAGCAGGGAATGGTACGTATGCGCTACGTCATCACCCTGATCTGTCTGGGCGGCGCCATGGACGTGTGCACGGCCACCCTGCGGGGCATGGGGTGGTCGGTGGTGCCCATGCTGGTCACCCTGACCGGTGTGTGCGGCCTGCGGCTTGTGTGGGTGGGAACGGTATTCCGTGCCTGGCCCAGCCCCCAGACCATCTATGTGGCCTATCCCATCACCTGGGCGGTGACTACTGTGGCTAACCTGTGCACGCTGGCAGTGGCCCGCCGCCGGGCCAAGCGCGCCTTTGCCCGGGAAGAAGCCGCCCTGCTGTAAGTCAAGTCAGAAAACCGCCTGAGGCTACGGCCTGAGGCGGTTTTTGCATTCTGACAGGAAAAATTTTTCTTGTCAAAAAAGAGCGTTTCAGCTATAATTTATGATGACCGGGATTTGACTTGAATGCACGTTGGAATAGAACGCCGGTCCGAGGAGAGAAAGTTATGAGTACGATCCTGACTGCCATCAAGCTGCTGGGCGGCTTGGCCATGTTCCTGTACGGCATGGAGATCATGGGCGACGGCCTGAAACAGGGCTCCGGCCCCGCACTGAAAAACTTTTTGGGCAAACTGACTCAGAATGTGTTTATGGGAGTGCTGACCGGTGCGCTGGTCACCGCCATCATTCAAAGCTCCACTGCCACCATCGTGCTCACCGTAGGTCTGATCGGTGCGGGCATTCTGAACCTGAAGCAGGCCGTGGGCATCGTCATGGGTGCCAACATCGGTACTACCGTTACCGCCCAGATCATCCGCTTGATGGACATTGAAGACGGCGGCGGATCCCTCCTTACGTTCTTTAAGCCGGACACGTTAGCGCCGTTGGCCCTGTGCGCCGGTATTATCCTGTTCATGTTCGTCAAGAAGAGCGGCTCCAAGAATGTGGGCATGATCTGTCTGGGCTTTGGTATCCTCTTCTCCGGCCTGATGTCCATGACCGACGCGGTGGAGCCGCTGGCCGAGTCCCAGTTGTTTGTTGACCTGCTGGGCTATTTCAGCGACGCTCCCCTGCTGAGCATCCTTGTGGGTCTTGTGCTCACGGTCATCATCCAGAGCTCTTCGGCCATGGTGGGTATTTTGCAGGCCCTGTCCGTGACCGGCGTGATGACCTTTGAACTGGTGTACCCGCTTATCATGGGCATCAACCTGGGTACCTGCGTGACCACCGCCATGGTGTGTGCCATCGGTACCGGCAAGGATGCCAAGCGCACCGGTGTGGTCCATATCGTGTTCAACACCCTGGGCACGATTCTGTTTATGGTCGTCATGACCCTGCTGCGCCGCGCGGGCTTTATGACCACTCTGTGGGAGAGTGTGGTGGACTCCGGTGTCATCGCCAACTTCCAGACCCTGTTCAATCTGCTCACCGCCATTGTGCTGCTGCCCTTTGCCGGCTGGCTGGTGAAGATCTCCTGCAAGATCGTCAAGGATGATCCGGTCAAGGAGGACAAGTACCCCGAACTGTCCGCCCTGGACAAGAAGCTGCTTATCTCTCCCGCTGTGGCGCTGGGACAGGCCGGCCGCTCTCTGGCGGCCATGGCACGGGCCGCCAGGGATAATGTTGGGCTGGCCCTTGCTCAGTTTAAGGGCTACGACGAGGAACGCGCCCAGGAGATCAATGAGTGTGAGGGGCGGCTGGACCTGTTTGCTGATGATGCGGACAACTTCCTCATCGCCCTGTTCCAGAACGTGGAAACGGACCGGGACAACCGGCAGCTTAATATGCTCATGCAGTGCGTGCCCGCTGTGGAGCGTGTGGGCGATTACGCCACCAACTTTGATGAGATGGCGCAGAAACTGCACAACGCGGGACTGACCTTCTCCGAAGGCGCGCAGAAGGAGATGGACATTCTCGGCAACGCCGTGAAAGAGATCCTGGGTCTGACGGTCACTGCGCTGGAGCAGGATGACGAGGCCACCGCCCGCCGCATCGAACCCTTGGAAGAGGTGATCGACGATATGGTGCTGCTGCTGAAGGATCGCCATACCGCCCGCCTGCGCCAGGGCATCTGCGTGGTGGAAAGCGGCCTGGTGTTCATGGATGCGCTGACCCATCTGGAGCGCGCCGCCGACCAGTGTTCCAGCATTGCCATGCTGATGCTGGGCCGGCACAACGAAGAGATCATGAAGAATCACCACCGCTACCTGCAGGCGCTGCATGAGTCGGGCGACCGGTCCTATCTGGACGAACTGGAGAGCCGCAGACAGCAGTATCTGGTGCCGCTGGAGCAGATTCAACTTTGACAGAAGAAACACGGCAGCCGCCCGGCTGCCGTGTTTGCATAGGTGAGGGACATGAAGCGATTTCGGAAAATCTATCTGGAGATCACCAACCGGTGTAATCTGCGCTGTGCCTTCTGCCCGGGCACCCGCCGCCCGCCCCGGACCATGGGGGAGGAGGAGTTTGTTCTGCTGCTGGACAAACTGGCACCATGGACGGATTTTCTCTATTTCCACCTGATGGGCGAGCCCCTCACCCATCCCCGGCTGGTCCGCTTTCTGGAGCTGGCGGGGGAGCGGGGGTTTCGGGTGGTTCTCACCACCAACGGCACCCTGCTGCCCCGGCGGCAGGAGGAGCTGCTGGCCGCCCCGGCGCTGCACAAGGTGAACATTTCCCTCCACGCCTTTGAGGCAAACGACCTGCACATCCCCTTTGAGGAGTACCTGCGGGGCTGCATGGACTTCGGACGGGCAGCCCGGGGGAACAAGCTGGTGGTCTACCGCCTGTGGAATGCCGGCGGCGCGGACCGCCGGAACGGGGAAATTTTCAAGGCGATGGAGGAGCGTTTCCCCAAGCCGTGGGCGCAGGAGCGAAAGGGCATCCGGCTGGGGGAACGGGTGTATCTGGAGCGGGGCGAGAAGTTTGACTGGCCGGAGCTGACCGCCCCGGACAACGGTGCGCGGGTGTTCTGCTACGGACTGCGCGACCAGCTGGGCGTGCTGTGCGATGGCACGGTGGTGCCCTGCTGTCTGGACCATGAGGGAAACATCCCCTTGGGCAACCTGTTTGAGCAGGAGCTGGCAGAGATTTTGGCCTCCCCCAGAGCCGAGGCCGTGGTCCGGGGGTTTGACAGCGGCACGGCTGCGGAGCCGCTGTGCCGCAGGTGTGGGTTTGCCCGCAGCCGGTTCGGAGGATGAGATCAAAGTAAAAGCACGCTGTGGGGCGTACCCACAGCGTGCTTTTTGTCGTTTTCGGTCAGTCGGCGGATACCGGGATAGCAATCACCACATAGTCCAGTGTCCGCAGCCGTTCCAGCATGGCAGCAGAGTCGTCCAGGCCCTTTACAGTGCACTCCAGGCCGATGTGGGCGGGGGCGCCGCTCTTGGCCTTGAGTATCTGCAGTGAGGTGATGTCGCCTGCCATTTCCCGGGAAAACTCGTTGACCATGGTCATATCGGACAGCTCCACGTAAAAGGTGTCCGTATTGCGCTGCTTGGTGGAGCGCTCCAGCCGGGTGAAGGCGGTAACCGCCAGCGTCATCACCAGCCACGCCATCACGGCACCCACGTAAAAGCCCGCGCCGATGGCCAGGCCAAGACAGGCGGTGGTCCACAGGCCGGCGGCGGTGGTCAGACCGGTGATGTGGGAGTGGCCCCGGGTGAGAATGGTGCCCGCGCCCAGAAAGCCGATGCCGGACACCACCTGCGCACTGATGCGCAGGGGGTCGCCGCCCAGTCCAAGCACCTGCACGGAATAGATGCCCACCAAAGCGGTCAGGGTGGAGCCCAGACAGACGAGGATGTGGGTGCGCAGACCGGCGGCCCGGCCGTGCCGGCCGCGCTCGGAGCCAATGCAGCCGCCGATGAGGGTGGCCAGCAGAATCCGCAGGGTGATGGACCAGAGATTAAAGCCCGCAAGGGTGGTAAGTATGGTGGCCAAAACAGTTCCTCCTGAAAACGGCAGGATATGCCGCACGTTATTTTAAATTAAGATACGGGAAAACGGCCCCGGTGTCAAGAGGATTTTTGGACATAAAGCACAAAGGGTGCGACAGGACAAACACTTCACCCGGTCAAAGCGCCGATTTTGCGCCGTGACAAAATTTTCTCTACAAAAACAGATTGAAACCGTGTATAATGAGGGCTAACATCGCTGAAGTTTTTGATCCTGCGGGATCTGAAATGATGCAAGAAAAGGAGACGAAAACAATGAAGAAACTGTTTAGCATGATCCTGGCCGGCGCCATGATGGTCGGTTTGCTGGCCGGCTGCGGCAGCAATGACGGCGGGGATACCGCTGCTTTTAAGATCGGCGGCACCGGCCCCCTGACCGGCGGCGCTGCCATTTACGGCAACGCGGTCAAGAATGCCGCTCAGATCGCTGTGGACGAGATCAACGCCATGGACGGCGCCATCAAGTTCGAACTGAACATGCAGGACGACGAGCATGACCCCGAGAAGGCCGTCAATGCCTACAACGACCTGATGGACTGGGGCATGCAGATCTCTCTGCTGGCCGTTACCTCCAAGCCCGGCGAGGCCATTTCCGCCAACCACTTTGAGGATCGTGTGTTCGGCCTGACTCCCTCCGCATCCTCTCCCGCTGTCACCGAGGGCAAGGACAACGTGTACCAGGTCTGCTTCAGCGATACCAACCAGGGCACCGCTTCCGCCGACTACATTGCCGACCAGAAGCTGGGCGAGAAGATTGCCGTCATCTATAAGAATGACGATGTGTACTCCACCGGCATCTATGAGACTTTCAAGGCTCAGGCTGAGGTCCGTGGCCTGAACATCGTGTCCACCACCACCTTCACCGAGGCGTCTCAGAACGACTTCAACGTGCAGCTGACCGAGGCCAAGAATGCTGGTGCTGACCTGCTGTTCCTGCCCATGTACTACACCCCCGCCTCCCTCATCCTGAGCCAGGCCGACTCCATGGGCTACGCCCCCAAGTTCTTCGGCGTGGACGGCATGGACGGCATCCTGACCGTGGAGAACTTCGACACCGCTCTGGCTGAGGGCGTGATGCTGCTCACCCCCTTCAACGCCGACGCTGAGGACGAGAAGACCCAGGCCTTTGTGAAGAAGTATCAGGAGCAGTTCGGCCAGATCCCCAACCAGTTTGCTGCCGACGCCTATGACTGCGTCTACGCCTACTATCAGGCTCTGACCAACGCCAACGCCACCCCCGACATGACCGCCGAGGAGCTGTGCGACCTGATGATGGAGCAGTTCTCCACCATGAGCTTCGACGGTCTGACCGGCGAGGGCATGACCTGGACGGACGGCCTGGTGTCCAAGAGCCCCAAGGGCATGGTCATCCAGAACGGCGCCTACGTGGGCATGTAATTCTACCAAGTAAACCAACTGAGCGTATGGGGGAGGCGACCGCCCTTTGGGCGGTTCCTCCCCGCGCTTTGTTTTTCCGAGCAACCAATACACACACAAAACAGAAGATCCGAGGTGTGATCTATGCTTAATTATCTGATCACCGGTATCAGTCTGGGCAGCATTTACGCCATCATTGCCCTGGGCTACACCATGGTCTACGGCATCGCCAAGATGCTCAACTTTGCCCACGGCGATGTGATCATGGTGGGCGGCTATATGTGCTATTGCGCCACCACCTATATGGGTTGGAATCCCGTGCTTGGCGTTTTGCTGGCCATGGGCGTATGTACGGTGCTGGGCATCGTAATCGAGCGGCTTGCCTACAAGCCCCTGCGCAGCGCCCCCTCTCTGGCGGTGCTGATCACCGCCATTGGCGTGTCCTATTTCCTGCAGAATGCGGCCCTGCTCATCTGGACCTCCAATCCCAAGAGCTTCAGCCCCATCGTGGGCCGGGGCGCGGTGCAGCTGGGTGAGCTGCAGGTCACTCACGTAACGCTGGTGACCATCGTGGCCTGCGTGATCATCATGGCTGCCCTGACCCTGTTCACCGGCAAGACCAAAATGGGCACCGCCATGCGCGCGGTGTCCGAGGACAAGGGTGCGGCCCAGCTCATGGGCATCAACGTGAACACCACCATCTCCATGGCCTTTGCCATCGGCTCGGCACTGGCCGCTGTTGCCGGTGTGCTGCTGTGCTCGGCTTACCCCATGCTGGTGCCCACCACCGGCTCCATGCCCGGCATCAAGGCCTTTACCGCGGCTGTGTTCGGCGGTATCGGCTCCATCCCCGGCGCCATGCTGGGCGGTATCCTGCTGGGTATCATCGAGACCTTCTGCCGGGCCTACATCTCTATGGAACTGTCCGACGGCATTGTGTTCGGGGTGCTGATCCTCGTGCTGCTGGTCAAGCCGGCGGGCCTGCTGGGCAAGCAGCTGCGCGAGAAAGTGTGAGGTGGCGGGAATGAACAAGATCAAGAATCTGTGGACGACTCGGCGGGACAGCGTGATCACATTTGCCATTGTGATCGCCGCCTACATCGTGGTCCAGATCATGACTGCCACAGGCAACCTGTCCTACTCCATGAAGGGCATGCTGGTGCCAATCTGTGCCTACGTGGTCATGGCCGTTTCCCTGAACCTGACGGTGGGCATTCTGGGCGAGCTGTCTCTGGGCCACGCGGGCTTCATGTCCGTGGGTGCCTTTACCGGGATTGTGGTGACCACGGTGCTGGCCGATGCCGTGCCGGCTGCCGGCCTGCGCCTGGCCATCGCCATGGTGGCTGCTGCCGCCGCTGCCGCGCTGGTGGGCGTGATCGTGGGCGTGCCCGTGCTGCGTTTGAGCGGTGACTATCTGGCCATCGTCACCCTTGCCGCCTGCGAGATCATCAAGAGCCTGATCAACGTGCTGTACATCGGCATGGACAGCAAGGGCCTGCATCTGTCCATCATCCAGCAGAACTTTGTGCTGGAAGAGGGGGGCAAGATGATCATCAACGGCCCCATCGGCGTGTCCGGGATCAACAAGATATCCACCTTCAATGCCGGCATCGTGCTGGTGTTGGTCACCTTGTTTGTTATTCTGAACCTGATCAACAGCCGCCATGGCCGGGCCATCATGGCTGTGCGGGACAACAAGATCGCCGCCGACTCCATCGGCATCTCCACCACCCGCTACAAGCTGCTGGCTTTCGTGATCTCTGCCGCCTTTGCAGGCATGGCGGGTACCCTGTATGCCATGAATTATTCCACCGTCACCGCGGCTAAGTTTGATTTCAACCTGTCCATTCTGGTGCTGGTGTTCGTGGTGCTGGGCGGTCTGGGCAACATCTGGGGCAGCGTGATCGCCGCAACCCTGCTGACCGTTCTGCCCGAACTGCTGCGCAAGCTGAACTTCAACGATTACCGCATGCTGATCTACGCGATCATGCTCATTGCGCTGATGCTGTTCAATCACTCCAAGCTCAAGCAGCGGCTGCTGGAGCACCGGGGCGGCAGGAAAGCGGCGAAAACGGAAGGCGAGGTGGCGTAAATGGCTTTGTTGGAAGTCAGAGATCTGGGCATCTCTTTCGGCGGCCTGCGCGCCGTTGACGAAGTGAACATGAAGATCGAAAAGGGCTCCCTGGTTGGACTCATCGGGCCCAACGGTGCCGGCAAGACCACCGTGTTCAATATGCTCACCGGCGTGTACCGTCCCACCGACGGCGGTATCCGGCTGGACGGGGAGAACGTGGTGGGCAAGAAGCCCTTTGAGATCAACAAAATGGGCATCGCCCGCACCTTCCAGAACATCCGCCTGTTCGGCAAGCTGTCCGTGCTGGACAACGTAAAGCTGGGCTTTCACAACGATGTGACCTACGCCCTGCCCGAAAGTCTGATCCATCTTGGCTCCTACCGCAAGAAGGAGAAGATGATGACCGAAAAGGCCATGGAGATCCTGAAGGTCTTTGATCTGGACGGTCAGTGGGATTACAAGGCGGCCAACCTGCCCTACGGCAAGCAGCGCAAGCTGGAGATCGCCCGTGCGCTGGCCACGGAGCCCAAGCTGCTGCTGCTGGACGAGCCTGCCGCCGGCATGAACCCCAACGAAACAGCGGAGCTGATGCAGACCATCGAGGTGGTGCGCAAGCAGTTCGATGTGACCGTGTTGCTCATCGAGCACGACATGAAGCTGGTGTCCGGCATCTGCGAATACCTGTACGTGCTGAACTTCGGCCGCCTGCTGGCGGAGGGCACCCCCTCTGCCGTGCTCAGCGACCCCGAGGTCATTACCGCCTATCTGGGCGATTAAGGAGGGAACGCATATGGCAATGCTGGAAGTCAACGGCTTGAACGTCTATTACGGTCTGATCCATGCCCTGCACGATGTTTCCTTCCACGTAAACGAGGGAGAAGTGGTGGCGCTCATCGGCGCCAACGGCGCGGGCAAGACCACCATTTTGCATACTGTGTCCGGCCTGCTGGCCGCCAAGAGCGGCAGCGTGGTGTTTGAGGGCAGGGATATTACCAGGAAGCCCGGCCACTCCATCGTGAAGCTGGGCATGGGCCACGTGCCCGAGGGCCGGCGGGTGTTCCCCGGCCTGACCGTGGCGGAGAACCTGCGCATGGGCGCCTTTACCCGCCCCAAGGGAGAGATCGCCGCCTCTCTGGCCGAGGTGTATGAGTGGTTCCCCCGTCTGGAGGAGCGCAAGAATCAGCCGGCGGGCACCCTGTCCGGCGGTGAGCAGCAGATGCTGGCCATGGGCCGGGCCATGATGTCCAAGCCCCGGATCCTGCTGCTGGATGAACCCTCCATGGGTCTGTCTCCCCTGTTTGTGGGTGAGGTGTTCAAGATCATCGAAAAGGTGTCCGCCGCCGGCACCACCGTGCTGCTGGTGGAGCAGAATGCGAAAAAGGCCCTGTCCATCGCCAACCGTGCCTATGTGCTGGAGACGGGCAATATCATCAAGGAGGGCGTCGCATCCGAACTGCTGAATGACGATGCCATCAAAAAGGCCTATCTGGGCGAGTAAGAACGTGGAGGGATACGCATCATGAAGCCGTATATCATCACCATTGAGCGCCAGTATGGTTCCGGCGGCAAGACAGTGGGCAAAATGCTGGCCAAGAAGCTGAACATTCCCTTTTATAACCGTGAGATCGTGGCCATGGCCTCGGAGGAGAGCGGCATCAACCCGGTGTACTTCTCTGATGAGCGGCTCAAACCCGGTCTGATGGAGCGGCTGCGCAGCCGGGGCAACGACACCGCCGTGCTCAACGACAGCCGGGAAAGCTACCTCACCGACAACGCCCTGTTCCAACACCAGACCAAGGTCATCCGCCGTCTGGCCGATGAGGGGCCCTGTGTCATCGTGGGCCGCTGCGCCGATTTTGTGCTCAAAGGCCGCAGCGATGTGGTGCGCGTCTTTGTCCACGCGGACGACGACTTCTGTCTGGAGCAGGCCATGCTGGTCAACTCCCTGAGCGCCTCCGCCGTGAAAAAGAAGATCGCCGAGGTGGACGAATACCACGCCAAGTACTACAAGTACCACACCGGCAAGGACTGGTACGACGCCAGAAACTACGACCTGTCCCTGAACAGCGGCGTGCTGGGCTTTGAGGGCACCATGAACGAGATCCTCAACTACATGGCTGTGCGAGAGCAGATCGGACAGAAGTAAAATCGAAAAGAAGCAGAAAAGGAACGACCACCATCCGGTGGTCGTTCCTTTTTGTTGCACAAGGGGAGCGGCACTCAGCCCTCCACGTTGTCCTGATAATGGATCATCATGACTGCCACTTCGGCCCGGGAGGCGTGCTCGGTGGCCCGGAGGTTGCTGCCAATAGAGGGGGCGGCCTTGTCGCACCAGACCCGGTTGTATACGGCCCAGTACACCGCAGCCTTGCCCCAGGAGGAGACCTTGTCGCTGTCGGTGAACTGGCTGTCATACCTGCCGGCGAAGGACGGTTCCGTGCCGGCCTTGCCGCCGGGCAGCTTGCGCAGGATGACCGCGATCTCCTCCCGGGAGACCGGGTCGTTGGGGGCAAAGCGCCCCTCGCCCTTGCCTGCCACATAGCCCTTTTCCTGGGCCCAGGCCACGGCGTCCAGATAGTACTCACCGGCCTCCAGATCAACAAAGTCCGACTGCTTTTGCGGCTTGGGCCAGCCGGCATTCTTCCACAGGATGGTGACAAACTGGGCCCGGGTCACCAGATCGTCCGGGCCGCAGCGGCCGTCGGGATAGCCGGCCACAAGGCCGCGTTCCTTGGCGGTGGTCAGATACGCCTGCGCCCAGTGACCCTCAATGTCGGTGAATGCCGGGGCGGCAGGGGAAACGGGATTGACAGAACTACCTCCTCCGCCGGAGGAAACGGGGGGGATGACGGTGTCGGACAGCCGCTGGGTGGCATCTTTATCGGAGAAATTGTTTTCACACAGGGAGCAGGACCAGTGCTCAGTCACGCCGGCAGTGGTGGTCGTGGGGGAGATGGCCGGGTGATGGGTCAGAACGTGATCACTGCCCCGGACCTCCATAGAAAGCAGCCGGAAGGCCCCCGGGGCGGGCATAGGGCTGTTGCCATAGGGCTTGATCATCATGTTGGTGATGGGGGCGCGCACGTTGAGGCCGGGGCAAAGCGCGTCCGAGGTAAAGGAGGAAACGTAGTAGGAGCTGCTTCCGGAGCTGGTTTTCCACAGGGGGCCATGTTCGGCTATGGTGAGGGGAACAGAGACCCAGGAACCTCCGTTATTCATGGAGTAGTGCAGCGTCAGTTTCTCCAGAGAAGGATCATAGCCGTTGTTGAGCGCGACCAGAGATACCCTGATGTGGTCATAGTCGTCTGTGTTGGTCTGAAATTCCGGCGTGATCACCTGCAACGCCTCCCCTGTGGCAACCAAGGGCCAGACGCTGGCGGGGCGGGATTTTCCCTCCAGTGTGCCCTGGTTGGTCACAACGTCCCGGGAGATGTTGTCCTCCCAGCCGGTGGCGTCCGCGCCGTTGAAGAGGAAGATGGGGTCGCCATCCAGCTGAGTCAGCGGTGTGAAGTCCCTTCTTGTGGAGGACAGGTTGGTGACGTTGCCATACTTTGTGGTAACGTTCTTGTAGGTCACATGCTCCTTGGTAACGTTGTGGTTGCCGGCATAGATGGCAAACAAACCGTTGGAGATCAGGCCATCGATGGACACGTCGTGGATGTCGCCATACGCCATGGCCGTGCCGGTGCTTGCATAGTTGGTGTCCCCAAGGCGGAGGACGGCGTTGGGGTGGGTGGTGGTGGAGGTGTCCTCAAGGTTCTCCATGCGCACGTTGTATACCTGATTGCCGTGATGGGCCAGCAGGCGGACCAGGGCGTAGCCGCCCTTGCAGAAGGCCTTCACATTGCGGATGGTCACGTCGTGAATGTTACTGTCCTTGCCGGCGACGGAGAACCAGATATCGGAGCTGGCTGAGCTGGAAAGGGCGGTCAGCGCTACGGTGTCATCGCCGGTGACGCCGGAAATGTTCTCGATGACAATGTTGTTGCAGCCAAGACGCAGGTCGATGCCGTCCTGGTTGGGGGCCTCGTTGCTGCAGTCAAAGCGAATGTTGCTGATGGTGCCGTTTCGGCTGTAGATGAAGGTCATGCCCCAATAGCGGGGCTCCTTGATGGTCAGGTTTTTCACTTCAAAGCCGTTGACGTTGCGGAAATGGATGCTGGTGTTGTAGCGCACGGTGGAAAACCCGTTCGGACGGGTGGCGGTCTTTTCCGTGACGCCGTTGTGGGTCCCACCGTCCAGCACCGCGTTGCCCCTGCCAATGATCTTGATGTTTTCCAGCTCCTCCCGGGCAGACATGGAGGAGGCGTAGCAGCCCTTGGAAATGAAGATGTTGCACAGCGCGCCGTCGTTGAGGCGCAGGGTGCAGTTGTCCACCATCACGGTGATGTTGGAGGGAAGCTCAATCGCCGTTCCGATCTGGTAGAGGCTGGAGCCGTCGGCGGGATTGGTCCGGGGAATGGTGACCTCACGCTGATCGGCGGCCACGGCGGCATCAATGAGCCCCTGAATATACGGGGTGTCGTTACGAACGGAGTTGGTGGCTGTGGCAAACAGGTCAACCGCCTGCGCTGACGGAAGCTCCGCGGCTGCGTGGACGGCCGGGGGAAGAATGCATCCCAGTACCAGTACCAACGTCAGCAGCAGGGACGTACGCTTGAATTCTCGTTTCATGGAACGCCTCCTTGTGTGTTTTGGGGCAGGCAGAGTGCCCTCTGTTTTGCACAGGATACTCTGACTATATCATTATATCATTGACGCAGAAGATCTGCAAGAGAGTTGTTTCCTTAGACAAGTGGGCACATCAGGCTTTCACTCAGAATTCAGCTTTTTTGGGGAGTCCTCCTTGGGGGAGTGACCGAAGTGGGCGCGGTAGGCCCGGAAGAAGGAGGAATAGTCGGAAAAGCCGCAGGCGGTGCAGGCCTCTCCGGCGGCATCTCCCCGCTGGATCATGGCCTGGGCGGCCAGAAGCCGCTTGATACTTACATATTCCCAGAAGGGGGAGCCGGTGGCCTGAAGAAACAGCCGGCTGATTTGAGAGCGGCTGCGGTAGAAGTGGTCGGCCACCGTCTGCAGGGAGATGGGGTCAAACAGATGCTCGTTGACATAGGCTACCAGTCGGCTCTGCAGGCCGTCCGCCGCCACCGGATGGAGCCCGGCGGGGTCGTAGATGCCATTCAGATTGGTCAGGAAAAGCAGCAACCGGGCCAACAGATTCAGCCGGATGTTTCCCACCCGGTCAAAGGAGAAGTCGTCAAAGGCGGCGTGCAAACGGCGGGAGGAGTCCTGTCCGGCAGGATAATGGTTCAGCTGGCCCAGGGGTCGGTCCAGAAAGGGGCGCAGCAGCCGCAGCTCCGGGTCGATGGAGGTCAGCAGCGCGGGGGAGAAGTGGATGGCGATGCGCTCATAGGGTTCCTCCGGACTGATGCTCAGACGATGGGCCTCCGCCGCGCGGGTGATGAGAATGTCGTTGGGCCGCAGGGGATACTGGGTGCCCTCCACCAGATAGCTGCCCCGGCCCGAAATGAAATAGAAAATCTCCATCCGCTCGTGGGCGTGCATGGAGAATTCCTCCGGAACAGGCCGCTGGTCAATGGTGTGATGGCTGTAAAGTTCGGCATCCCGATAGGTGAAAATGTGAGACATGGGCCGCTCCTTTGCTTTTCTTTCCTCTATCATAGCACAATATGCGTACATTTACAATGTTTTTTGAGTTGGAATGCAATTCCGTTGCAATTGTATTTCAGGTATAATGACGATGAGTAATCGTGTAAACCACACCGTATTTATGACTATGGAAAGGATGTATTGTTTTGGAACTGAATCTTCGCAGCAACTACCGCTATGCGCTGGCCTGTCCCACCAGCATGGGCGTGCGCATCACCCCGGACAACCGCATGGCTGTGCACAACAGCAACCACTTCTACCTGCAGGCTACCAGCGCCGAATCCAACGTGCTGAACGTGGCCTCCTCTCTGGGCAAGGAGTGCCTTGTTATGACCAAGTTCGTCAAGGGCAGCCCCATCGCCCAGTTCATCAAGAACGACCTGCGCTCCCGCAACATCAACTATGAAGGCGCGGAAGTGGACCAGGGCGGTCCCTGGGGCTATCGCCACCAGTTCAACATTGCCGACAGCGGCTTTGGCATGCGGGCACCCCGCGTGTGGA
Source organism: Lawsonibacter sp. (assembly GCA_045579605.1). Taxonomy (GTDB): domain Bacteria; phylum Bacillota; class Clostridia; order Oscillospirales; family Oscillospiraceae; genus Lawsonibacter. Next base: position 15,414 of record JAZNMM010000103.1, read on the forward strand.
ATGACCGCGCCGGCGAGGTGGGCCGTACCCTGAGTGCCGAGGAGTTTGACTTTGACCGTATCTTCGGTCAGGAGGGTGTTGGCATCCTGCACATCTCCGGCCTGATCGCCGCCATGAGCGAGTCCACCACCAAGTTCTGTCTGGACTGCGCCAAGGCCGCCAAGAAGTACGGCACGCTGGTCAGCTTCGACCTGAACCACCGCGCCACCTTCTGGAAGGGCCGCGAGGAGGAGCTGCATGACGCCTTCCACCGCATCGCCTCCGTTGCCGACATTCTGGTTGGCAACGAGGAGGACTTCCAGCTGTGCCTGGGCTTCAAGGGCCCCGAGGCCGGCGGCAAGGATCTGTCCGACAAGATCGAGAGCTTCAAGGGCATGATCGCCGAGGTCATGGTCAAGTACCCCAACGCCAAGGTTTACGGCACCACCCTGCGCCAGGTCATCAACGCCAATGAGCATCTGTGGGGCTGCCTGCTCCACGCCGACGGCGCCTGGTGCGTGGAAGAGCCCCGTCCCATCCAGGTCATGGACCGCATCGGCGGCGGCGACGGCTTTACCGGCGGTCTGCTGTACGGTCTGATCTCCGGCTGGGAGCCGGCCAAGTGCCTGCAGTTTGGCTGGGCCAGCGGCGTGCTGGCGGCCAGCAGCTTGAACGACTACGCCGAGCCTGCGGATGAGAAGCAGGTTTGGGATATCTACGCCGGCAATGCCCGCGTACAGCGCTGAGTTGGGAGGAAACAAACATGAAGAAAGCTGATATTGGTCTGGTAGGTCTGGCCGTAATGGGCGAAAATCTGGTCATGAATATGGAGTCCAAGGGCTTCACCGTGGCCGTGTACAACCGCACCACCGAAAAGGTGAAAAACTTCGTTGAGGGCCGCGCTGCCGGCAAGAACATCATCGGCACCTACTCCGTGGAGGAGCTGGTGGCCAATCTGGAAAAGCCCCGCAAGGTCTTTATGATGGTCAAGGCCGGTGCTGCCGTGGATGCGCTGATCGACCAGCTGATCCCCCATCTGGAGCAGGGCGACATCCTCATTGACGGCGGCAACAGCCACTTCCCCGACACCATCCGCCGCACCGAGTATGTGGAGAGCAAGGGCCTGCTGTATGTGGGCTGCGGCGTCTCCGGCGGCGAGGAGGGTGCGCTGAAGGGTCCCTCCATGATGCCCGGCGGCTCCCCCGCTGCCTGGCCCTTTGTCAAGCCCATTTTCCAGGGCATCTGCGCCAAGGTAGAGGGCGGCGCGGCCTGCTGTGACTGGGTGGGCGAAAACGGTGCCGGCCACTTTGTGAAGATGGTCCACAACGGCATTGAGTACGGTGATATGCAGCTCATCTGCGAGGCTTATCAGCTCATGCGCGACGGCCTTGGCATGAGTTCTGAGGAGATGCACCAGGTCTTTGCCCAGTGGAACGAGACCGAGCTGGACAGC
>JAZNMM010000104.1:0-16221 GCA_045579605.1 Lawsonibacter sp.
GGCGTTGGACAGCATCATAATATCCTGAGGCATGAAGTGGTCGCCGTTCAGAGCAACCTTTGTATAGTTTACATAAGAACAAATCAGGGCGAGTGCCGTCAATATGCCCGCGGATAGGGCGACACGGCGGCACACCAGCAGGAGAAGCAGGCTCACAAGCCCCACCACCAGCAGCTCGAACACCACCGCGCCGGGGAAATTCTCCCAGAACTGGAACAGTTGGGAGGGGGCGCCGGCAAAGTTCATATAGTCCATCACCAACAGGCACAGCACCGGGAACAGAGGCAGCGTGACCCAGGCGAAGACCCGGACTGCGAGGGAGGAGCGTACAGTATTCAGCATGGAAACCAGTCGGGTAAGATCCATGAAAAAGACCTCCGCAGGAAGAATTACTCACCCTTTATTTTACTCGATTTACGCGAAAAATGCAATCCTTGCATTGCATGAAACATGGAAGGCAAAGCGCCCCGGCCCATGGCGGGCCGGGGCACCGGGTCAGGTGGGATAGATCACGCCGCAGGCGATCTTCTCGCCTGCGTTTCCGGCAGGCTGGGAACGGAAATCATCCGGCCCGCTGTGTATGACCACGGTGCGGCCCATGACTTCCGGGATGGTGAACCGGTCAGTGAGCACCTGCAGATAGGCCTCGCCCCCGCAGGACAACAGGGGGGGCAGGTCACCTGCGTGCCGGGGGTGCGGGAGAGCGGCGGGGTTGTAGTGGCTGCCGGTCATGGCAAAGCCCGGGCCGGAGCAGCCGGGACCTTCGTGGATGTGCAGGGCGAAAAAACCGGTTTCGTTGTCCGGAAGACCACGGACCCAGACCGTGACCAGTACTTTCCGACCCTGGCACTGCAGGGTAAGGGTCCCTTCCGGACCGGAGGGGTCGGTCCCGCCGGTCACGTGGGCGGCTGCACCGGGCGTGTAAGTGGAAGCGTCCATATTATCACCTCCTGCCAGCTTATGCCGGCGGGAGTGGGCAGGTGAGAAAAAAGACCGCCGCAGAGTGATCTGCGGCGGTCCTGTGTGATTACAGTGCGGCAGTGGCCTTTTTGCGCCACCTGCCGAAGCGGAATACCAGCGCGGAGATCAGCGCGCCCATGGCCCAGGAAAACAGAAGCGAGCCGAACAGCGCCTCCGGGCGACCGTTGGGGAACTCCGGGCACCGGGTGAGGTAGGCAAGTCCGTAAGCGGTGGGGATGCGCAGGACGATGGTGGTCAGCATGGTCACCCACATGGGCGTGAGGGTATCGCCGCAGCCACGCATCACGCCGCCCAGCACCTGAGTCACCGCCATGCAGATATAGCCCGCGGCAAGAATGCGCATCATACGCACGGCCAGGTCCAGCAGCGACTGAGTGTCGGTGAACAGGTTGAACAGCACGTGGCCGAACAGCAGCAGCACCAACGTGATGGTAGCGGCAAAACCAGCTGCCATGGCAAGTCCCTGCTTCGTACCCTTGTCCACCCGGTCCAGACGGCCCGCGCCCACGTTCTGTCCGGCGTATACGCTCATGGTCTGGCCGAAGGACATATTGGGCATCATGGCAAAGCCGTCCACCCGCATGATGATCACGTTGCAGGCGATGACCACCTCGCCCATGCTGTTGGTCAGCGACTGGACCACCATCATGGCAAGGGCCATCACACCCTGGGTGATGCCGGAAGGCACGCCCAGCTTGAGGATGCGCAGGGCGGAGTGTTTGCGCATATGCAGACTGTTGAGTGTGAGGTCAAATACGCTGTTCATGCGCATGAGCTTGATAAAGCACAGAGCCGCAGAGATGGCCTGAGCAATTACCGTGGCCAGGGACACGCCGGCCACACCCATGCCAAGGCCGGCCACAAACCAGATGTCCAGCACCGTATTCAGCAGGGCGGCCACCAGCAGGAACAGCAGGGCGGACAGGGAGTCGCCCAGACCCCGCAGCACGCCGGACAGCACGTTGTAAAAGGTGAAGCCCGCCGCACCCAGGAAGAAAATGACCAGATAGTCCGTGCACCAGTCGATGATGGAGGCGGGGGTGTCCAGCAGCTCCAGCAGGGGGCGGGCGATGAGCGAGCCCAGGATCATGGTGCCCAGGGAGGCGATGGCCGCCAGTGTGATGCAGTTGCCGATGGCCTGGGACAGTCCCTCCCGGTCTCCCGCGCCGTAGCGCTGGGAAATCACGATGCCGGCACCGGTGGACACACCCACAAACAGGGCCAGCAGCAAGTTGAGGATGGGGGAGGCGCTGCCCACGGCGGCCAGCGCGTTGTCACCCACATATTTGCCCACCACAATGGAGTCCACGGTGTTGTAAAGCTGTTGGGCGATGTTGCCCAGCAGCATGGGGATGGCAAATTCCGCAATGCGCTGCCAGGGCGCGCCGCGGGTCATGTCCTTGGCGGAAAACAGTTCTCTCAGTCGCACGGTCTTTCTCCTTCTCTGCGCAAAGGCGCGCACAAAAACCCATTATCCTAATGATGGGATTATACGCCAATTTTCTCCTTAATTCAACCGCCCCACGAAAAAAGGATTTGTAAAAAAACTATGAACCCCCTTGCAATTTTATGGGAAAAGAGGTATATTGTTTTAGCACTCGTGAAACGAGAGTGCTAAAACGAGAGACAAACTGGTTTGATCTATGGAGGAACCGATATGGCAAAAAAGCAGTTCAAGGCGGAGTCCAAACGGCTGATGGATCTGATGATCAATTCCATCTACACTCACAAGGAGATTTTCCTGCGGGAGATCATTTCCAATGCCAGCGACGCGGTGGACAAGCTGGCCTACAAGGCGCTGACCGACGATCAGGTGAATGTCAGGCGCAAGGACTTCGGCATCGTCATCGTGCCGGACAAGGTAGCGCGCACCCTCACCGTGTCTGACAACGGCATCGGTATGACCCGGGAGGAGCTGGAGAGCAATCTGGGTACCATCGCCAAGAGCGGCTCGTTCCAGTTCAAGCAGGAGCTGGGGGATGACAAGGCTGCCAATAAGGTGGATGTGATCGGTCAGTTCGGCGTGGGCTTCTACTCGGCGTTCATGGTGGCGGACAAGGTCACTGTTATTTCCAGGGCCTACGGCAGCGATGAGGCGTGGATGTGGGAGTCTGAGGGTGCTGACGGGTATACCGTTACCCCCTGTGAGAAAGCGGGTGCGGGCACCGACATCATCATGCACATCAAACCCAACGCAGATGAGGAGAACTATGACCAGTATCTGGAGAGCTATAAACTGCAGGAGCTGGTCCACAAGTATTCCGATTATATCCGCTACCCCATTCGCATGGAGGTGGAGGATTATAAGATGAAGGAGAAGCCTGCCGACGCCGGGGAGGACTATCGGCCCGAGTGGGAGACTGTGCGGGAGTGGAAGACGGTCAACTCCATGGTCCCCATCTGGCAGCGGCAGAAGTCCAAGGTAAAGGCGGAGGACTACAACGCGTTCTACAAGGAGAAATTCGGCGACTGGCAGGATCCCCTGTCCGTAGTCCACACCTCCGGCGAGGGTGCGGTGGAGTATAAGGCGCTGCTTTACATTCCCGGTCAGGCCCCCTATGATTTCTACACCCGGGACTATGAGAAGGGACTGCAGCTGTATTCCTCCGGCGTGATGATCATGGATAAGTGCGCCGACCTGCTGCCCGACCACTTCCGGTTTGTCCGGGGGGTGGTGGACTCCCCCGACTTCTCCCTGAACATCAGTCGTGAGATGCTCCAGCACACCCGCCAGCTCAAGCTCATTGCCGGCAATCTGGAAAAGAAGGTCAAGGCGGAGCTGCTGAAGCTGCAGAAGGACGACCGGGAGAAGTATGAGAAATTCTGGGACGCCTTTGGCATGCAGATCAAGGTGGGCGTGGTGTCCGACTACGGTCAGCACAAGGAGCTGCTGCGGGACCTGCTGCTGTTCCGCTCCTCCGAGCAGGGCAAGTATATCACCCTGGCCGAGTATAAGGACCGCATGGGTGAAGAACAGCTCTATTATTACTACGCCAGCGGTGAGAGTGCCGACAAGATCGACAAGCTGCCCCAGGTGGAGCGCATCCGGGACAAGGGCTATGAGATCCTGTACCTGACCCAGGATGTGGACGAGTTTGTCATGCAGGCGCTGGGCGAGCTGGACGGCAAGAAATTTAAGTCGGTCAATGACGAGGACGCCCTGCCCCAGACCGAGGAGGAAAAGAAACAGTCTGAGGAAAAGGCCGAACAGGGCAAGGCCATGGTGGACTTTGTCAAGGAGGCCTTGGGCGACAGAGTCCACGATGTGCGTATTTCCAAAATCCTCAAGTCGGGCGCGGTGTGCATGACCGCTGAGGGCTCCATGACGCTGGAGATGGAAAAATACCTGCGTAAAATTGAGGGCAGAAACGACATTCGCGTCCAGCGGGTGCTGGAGCTCAATGCGGACGCCCCGGCGGTGCAGGCCCTGCGCCGGGCGGTGGAGGCAGAAGACCGGGAACTGGCCGAGCGGTATGCCCGTCTGCTCTATGGACAGGCGCTGCTGCTGGCTGATCTGCCCCTGGAGGAGCCGGCGGAGTTTGCCGCTCTGGTCTGTGAGTTGATGAAATAAAGGCAAAGGAGCGGCCTGTGCACAGATCGCTCCTTTGATTTTGCAAGAATAGAAGAGATTGAGTGAGATTGAGGGCGATTGAGAAAAAATTGAACCTCTAAAAGTCCAAATTTGCCAAAAGCAAAACAATTCGACCGGAAACGAACATTGAAAATCCAGAAAGAATATGATATACTGCACAACTGAATGAAAAACCATTCCAAATCCAAACAGAAAGCAGAGTTGATTCGTCCCAAATGGACAGTACCAGTATAGCGATGATCGTATCCCTTGTGGTCCTTGTGGCCCTGTCGGCCTACTTCTCCGCCACGGAAACGGCCTTTACATCCCTCAACCGCATCCGCCTGAAGAACAAGGCAGACGACGGAAACGTCAAAGCGGCCCGCACATTGGCTTTGGCCGAGCAGTATGACAAGCTCCTGTCCACCATTCTCATTGGCAACAACATTGTGAACATCGCTGCCACTACCGTTGCCACGGTGCTGTTCACCAAATGGTTTCACGAGTATGGTCCGGCGGTTTCCACAGTGGTGCTGACCATCGTCATTCTCATTTTCGGAGAGATCTCACCCAAGAGTCTTGCTAAAGAGTCGCCGGAGCGCTGGGCTATGCTGGCTACCCCGCTGCTGCGGGTATTCACCGTTGTGTTGCTGCCCCTTAACGTTTTGTTCGGCCTGTGGAAGAAGCTGCTCAGCCGGCTGTTCCATAAGGTGGAGGACGACGGCATCACCGAAGAAGAACTGGTGGGCATGGTGGATCAGGCAGAGACCGAGGGCGGTCTGGACGAGCACGAGAGCGAGCTGATCCGCGCGGCCATCGAGTTCAACGATCTGGAGGTGTCCGAGATTCTCACCCCCCGTGTGGATCTGGTTGCCGTAGCCGACGACGCGGACGCGGATGAGATCGCCCGGGTGCTGGCGGAGAGTGGCTACTCCCGTCTGCCCATTTACAAGGAGAGTATCGACAACATCATTGGTGTGATCCATGAGAAGGACTTTTATGCTGCCCGCTACCGTGGGCTGAAGGCTCTGTCCGAGATCATGGGCAGCGTGATCTACACCACCGGAAACACCAAAATCTCCGATCTGCTGCGCGTTCTGCAGAAGAACAAAGCCCACATGGCCGTGGTGGTGGACGAGTATGGCGGGACGGAGGGCATCGTCACGCTGGAGGATATTCTGGAGGAACTGGTGGGCGAAATCTGGGACGAGCACGACGAGGTGGTGGAGTCCTTCCGCAAGCAGGAGGACGGTAGCTATCTCATCCAGTGCAGCGCCAGTCTGGACGATATGTACGACCTGTTCTCCGTCAAGGGCGAGTGCGATGCCAGCACCATCTCCGGCTGGGTTATGGAGCAGATGGGCCGTGTCCCGGAACAGGGCGACCATTTTCAGGCCGAGGGTCTGGACGTTACCGTCACCCAGGTGGAGCAGCGCCGCGTTCTGGAAATTCGCGTGGAAGTGCTGCCCGAGGAAGAGGAAGCGCCCAAATAAACACCATAAAAATCACAACCCCCTGTGCCATGCACAGGGGGTTGTGTTGTTTGCTCAGCCGAGAATTGCGCCCTTGTCGGCACTGGACACCATTTTTGCATAGCGGGCCAGATAGCCGGTCTTGACCTTGGGCTCAGGACACACCCACTTGGCGCGGCGGGCGGCAAGTTCCTGGTCGGACACCTTCAGGGTGATGGTGTGGGCGGGGATGTTGATGGCGATGATACCGCCCTCTTCCACCAGACCGATGTTGCCGCCGGAAGCCGCCTCGGGGGAGACGTGGCCGATGGAGGCACCGCGGGTGGCGCCGGAGAAGCGGCCGTCGGTGATCAGGGCCACGTCCTTGTCCAGTCCCATGCCGGCAATGGCGGAGGTGGGGTTGAGCATCTCCCGCATGCCGGGCCCGCCCTTGGGGCCCTCGTAGCGGATGACCACCACGTCACCGGCCACGATTTTGCCGGCGTAGATGGCCTCGATGGCCTCCTCCTCGCTGTTGAACACCCGGGCGGGGCCCTCATGTTCCATCATCTCGGGAGCCACGGCGGACTGCTTGACCACACAGCCGTCGGGGGCCAGATTGCCCTTGAGCACGGCGATGCCGCCGGTCTTGGAGTAGGGATTGTCCATGGGACGGATGACTTCGGGGTTGCGATTGACCACGCCCGCCAGATTTTCCGCGATGGTCTTGCCGCTACAGGTGATGAGGGTGGTATCGATCAGGTTCTCCTTGGCAAGCTCCGCCATCACGGCGGACACGCCGCCTGCCCGGTCCAGGTCCTCCATGTACGTCTCGCCCGCGGGGGCCAGATGGCACAGGTTGGGGGTGTGGTCGGAGATCTCATTGGCCATGTCGAAAGACAGCTCAATGCCGCACTCGTGGGCGATGGCAGGCAGGTGGAGCATGGTGTTGGTGGAACAGCCCAGGGCCATGTCGATGGTCTCGGCGTTGTGGAAGGCGGCCTCGGTCATAATGTCCCGGGGGCGGATATTCTTTTCCACCAGCTCCATGATTTTCATACCCGCGTGCTTGGCAAGGCGCAGACGGGCGGAGTAGACGGCGGGGATGGTGCCGTTGCCGGCCAGGGCCATGCCGATGGCCTCGGTCAGGCAGTTCATGGAGTTAGCGGTATACATGCCCGAGCAGGAGCCGCAGGTGGGGCAGGCGTTGTTCTCATATTCTTCCACACCCTGCTCGTCCAACTTGTCGGCGTAGTAGGAGCCCACGGCCTCAAACATATGGGACAGGCAGGTGCGCCGTCCGTCATTCAGATGGCCGGCCAGCATGGGACCGCCGGAGACGAAAATGGTGGGCACGTTGACCCGGGCGGCGGCCATGAGCAGTCCGGGCACGTTCTTGTCGCAGTTTGGGATCATTACCAGACCGTCAAACTGGTGGGCCATGGCCATGGCCTCGGTGGAGTCGGCGATCAGATCCCGGGTGACAAGAGAATACTTCATGCCCACATGGCCCATGGCGATGCCGTCGCACACGGCGATGGCAGGAAATTCCACGGGAGTGCCGCCGGCGGCGCGAATGCCTGCCTTGACCGCTTGGGCGATCTTGTCCAGATTCATGTGGCCGGGTACGATCTCATTATAGGAACAGACCACGCCGATCAGGGGACGCTCCAGCTCCTCCTTGGTATAACCCAAAGCGTAGAGCAACGAGCGGTTGGGGGCGGCGGGAATGCCTTTTTTGATGACGTCGGAACGCATGGAGAACACTCCTTTATCTCTCATAAGGTTGGTTGGGATACAGTATAGCACAATCCCATCGGGGGCACAACCACATTTTCTCTGTGGGCGGGACAGGAGAATTTACAATTTACAACTGGACAGACGGTGTCCGTTGGATTATAGTATATAATTGTATAAACGTATACTTTCTGTCGAAAAACTTGCAACGATATACCCTGCGCGCCTCCGGGCGCGGGAAGGGAGGAGAGCCATGTTTCACAACATATTTGGCGGCATTCATCTGGACGGCCGCAAGGAAAACACCCGCCGCAAATCCCTTGCGGTCATGGGGCTGATCCCCGAGCGGGTGATCATTCCGGTGGCAGACCGCCCGGAGGAGGCGGTGCAGTGTCGGGTCTGTGTGGGAGAATGGGTGGCGGAAGGCCAGCCCATCGCGGATACGGCTCGGGGTGTGATCGTGCACGCCAGTGTGTCCGGTGAGGTGGAGGCCATTGAACCCCGACCCCACCCCAATGGGGAGCGGGTGCAGTCCGTGGTCATCCGTGCAGATTCCGAGCAGGAGCGCTGGCCACACCATCCCCAGCCGGTGGACGAGCCTGCCCAGCTGGACGCGGAGGAGATCATTTCCCGCATCGAGCAGGCAGGTGTTGTGGGCATGGGCGGCGGCGGCTATCCTGCCGCGGCCAAATTGCGTGCCGCCCGGGGCCGGGTTGACACGGTCATTGTCAACGCCGCGGAGAGCGAGCCCTACAGCACTGCCGACCACCGGATCCTGCTAGAAAAGAGCGATGCCCTGCTCACCGCCGTAAAGATTTTGATGAAGGCGGTGGACGCCGCGGACGGCGTAGTGGCGGTGGAGGCAGATAAGCTCAACGCCGTGGAGCTTCTGGAGCGGAAGGTGACCCGCGGCAAGCTGAATGTGCGCATTGTGGCCATTCCACCCCGCTATCCTTTGGGGGCGGAAAAGCAGGTGGTCAAAACGGTCACCGGTCGGGAAGTACCCCCTCAGGGCAATGCCATCGACGTCAATTGTGTGGTGTTCAACACCGCCACGGCCTATGCGGTGTACCGGGCGGTGAAAAAGGGCCGGCCGGTCACCCGGCGGGTGGTCACTGTCACCGGCGGGGCCGTGACCCAGCCCCGTAACCTGTGGGTGCCCATTGGGACCCCCATCAGCGAGGTGGTCCGCGCCGCCGGCGGCTTCCGGGAGAAGCCGGACCTGGTGCTGGCGGGCGGCCCCATGATGGGTGTGGAGCAGAAGGAATTGGATGTGCCTGTGACCGCCCAAACCAACAGTTTGGTGTGTATGCTGGCTTGGGAGCACCATGCGCCCACACAGGAACGGGTGTGTATCCGCTGCGGCCGCTGTGTGGCGGCCTGTCCCATGCATCTGATGCCCCTGCTGGTAGATAAGGAACTGAAGCTGGGGGCGGAGGTAAGGGAGCTGCTGCGGCTGAATGTGCAGGACTGTATGGGCTGCGGCTGCTGTACCTATGTGTGTCCTGCGTCCATTCCTCTGCTGGAGCGCATGGCGCAGGCCCGGCGGCTGGTAGAGACGGCGAATCAGACAACCAACGGGGAGGTGGCGCTGTGAGTGCAAAGTGGACGCGGCGAGTGGGCTCGCCCAGCGTGAAGGACCGGGCCACCGTGGACGGCATCATGCAGGACGTGCTGGTTGCGCTCACTCCCACCCTGGGTATGGGCGTGCTGTTTTACGGGCTCAAGGTGCTGGTGCTTGCCGCCATCAGCGTGGGCGCGTGCATGGGCTTTGAGCTGCTGTACAACAAACTTGCAGACAGGGAAAATACGCTGGGCGACCTGACCGCCTGCGTGACCGGGCTGTTGTTGGCCATGAGCCTGCCCGCCACCGCGCCCTACTGGGCCCCTGTGCTGGGCGGTGCCTTTGCCATCGTGCTGGTCAAGCAGTTTTATGGCGGACTGGGCAGGAACTTTATGAATCCGGCTCTGGCCGGACGGATGCTTTTGCTGTCCTTTCCCGGTATGATGACCACGTGGGTGGATGCCCTGGACTGGGCTCCCCTGTGGGGTGCTGTGGATGGGGTAAGCGCGGCCACGCCCATGGCATATCTGCATCTGGGCCAGCTTCCGCCCCAAACGCTGCCCCAGATGCTGCTGGGTCAGCACGGCGGCGCCATTGGTGAAGTGGCATCCTTCATGCTGCTGCTGGGCGGGCTGTATCTGCTGGCCCGGCGGGTCATCTCCTGGCGTATCCCCGGTTGTTTTGTGGGCACGGTGGCTCTGCTGACCTACTGCTTCCCCCGGGTGCAGGGAGTGGGCAGACTGGATTGGATGCTCTATAACCTGCTGGGAGGCGGTCTACTGCTGGGCGCGATTTTTATGGCCACGGACTATACGACTTCTCCGGTCACCCCCCGGGGGCAGATGCTGTACGGGGTGGGCTGCGGCTGTCTGACTGTGGTGCTGCGCTATTTCGGCTCCTATCCCGATGGGGTGGGCTTTGCCATTTTGACCATGAACTGCTGTGTGTGGCTGCTGGACCGGGCGGGACTCCCCCGCCGGTTTGGCGTACATCCCCTGACTGAGCCGCGGCTGTGGCTGCGCAGACAAAGACGGCGGCTGGTCATGTTCAAGCCTGTGCTCCCCAAAGCCAAGCAGGCCGGACCGGTGCAGACCGTGCCAGGCGAAAAACAGTTGGATGCCATTCGCCGCTGGCAGCGCAGTGCCGTCACCCTGACTGCGGTGGTGGTGGGGACGGCGCTGAGCGTGTTTGCCGTGCAGCAGGCGCTGGACCGGACCATGGCCCAGATGGAAAACCGTCAGCAGCAGGAATTGCTCAGCCAAGTAATGCCCCTGGCCAGCATCGCCAGCGAGACACCCTATGTGGCGGAGGATGCGGTGAGCATTCTGGCCGGCTACAATGAGACGGAGCAGTTGGGCTACTGTATTGAAGTGGAAGTGCAGGGCTTTGGCGGCATGATCACCATGGTGGTGGGTGTGGATTTGAACGGCGAGGTGACGGGAGTGAAGGTTACCGACCATAGTGAACACCTCACTGTGGGCGGTCGGGCCACCCGGCCGGACTATCTGATCCACTATGTGGGCATGTCGGGCACCATCCGCCATGAGGGGAACAACAGCGTGGACGCCGTTTCCGGCGCCACCGATACCTGCCGTGCCATTACAGAGGGTGTGAACAAGGCCCTGTATATCGCCACCCATCTGGAGGACAGCGGTATAGAGTATGTGGAAGGCGACGTGTAAGGAGGGCGGACAACGATGATACAGATGATCGGTCTGGTACTGATCGCCGTTCTGGCGGAAAATCTGGTGCTGATCCGGCCCATTGGCATGGGCTGGCCCAAAGATACCATCATGAGCGAAAAGGACGCCTGGCGCATGGGGGGCAGCCTGACCCTGGTCATGACGGTCACCGCTCTGATCGCATGGCTGCTGAACGCCTTTGTGCTGCGCTATTTCGCCCTGGAGTATTTTCGGATACTGGTGTACACGCTGGCGGTGCTGGGTGTGGTGCACATACTGCGTCTGGTGATGAAAAACGTGTTCCCGGCCTTGTTCCGGCAGGTGGACGCATGTGTGTCCGAGACGGTGTATAACTGTGCGGTGCTGGGTGTGGCTTTTATCGTGACCCTGCGTAACTACAACCTGTGGCAAAGCGTGCTGTATGCCTTTGCCGGGGGGATCGGTGTGCTCCTGGTGCTGGTGATTTTTGCCGGACTGCAGGATCAGGCCAGCTTTGACAAGTGTCCCAAAGTGTTTCGCGGCCTGCCCATTCAGCTGATTACGGCGGGCTTGATGGCTCTGGCCCTGATGGGTTTTGCGGGACTGGACGTCCGCTGAACAAAAGAAAAACGAACGCGCGCGCCCTACCGGCGCGAGCGTTCGTTTTTTACTTGTGCTCCAGACGGAAGGAGGCACACTCGGTACCCTGGCAGCTGGTCACGTTGCCGCAGGTGCAGCCCACCTGGATCTCGGGCAGGGAGCAGTAGTTCTGCGTCTTGCTGTGGTAGGCACAGCTGTCCACGGTGCATTTGATGCTGTTGTTGGTATCCATACTTCCACCTCCATAACAGGATAGCTTCAGTATGTCCGCCAACGGGGGCGGTTATTCCATCGGTGCAGCAGGGAACGCCACAGACAAGTCAAGCTTTGCAAAGGCTGCGCATAAACTGAAGGGAGGTGATGGATATGGATCTGCGCAACAACCGCATCACGGTGGGCGAACTGCTGGACGACCCCCGTTCGCTGGCGGTATTTCAGCGGCGCTTTGGGAAATGGCTCAAGCATCCCATGGTGTCTGCCGGACGAAACCTGACTCTGGCCCAGCTGATGGAACTGGCGGGAGTTTATCTTCCACGCAAGGTCATCGAAGATACCTGGAAGGAATTGAAACAGCTGTGAATCGGCGGCCGGGAAGGCGTTCCCGGCTGCTTTTTCTGTGGAAGGCCAGAAGAATGAATGGAAAAACCGATGCATAATTGTAACATATGACAAAATTGAAAAAACGCTCAATGTAAATGTTGAAATGAGCACCGATTAGTATTAACATATTACATCATGAAAGTTCGGAATACGAAGCACCTGCAGACCGTTTTATAAAACGAGAGGGTGGCCCGATGAAACATCGGGCCATGACCCGTTCTGAACAAGGGGATTCCGGCAGCAAGGTTGTATCTGTTCCACAGGAGCATTTACATAAGAAACACCTGCAAAAGGAGGAAAACAAACGATGAAACGTAAGAATGCGACCCGGCGGGCACTGTTGGGCAGTGTGGTATCCCTGCTGCTGTGCTGCTCTATGCTGGTAGGCACCACCTTCGCCTGGTTCACTGACTCGGTGACCAGCACCGGCAACATCATCAAGTCCGGTACTCTGGGCGTGGAGATGCTGTGGGCGAAGGAGAACGCAGCCGCCGAGGATGACTGGACGGACGCCTCTGACGGTGCCATCTTCAACTATCAGTACTGGGAGCCCGGTTATACCCAGGTGCGCTATGTGAAGCTGAAGAACGCGGGCGATCTGGCCTTCAAGTTCCAGCTGAACATCGTGCCTGCTGAGGAGTCTGCAGCCGGTCAGGTCAATCTGGCCGACGTGATCGAGGTGCGTGTGGCCGACGTGAGCGACGGCACCAACTTTAGCGGCCGTGACGCTGCGGTGGCGGGTACCCGGCTGGCCGGTACCCTGTCTCAGCTGATGGTTGATCCCGACGGCGCCGCCTACGGCGTGATGCTGCCCGAGGCGGGCAAGGGTTCGGACGATGTTGTTGTGCCTGCCGACGCCATCACCGGTCAGGCCACCTACTGCATCGTGCTGCACATGCAGGAGAGCGCGGGTAACGAGTATCAGAACCAGTCCGTGGGTAAGGGCTTCTCCGTCCAGCTGCTGGCCACCCAGATGACCTATGAAAAGGACAGTTTTGACCAGACCTATGATAACGGTTCGGAATACCTCGTGCCCGAAACGGCGGATGAGTGGGACGGAACCGCGGACATCTCCTGGTACAGTGAGGAGGTAACGGAGTTTTCCCTTTCCGGCGCGGAGCAGCTTGTCGGACTGGCCAAACTGGTGGATGCGGGCAATACCTTTGCTGGCAAGACCGTCAAGTTGACCTGTGATGCGAACCTGTATCTGGAAGGCGCAGACGGTGAGAGCATTTGCTTTAACCCCATCGGTTCCTATAAACATGAGAAGGCCTTTAAGGGGACATTTGACGGACAGGGTCACACTATTTACAATATGTCTCAGAACACGTGGGCCCTGAATAACGGTTACTACTATGGGGATTTGGGCCTGGGACTGTTTGGCCTGGTTGAAGATGCCACCATCAAGAATCTCACCATGGATGGCGCGTTCATTTCCGGCGAATCCGCCCTGTGCGGTACGGTGGCCGGCGTGGCATACGGAGATTGTGTTTTTGAAAACATAACGGTTTCCAATGCGTCGGTTGCCGACTACCAGTATTATGCCGGCGGCATTGTGGGTTGGGCATCCGGAAATCACCAGTATATCAACTGTGACGTGGATGCAAGTTCTACCATTGCGGCCCAGTGGGGTGATTTTGACAACTCCGTGGGCGGCATCATTGGCGGTGCGGGCGGAAGCGCGGCCATTAATCTGAAGGATTGCGATGTGGCCTGCAGAATCGATGCATACAACGACGTAACCTCTTCCTACCAGTGGTACGCGTATCGCCGCTGCGGCATGCTCATCGGCAATACCGGCAAGACTGCAAACATCAATGGTACCACCTATGCCGCAGCACCCCAGCTTACGGCTGAAAATTGTACCGTCACCTACGGTGAGTGGGCAAACTACACCTACTGCGAATTTGCAGGCAAAAACTGGCCCTACGTGAGAGTTCAGGCAGGTGTGAGCAATTCGGCCTATTCCAACCCCAGATACGGTCACCCCACCGATGCCAATGGCAATGAGGTCGTGGATGATAGCCACGTTCATAACGAGGGAGAGGACCATTTTATCCTCTGTGCCTTTGATCAGCTTTACGGCGGCGGTCAGGGTGTCTATGGCACGGCGGCCCACGACGGCGTGAACGTGATCTACAACAACAAGTAAATTTGTGGGGACATTCAGATCTGCAAAAAGCGCCGCCCCCGCTCCGATTGGAGCGGGGGCGGTGCGTTTTTTATTATTTGGTATAGACCTCGGGTTTGAGAATGCCGATGTAGGGCAGGTTGCGATACCGCTCGGCATAGTCCAGACCGTAGCCCACCACAAAGGCGTCGGGAATGGAGAAGCCGCTGTAATGCACGTCCACAGGCTTGACCCGGCGGTCAGGCTTGTCCAGCAGGGTGCAAAGGCGGATGGAGGCGGGGTGGCGCTGCTCCAGCAGGCGCAGCAGATAGCTCAGGGTGTTGCCCGAGTCCAGAATGTCCTCCACCACAATCACGTGCATACCGGAGATGTCCTCGGACAGGTCCTTGGTGATCTGCACCTGACCGCTGGAGGAGGTGCCCTTCCCGTAAGAGGAGACGGACATGAAGTCGATCCGGCAGGGCCGGGTGATCTTCCGGGCCAGGTCGGCCATGAAGATGAAGGAGCCGCGCAGGACACCGATGAGCAGGATCTCCTTATCTGCGTAGTCCTCGTCGATCTGCCGGGCCAGCTCACTCACCCGCTGGTCCAGCTGCTGCTGGGAGAAAAGCACTTGCTGAATATCATGTTTCATGTTCATCGGTTCCTTTCGGCTTTTTTCTTGTAAAAACAAACTGCCAGCAGTCTTCACCGGGGACAGGGAGAAATGCCGAGTCCGGTCCCAGACCAACCACCGCGGCCACCCGGCCGCCGCAGTCCAGAACAGGGACGGTGTCCCGGAGGTGCCGGGGCAGTTTTTCATCAATCATCAGTTTTTTCAGCGTGCGGTGCTGCCGTCCCGGACGGGTGAGGCTGTCACCGCTCGCCCGCGCACGCAGGGTCAGCCCCTCCTCCGTTTTGGCGCAGGACAGGAAGAAGTGGTCGGGCAACTGGTCCTGCCCGTCATATGGGGTCTGGCAGATGGTGAGCACGCCGCCGGGAACGCTTATTTGACCGGGTAAGGGCAGGGGCAGCGACTGAGCCGGAGGGGTGAGTGGTTGGACGGTCATCTCCAGCCGGTCGTAGACCCGCCGGGCGGTGAGACCATGGGGCAGGGACAGTCGGACGGAGGGGTCGTCCGTCCGGCACAGGGCGACCAGCGCCGTCAGGTGGACGCCGGAGCATGGTCTGTGTGTCAGCTCGTCCAACAACAGCCGCACCATACGCACAGCCAGCGGATCGGGCTGGGCGGCGATGACCTGTGCGGGGACGGATAGGCCGCCGGGAATGGCGGTGGGGACAGGCAATGCCTTGCGGGCCTGCCCTGTGAGAAAGACCTCGTCCTGCTCCAGCAACTGAGCGGTTCGGCAAAGGTGCTGGGTGATGCGTGGCTGAATGTCCCGCAGGGTAGGCATGACCTGATGGCGCAGTCGGTTGCGGGTGTAGTTGGTGTCGTTGTTGGAGCTGTCCTCCACGTGGGGCAGACCGAAGGCACGCAAATAGTCCTCAATCTCCCGGCGGTGGGTGGTGAGCAGGGGGCGCACGATGCCGTCCCGACAGGGGGGGATGCCGGTCAGCCCCCGCAGGCCGCAGCCCCGGGACAGGTTGAGCAGCAGGGTCTCGGCAGTGTCGTCGGCATTGTGGGCGGTGGCGATCACCTGAGCGCCCACCTGCCGGGTGGCCTGCCGCAGGAAATCATAGCGCATCTCCCGGGCCGTCTCCTCAATGCCCTGCCGGCGGGCCTGCGCCTCAGCGGCTACGTCGCCACGACCCACGATCAGCTCCACCGCCGGGCAGCATTGGCGCAGAAAGGAGCGCACAAAGGCCTCGTCCCGCCGGGACTCGTCTCCCCGCAGGGAGTGGTTGTAGTGGGCGGCGATCAGGGTGAAGGAAAGTCGGGCGCGCAGGGAGGCAAGCCAGTGGAGCAGGCAGATGGAGTCCGCTCC
>JAZNMM010000105.1:0-4600 GCA_045579605.1 Lawsonibacter sp.
CAGCTCGCTGCCCTGCCGTCCGGTCTCGGAAAGTATGGCGGCAGCCTGCCGGGCTGGCAGCAGCAGCTTGGTGCTGTCCAACGGGAGATAGCTGCGCAGCTGCAGCTCCAGCTCCCGAATCTGCCCCTGCTCCACCAGCACCTGTGCGGCATGGCCGCTCTGGCCTGTGTGGACAGGAATGTTGTCCAACACATAACCAAAACAGATCCGCCAGCGCTCCTGCCCCAGCATCTCCACTTCAGACAGGTAGATGCGCGCCTGACCGCACCAGGGCTCCAGCGCGCCGCACACCAGCTGTCTGGCGGCATCCACCGCACTGACCAGCGGGTCCGCTCCCTGAAGGACAGGGTAGCGCTCTCCCTGCCCGTCATAGGCCACCGTTCCGGTGTCGGAGATGGTCAGTGTGTCGTTGCCGTTGCGGGCCCGGCAACCCTCCGGCGTGTCATACACGGTGGTAATTCCCACCGGGAAGGACAGCCGCTCCAGCAGCTCCTCCAGCCGCTCCTCCCCCTGCTCCAGTGGGTTGGTTACGACAAATTCCCGGGGCGTTGGGGTCTGGGCGCTGATGAGCGTATAAGGTGCCACCATATGATAATGGTCGGATTGATAGGCAAAAATCGCGCCGTTGGGCTGTGCCTGTCCGGCGATGGTTTTCAGGTAGTCTGCATTGACCGATGGAACAGAGCACAGATAGAAGCCACTGTCCTGCTCATTCTGGTAGTACAGCTGCACGCCTTCCCCTCCACCGGACAGCACCAGATAGCGCACCGAAGCGGTCAGCAGGGGGTTGGCCCGCTCGGACAGCCAGTCGGTCAGCACCGGCAGAGGGACCCCGGTCTGGAAATCGAGGAAGACACCCGGCGCGGTGACCAGCGCGGATTGCCACTGCTCCCGTTCCACCGCCACCGGCTCCCCGGCGGCGGACAGCGCCTCGCCAAGAACAGGGGCCACCTGACTGAACAGCAGCTGCAGCTGCTGTTCGGTATACTGCACCCCGCAGAAACCGCCCTGATTCATCACCGCCATGCGCAGAGGCATCGCAATGCTGCCACTCTGCCCGGACGGCCCCTGCCCCTCCGCATGGCCGGGCTGCACTTCCTCCAGCACCCCGGGCAGCTGCCCGAACAGGGGGCTCTGGGTGGTCAGCCACAGGGCGCTGCAGGCCAGCACCGCGATCAGCAGGCTTTTGCCCGCCTCCACCATTCGTTTCTTATTCATGGCCGGGACCCTCAATGTTCAGTTCCATGCGCAGGGTGAGGCCGGGCTGCTCCTTGTCCACCACCCGCAGCTCTCCCCGGTGCTGCTCCACGATCTCCTTGGCGATGGACAGCCCCAGGCCGGTACCTCCCGACTCCCGGGAGCGAGCCTTGTCCACCCGGTAAAAACGCTCGAAAATGCGGGCACGGTCGGCAGCGGGAATGCCAATGCCGTTGTCGTCCACCTCCATCCACACGCGCTTGTCATTCCGCCCGGTGGAGATCACAATGCGGCCACCGTCGGGGGTGTACTTGATGGCGTTGGACACGATGTTCATCATCACCTGCAGCACCCGCTCCCGATCGGCCACGATCTCAGGCAGACCGGGCTCCAGCTTCAGCTCCACAGTGTGGTCGTGCTTCTGAGCCTCCATATAGGTGGCGTTGTACAGGTCGGTAATGGCCCCGGTGAAGGAGAACCGGGTCAGTTTCAGCTCCGTATGACCGGAATCGAACCGGGACAGGGTAAGCAGGTCCTGCACGATATGGGTCATGCGGTCACTCTCGTTGAGAATGACCCCGAGGAATTTCTTCTCGGTCTTGGGCGGGATGGAGCCGGCGTTTTCCGCCAGCGTCTCGGCATAGCTGCGGATGTTGGTCAGCGGGGTGCGCAGCTCATGGGACACGTTGGCCACAAACTCCCTGCGCATCTCCTCGTTGCGCCGCTGAACGGTCACGTCGTGGATGACCACCAGAGCGCCGCCCTGACTCTCCCGGTCAAAGGGGGCCAACAGCAGTTCCAGATACCGCCCCTCCAGCTCCCGCTCGCCCTCCAGGTAGTCCGGAGCGGTGAGCACGCTGTCCAAAGGTGCAATATCTCCGAACAGCCCGTCATAGCGGGTGTGTTCGTCCACAGCGACGTGCAGCAATTCCCGGGCAGCGGGATTGCAGTGGATCACCTTCCCTTCCCGGGAGAAGGCCACCACGCCGTCTGTCATGTGCAGAAACAGGGTGTCCAGCTTGGTGCGCTCGTTTTCCACCTGACGCAGGGTATCTTCCAACTGGCCCGCCATGTCATTAAAAGTATTGGTCAGCACGCCGATCTCGTCCCGAGAGGTGACCTCCAGCTTGTCGGAGAAGTCGCCTCCGGCCACCCGCTCCGCGCCGTCGGTCAGTCTGCGGATGGGGGTGACCATGGTTTTGGACAGCAGGAAGGACAGCAGAACGGAGATCACAAGGCCAAAGACCAGCGCCTCCAGAATGAGGAAGAACAGCTGGTTGTTCAGCTCATCCACCGTGTCCCGGTTGTCCCGGATGTAGAGGATAAAGCTCTGCCCGCCCCGCTGCAGGGGGATGGCCACGTCCATATAGTCGGCGGCCAGATTGCTCCGGTCGCCCACCTGCTCCCGGTCCTGAATGACCCGCAGCAGATTTTCCGTGTACTCCATCTGCGCGCCGTAGGCATCGTCCGTTCCGGTCAGATAGGCCCCCGTCTCGTCCAGCAGGTAATAGTTTCGGTTGCTGCCGTTGACACCCAGCGCACCGGCGTAGGCGCTGAGCACCCGGTCCATGGCCTCCACCGCACTCACCTCTCCAGCGTGCTCGGCCGGGGTCTGGGTGGTCAGGTCAGTATACATCCCCTGCTCATTGAGCACGGTATTGACCTGACTGTAAAAATCATTGAGGTAGAATGCGACCACGCTGTTCATCAAAAACGCACCCACCACCGTCATCAGCGACACGATGAGCAGCACCATGAT
This sequence comes from Lawsonibacter sp., assembly GCA_045579605.1. Lineage (GTDB taxonomy): Bacteria > Bacillota > Clostridia > Oscillospirales > Oscillospiraceae > Lawsonibacter. The sequence goes on from JAZNMM010000105.1 coordinate 2,957, forward strand.
CATCACCAGCTTCATATGCAGGCTGCGCAGCATGGACCATACCTCCTTTCACCGCCGAAACCGGCAGAAAATCTTAAAACTTCGGGGTGTTTGCGCAGGTTATCCGTTGAACAGATAGCCCAGACCCCGGCGGGTGAGGATAAAGGCGGGATTGGCGGGGTCGTCCTCCAGCTTCTCCCGCAGGCGGCGCACCGCCACGTCCACGCCACGCACGTCGCCCACATAGCCGGCGTAGTTCCACACGTTCTCCATCAGTGCCTCCCGGGAAAACACCTTGCCCGGCTGTCCGGCCAGAAAACGGATCAGATCGTACTCCCGCTGGCTCAGCTCCAGCGTCACGCCGTCCTTCTGCACCAGCGCGCCCTCGCTGTCAATGACGATGCGGCCGAACACCATGCGGCCGGAGCTCTCCTCCACTCCCGCCGAGGGCATCTGCGCCCGGCGGATGTTGGCCTTGACCCGGGCCATGAGCTCCCGGATGGCAAAGGGCTTGGTGATGTAGTCGTCCGCGCCCAGCTCCAGCCCCAGCACCTTGTCCGCCTCCTCTTCCCGGGCGGTGAGCATGATGATGGGAATGGCGCACCCGTCGGCGCGCAGCTGGCGACACACGTCAAAGCCGTTCATCCGGGGCAGCATCAGGTCCAGCAAAATCAGGTCCGGGTTCTGCTCCCGGGCCAGCTGCAGGCCGGTCTGTCCGTCGTAGGCCTCAATGGTGTTATAGCCCTCCCGCTCCAGATTAAAGGAGAGGATGTCCACGATATTGGTCTCGTCTTCCACGATCAAAACGGTCTTTTCCACTCCGATCGCTCCTTTCGTCCTCAAAGTCCCAACAGGGTCTTGGTCTTGAGCACCGTGGCCACGGTCTTGCCGTCCGTGATCCGGCCGGACATGACCTGCTCCGCCAGCGTGTCAAAGGGTACATACTCCACGTCCAAAAACTCATCCTCGTCCGGGTGGACGGGCACGGACTTCACGTCCCGGGCCAGATACATATGTAGCTTCTCCGTGCAGAAGCCGGGGGACACGTAGATAAATCCAAGGTCGGTCAGCTCGCCCGGCTCCAGCCCCACTTCCTCGCCCAGCTCCCGGATGGCGGCAGGCCGGGGCTCTTCCCCGTACTCCAGCTTGCCCGCAGGCAGCTCCAGCATCACGTCCCCCAAAGGGTAACGGAACTGACGCACCACAGGCACGGTGCCATCCTCACACAGGGCCAGAATGCACACCCCGCCGGGGTGCTCCACCACTTCACGGGAAGCCTCCGCCCCGTTGGGCAGCATGGCCTTGTCCACCTTGACGGTGATGATTTTTCCTTCAAAAACCGTCCGGCTGGACAGGGTCTTCTCCATCAGTTCCATTCCGGCACCTCACCCTTATAATTCTTCATTTTCTGATTATAGCACAAATCTCTCCCCTTGCCAAGAAAACACCTCGTCTTTGACCCGTATTTTCCCGCGCAACCGATGGTTGACAACATTTCCAACCGCACTTGGTTGCCTTTTTCCCGCCCCTTCCCGTATAATGGTACCAAAGAAAGGAGGCAGTCCTATGACTCTGGCCGAGAAAATATTGGAGCTGCGTACTGCTCGCGACCTCTCCCAAGGAGACCTCGCCGAGCGGCTGGAGGTATCCCGCCAATCGGTAAGC
>JAZNMM010000106.1:0-9162 GCA_045579605.1 Lawsonibacter sp.
GTCTACACCCTGGACGAGTATGCCGACGAGAGCGAGAACAACCAAATCGAAAAGGCATCGGTGGAAGCGGTGTTTGGTTCCAAAACCGCTGGTGAAAACTTTGTAAGTGGCGGTCTGAACATCGCCGTCAGCTCCAACTACCGCATTGTCAGCTATCAGGTCAAGCTGTTCAATACCACCACTGGGTCTGACAGTCTGGTGAAGAACTGCGGTCTCGTATACCCCTCTCACGGCAGCGGCACAAACCAGGATTACTCCCATGTCACCGGCTTCAACTACCAGAACAGCACACTGGACACTGAACTGGCAGGTCTGAGCGACGGCACCTACCGCATCGACATGATTGTGGACTCCGGTCCTCTCACCTCGGTCGACCAGGATACAGTCCCCCAGACCACCAAGTCCGTTTTGTTCACGATGCCCAGTGGGGCAATCACCGAGGTTTATTCCGTTTCCGTGGATGAGCCCACCAACGGCACTGTCAGCGTGGACATGGACAGCGGCGTGGATGGGGATACGGTCACCGTCGCCGCTACCCCCAATGATGGCTACGTCCTCAAAGAGATCCTGGTGGATGGGAAGCCCATTGCGGGAACCACCTTCAAAATCACCAAGGACCACACCGTGTCGGCCACCTTTGTGCGCCCGTTCTATGGCGCCAATGTGGATCTGGGCAACACGCTGGATCTGAACTTCTACTTTGACACGAACTACGTCACCGACAAAAACAGCTATGCCAAGATCGTACGCACCTACGCTGACGGTCGGGAGGATGTGCGGTCCCTGCCCCAAGGCGAGTGGAAGTTGAACGAGAACCCCAACTACTACGAGTTCACCTATGACGGCCTGGCTGCCAAGGAGATGTGCGACGTGGTCAGTGTGACCATCTTCGACTCCACCGACACCGCCATCAGCGAGACCAAGACAACCAGCATCCGCTCTTACGCGATGCAGGTGTTGGGTAAGACGGATACGGAATCTGTGGCCGCGTACACTGCGCTGGTGGACATGCTCAACTACGGCGCGGCGGCCCAGAAATATTTCGGGTATGCCACCGGTGATCTGGCCAACAGCGAACTGACACCGGAACAGATGGCGCTTGCCACCCAAAGCGTGACTTGCGACAAGGTCCACGAAAAAACGGACAATTACTACGGCACCAACCTGGATCTGGAAAGCAAGATCCGTCTGAACTTCTACTTCACCGGCGTGACGGATGGCATGACCGCTACAGTCAGCTACACCGACCACACCGGCAATGAGGTGAGCGACGATGTGAAGCCTGTCAAGAACAACAGCACCTATCAGGTGAGCGCAGAAGATCTGGCGGTGGCAGACGGCAACACGGAGATCACCTGCACAGTATACAACGCGGACGACTCCGAGTATGCCAGCATGACGGACAGCATAAACAGCTACGTTTCCCGCGCCACGCGAGACAACCAAAATGAATGGCTGGAGTACATTGCAAAGGTTTCCACCTCCGCCTACAACTATCTGCACTCCAACGCCAACAACTAACTAATCTTCCGCCCCTTGCCCCGGCCATTTGGCCGGGGCAAGGGTTTTGTTATGTAAAATTATAGAACACTCAAACCGGTATTCTTTTCCATTTTGATTCTCCTTTTGTCTGCCCTCATTTCCGGTTGCACATTCTCTCACTTTTTGTGTCTATTTTGTTTTTATTTGACCGCATATTCGACACCATTCCCTTGAATTGTACATTTTTAATCCCTATACTCGATTATGTGAAGTGCATTGTCAGCTAATTTCCGCCCTCCGATGCGCTCACAAAAATCCGTGCCATGGGCACACACAAAGGAGTCGAGTATTATGCAACGATCTCGCGTTACCCTCCGCCACGCTGCGCGTCACGCACTGTCCGGTGCATTGAGCGCGGCAGTTCTGCTTTCCGGTCTCATGTTCTCCCCTCTCCCTGCCCGGGCCACGGACGGGGGCGCAACCCAGCATTATTCCTTCCAGGCCACCACCAGCAGCTATGCCACAAATCACGCGGCCCTGCCCTCCAACGTGATCGTTGGTGAGAATTCCTATCGCCCGTCTGCGCTGGCCGTCTACTCCGGTCAGATGTATCTGCCCGAAGGCCCTGCCACCGCCAGGTCCTTCCGCATGGTCAACAACGTTGGCACACGAAGCGCCGACGGCACCACCTACACCAAAACCAGTGAACTGGCTGACCCCACCTATCACTATGGTCTTCCCTATCGCGTCTATACCAACGACAGCCAAACCGTTTACTACAAGGCCGCCAGCGAGAGTCTGGAATTTGAGCTGGCCCAGATGCCCGATCTGGACACCACCGGTATCGCGGCCGCCAACGTTTCCTTTGTCTTTATCAAAAACCCCGGCGAAGCCGGTCTGAACATTCCCTTCGACCGCCGGCTGCAGGCTTACGTGTCTCTGGACGGCGAGAGCTGGCTGCCCGACAGCGCTGGCGTGCGCTCGTCCACGCTGCTCGCCGGCGGCACCATCAGCAGCACCATGGAGGGCCTGTTCTTCCAGATTGAGACGGAAAACCTGCTGGACATTGACGGCGTGACGGAAGGCGCTGTCATCAAGGGCATCAAGATCCTGCCCGAAGGCGCAGATGCTAACTCCGGGGGCAGCTTCTACATCAACAAGCTCAGCGTAAACACCTACACCTCTCTGGATCAGTTCAACACCCTGTGCCCTGCGGATGTGATCGCCACCACCAGCGTGGCCGGCGACACTCTGCGCGCCATCGCGGTCAACGAAGCCCTGCGCACCGCTCAGACGGAGTGGACCGCCACGGCGAACATTACCTCCAGCACGCCCAGCGGCTCTTCCGACGTAGCGGAGAGCACCAACCTGCGCACTTACTACGCCGGCCACAACTACCGCGGCCCCATCTACGAGCGCGACACAGATTCCACCCGGGAGCTGTTCCAGTCCCCCATTCTGGACGGCGTATACGGCACCGACGATCCGGTCTACGGCATGGACTGCCAGACCTTTGTCTACAACGCCATTTCCCGCATCTCCCGCACTGGCGCTCACTCGGTGAAGGGCACACCCGCTGCCACCCGGGTCTCGCTGCTGGGTGATCTGAATACCGTCACTCACCCCGTTTTCACGGACAAGGACATCGTGGACCAGAACAGCGAGCAGGCCATCTATGAAAACTACGCAGTCGCCGGCGCCGGCGACGTGGCCATCCACTTCCTGTCCAACGATGTGAACACCGTCCACACCCGCATTGTCAAGCAGGTCCATGTGGAGCGCAGCAGCGACGGCTCCATCGACCCTGCCAACAGCTGGGTCAAGTTCACCGAGCAGGCGGGCGGCGTGATCTTCGCTTGCAGAAACACTGCTACCAACGCTATCGAGTACAAGTGGCTGACCTCCCCCAACTCCGTCCCCGCCGGGTATGAGCTTCTGTATGGTTCCTCCTCCCGTGCCGGCGACGAAGAGCCCCAGTCCTTCTCCCAGCTGTACGCGGACAACTATGTGGTCTACACTCTGGACGAGTACACCACCGGCGCGGTGGAGAACGTGGCCGTGCAGGCCGTGGCCGGCTCCAAGACCGCCAACACTCACTTTGCCGACGGTGGTCTGAACATCGGCATCAGCTCCAACTACCGCATCATCAGCCACCAGGTGGAGCTGGAGTCCCTTTCCTCCGGAGGGACCCTGTATGACTCGGGCCTGGTTTACAGCATGGGTTCCCTTGTTGTGGGCCTGAACTACAAGAGTGACGAGCTGGATGCTCTGCTGCGCCAACTGCCCAACGGCAGCTACCGCATCACTCTGTCCGTGGACTCCGGTCCCTTTACCTCCCTGTCCCAGACCACTGTCCCCCGCACCGTCAAAACCTTTGACTTCACCGTGGCCGGTCGCTCCTTCTGTGCCGGTGAGCACGGCACCGCTGACGGCTGGGTCGCCCTGAACCCCGGCGACAACATTACCACGGGCGGCAACTATTATCTGGCGGACGACGGGGACTTTACCGCGCTGACGGGCAAGATCTCCATCGATCCCGGCGCTGACCAGAACGTGGTCCTCTGCCTGAACGGCAAGACCGTCCAGTACTCCTCCGGCACCGACGACAAGCTGTTCCACGCCCAGAGCGGCAACATCACTCTCTGCGACTGCACGGGTGAAAACGTGGTCACCGCCGGCGTGGCAGGCAGCAACAAATACGCCCTGTCCGTTGCAGCCGGGAGCGAGGTAACTCTGGCCGACATCAACATCAAAAATGGCTATTCCAATTATGGCACGATCTATCTGTCCTCCGGTTCCACCGCATCCAGCGCCGGGCTGACCGTGATCGGCGGCGAGATCTCCGGCAATACTGCCACCCAGGACGGCGCCGGCGGCGCGGTGATGGTTGGTGCGTATGCCAAGCTGAACCTGCTGGGCGGCGTGAAGATCAGCAACAACGCTTCTACCAGCACTGTCCGTGGTGCAGGCGCTCTGTACATCGTGGGCGCCGGCACCACCACCGGCAGCGGCGGCATTGTCAATATGTACGACGCGGAGATCTCCGGCAACACCAGCTCCGTAAAGGGCGGCGGCGTGCTGATGTTCCGTCACGGTACATTCAATATGTATGGCGGAACGATCGACGGCAACAGCTCCCCCAACGGCGGCGGCGTATACCTGTGGCGTCTTTCCACCGTCAACTTCCCCACCTTCAACCTGTTCGGCGGTTCTATCTCCAACAACAGCGCCACCAACACCAGCAGCGGCTATGGCGGCGGCGTGTACGCCGAGGCTGACACCGTATTCCATATGTCCGGCGGTTCCGTTACCGGCAACATCAGCAAGAATGCCGGCGGCATCTATGCCCTGAGCACAAAGACCATGATGACCGGCGGCACCATCAGCGGCAACATCGCCACCGCCGGTCGCGGCGGCGGTCTCCAGGTGAGCTCCACCGGCACCTTTACCATGGCGGGCGGCCAGATTCGGGAGAACGTTGCTTCTGCCGGTGGTGCCGGTGTGAATGTGCTCGCCGGCGGCAAGTTCGTGATGCGGGACGGCACCATCACCCAGAACAGCACAGGCACCGTGGGTACGGGCGGTGCGGTCACCCTGGGGTCCGGCAGCGGTGCAGGCATCAACACCTATGGCACGATGGTAATGTTCGGCGGCACGGTCAGCGGCAACGCAACCACTGGCAACGGCAAGGACATCAACGTGGCCTCCACCAGCACCGCCGCTGTGGAGGGAACGCTGATCATCAACAGCGGTACCGTTGGCACCAAGGGCACCAGCAGCTGTATCTATGTGTACGCTGCCGCGGAGCAGACCCCTTCTGCCACCATCAACGGCGGTATCATCAACGGTCTGAACGCCGCGCGCGCCAACAACCAGGACTACACCGTCACCTACGCCACCGTCTATTTCAACGGCGGCACCTACGACTGCGTGTTCCATAATCAGAGCGGCAATGGCGTCAACTACGTCATTCAGGAGGGCAAGACCTTCCTGCCCACCGGCGACGGTATGTATATCCTGGAGTGACCCACCCGAACCTGCCCGAACACAGCGTTAACTTGACCTAATACAGCAAACCATCCTGCGCGGCAATGCTGCGCAGGATGGTTTTGTTTTTTCACAGGAAAAGACTGCTGTTTATAGTGAAATTTCGTCCTTTTTCTCCCGTTCCCCCCTTGTCATATTCCCCCTTTCGTGCTATCATCAACATTTGTGTGCTGACACGATCGCTACTGCTTCAAGGGGGCTATTTTATGGCCGTTTCACATCATATTCACGCAGGGTCACTCACCCGCGGCTGGCATCTTCCTCCCCTCCCCGCCCGCTGGCCGGTTCTGGACCGGCTGCTCGCCCTTGTGCGCAGCAACACGGTAATGGCGGTGGCGCTGGCGGCTGCGCTGCTGACCAGCCTTGCCGTGCCTGTGGATGCCCAGTATCTGGAATACTTTGATTTCAAAACCCTGTCCTGCCTGTTCTGCGTGCTGGCGGTGGTGTGCGCGTTGAAGAACGTGCGTTTTTTCTACATCATGGCGGGCAAAATCGTCCAGTGCTTCCGCACCGCCCGGCTGAGCGTGCTGGCGTTGGTGTACATCACCTTTATCGGCTCCATGCTCATTGCCAACGACATGGCGCTGCTGACCTTCCTGCCCCTGGGCCTGTTCGTGCTGACCACCACCGGCAAGGAAAAGTATATGGCCTTCACCTTTATCATGCAGGACATTGCCGCCAATCTGGGCGGTATGCTCACCCCCTTTGGCAACCCCCAGAACCTGTACCTTTACACCAAGTTCAACATCCCTGCCGGAGAGTTCATGGCCATTATGGCACCTCCCTTCCTGCTGGCGGTGGTTCTGATCACGGTATGCTGCGTGGTGTTCGTCAGACCCGAACCGTTGCAGGTGCAGCAGGAGGCCGTCTCCCTCCCCGTCGGGCGCACGGTGCTGTACCTTTTGCTGTTTCTCCTGTCCATCGCCATCGTGTTCCGTGGTGTCCCCTACTGGATCGGACTTGTCATCATCCCGTTGGTCCTGTTCTTCGCCGATCGGAAGGCGCTGCGACAGGTAGACTACCCCCTGTTGCTGACCTTCGTGTTCTTTTTCATCTTTGCAGGTAATATGGCCCGCATCCAGCCGGTTCGCATGGCCTTCTCCACCCTGCTGGCGCGCAGCACCCTGCTGTTCAGCGTGCTTTCCTGTCAGGCCATCAGCAACGTCCCCTCGGCGATCCTGCTGTCCCAGTTCACGGACAACTACGCTGACCTTCTTGTGGGCGTGAACATCGGCGGCGCAGGCACGCTGATCGCCTCTCTGGCCAGTCTGATCACGTTCCGGCAGTACACCGCCCACAATCCGGGCAAGACCGGCGACTATCTGCGCCAGTTCTCCCTGTTCAACTTTGGTTTTCTGGCGGTACTGACCGGATTCATGCTGTTGCTCAAGCTGTTCTGAAGCTCCAAGGCGGCTCTCCCAACGGGAGGGCCGCTTTTTTCCCAAAAAGATAGCCTTTATTCTGTTTATGTGGTAAAATGGAGAAAATTTGTTGAAAGGGGCCTGTGTCATGACCTCACGTGAACGCCGATATGCCGCCGCCGCGTTTTTGCTGCCCGCACTGGTGTTTCTTACCGTGTGCGCTGCCATGGGCTTTGCCCCCTTCGGGGACAGCTCCATTCTCATCTTTGACCTGTCCGACCAATTTGTGGAGTTTCTGTGCGCACTGAAACACGGCGACGTGTTCTTCTCGTGGAACACCGCGCTGGGGGGCAGCTATATCGGCACCTTCTCCTACTATGTGTCCAGCCCCTTCTCCCTGCTCACCCTGCTGTGCCCCGACGAGCATATGCCCATCGCCGTGGTATTCCTTGTCGCGCTGAAGCTGGGGCTTGCGGGGTTCACCTTCTCCCTGCTGCTGCGCCGGCGCACCGGGCGGTACGACCTGACCACAGTTGGTTTTGCCATGTGCTATGGGTTGATGGCCTACAACATGGCCTACGCCATGTCCTTTATGTGGCTGGACGGGGTACTGTGGCTGCCCGTGCTGCTTCTGGGTGTGGAAAACCTGCTGGACGGCAAGCGTCCCTGGGTGCTGCTGGGCGGTCTGGTGGTCAGCTTTGTTTCCACTTGGTATATCTCTTACATGACCGGCATCTTCTGCGTCCTGTATCTGCTGTGGCGGTGTGCCTGTGACGGCCGCTCCCCCCTCAGACCCCTTGCCCGTCTGGCAGGTTGGGCTGGGCTTGCCCTGCTGCTGAGCGCGTGGCTGTGGCTGCCCACCGTCCTGTCTATGCTGGACGGCAAATTGGCAGAGGTCTCCGCCCCCCTCACCATGGGCTTCAACTGGCCCCTGACCACCCTGTTTTATAAGCTGCTTGTTCCCGGTGCTTACGACTCGGCGACCTACACCGGGTCTGCCTTCCTCTACTGCTCCCTCCCGGCTGTGGTGCTGGCCTTGGTCTGGTTCTTCCGTCCCGGCCTTCCCCGGCGGGCAAAACTTGCCACGCTGGCCTTTGGCGGTTTTCTTCTGTTCAGTCTGTGGTTTGCTCCGCTGGACCGGGTGTGGCATCTGTTCCAGCCCCCCAACAGCTTCCCCGGCCGCTGGTCCTTTGTGGTGTCCTGCTTCATCCTGCTGCTGGGCTATGACGCACTGCTCTGGCTTTTGAGCCTTGTAAGGTCCGTCCGCCTGTCAAAATTCCTGCCCGCTGTGCTGGCCCTTGTGCTGGCGTTGGATATGAGCAGCAACGCACTGCTGGTCTTCCGTGGGCTGGATGCGGAACTGCACTTTGAACCCTACGATCACTATTTCACTTATAAGACCGAGATGGACGAACTTCTGGAGAACGTCCACACCATAGGCGGCTTCCAGCGGGTGGCCAATGACGATCACCGCAGCCGCAACGAGCCGGCCGCTTTCGGCTACAAGGGCTTGACGTTCTTCAGCAGCAGCTACAATGCCAAGGTGAACGAGCTGCTCAACGATCTGGGCTACGCTCAGGACTGGGTCTGGTCCACCAGTCAGTGCGGCTCCCCCGTGGCTGACGCTTTGATGGGCGTCGGTTGGCGTATAGGCGGTAACGGCATCTCCCCGCCAGCCATGTACAAGGAGCTGGGCTTGGGCAGTGGTATGCACCGCGGGTTTGAATTTGCCGCCCCCGGCTATTTCACCACCAGTGGCCCCAGTGACGCGGACATATGGACTTGGCCGGAGGACGAGCCGTTCGAGTATCAAAATCAGCTGATGAAGTTGGTGGCCGGCTGGGATCTGGACCTATTCACCCCCCTGACCGCCCGTCGGGTAGACGAAGGTCACCGGGTCCAGTTCCACTTTATCTCCAACGGCCAGCCTGTCTACGCCTATTTCGACGGGGAACTGGACGACCCTGTGTGGGCCATTGACCGCGCCCTGTGCCCCGAACGGACCAACGGCACCCAGTATCTGGGCACCTTCCCTGAAGGAACGGAGCACGAGCTTCTGGTCTACTGCTCCGAGCCTGTGACCGAGGACAGCCAGCTGAAGGCGCCCTTGCTCTATTCCCTGAACACAGAAAGCCTGCAGCGCATGCTGGACACTCTGAAAGAAAACCGCCTGCACGTCACCGACCACGGCAACGGCTGGCTGGAGGGTGCGGTCACCGCCTTCCGGGACGGCGAGCTCTTCACCAGCATCCCCTCCATCCCCGGCTGGACG
>JAZNMM010000107.1:0-8727 GCA_045579605.1 Lawsonibacter sp.
GTACGTCCCCTCTCTGGACCTGTATCAGACCCAAAAAGCCATCGGCATGCTCAAACGGGTCTTTGAGGACAGCCTGGCCGGCGCCCTGCGCCTGCACCGGGTGTCCGCTCCCCTGTTTGTGGCGGCCTCCTCCGGTCTGAACGACAACCTCAACGGCGTGGAGCGCCCCGGCAGCTTTGACATCAACGGCGTGGAGGACACCGGTGAGGTGGTCCACTCTCTGGCCAAATGGAAGCGGCTGGCCCTTAAGCGCTATGCGTTCCAGCCCGGCGAGGGTCTTTACACCGACATGAACGCCATCCGCCGGGACGAGGAGCTGGACAACATCCACTCGGCCTATGTGGACCAGTGGGACTGGGAGAAGGTCATCACCGAAGACGAGCGCACGGTGGACTATCTCAAGGATACGGTGCGCGCCATTGTGGGTGCGCTGGCCAGCACCCAATCCTTCCTCAAGTCCGTGTTCCCCCAGCTTGCGTGGGTGCCCGACGTGGGTCGGGAGGTATGCTTTGTCACCTCTCAGGAATTGGAGGACCGCTGGCCGGACTACACCGGCAAACAGCGGGAAAACGCCATCGTCAGAGAAAAGGGCGTGGTGTTCATCGTCGGCATCGGCGGCAAGCTCCGCTCGGGCAAGCCCCACGACGGCCGGGCCCCTGACTACGACGACTGGACCCTCAACGGCGACCTGCTGGTGTGGGACAGCGTGAATGAGCAGGCGCTGGAGCTGTCCTCCATGGGCATCCGGGTCAGCCCGGAATCTCTGGACCGCCAGCTCACCCTGTCCGGCTGTGACGGGCGGCGCACCCTCCCCTTCCACAGCATGCTCCTCAACGGCGAACTGCCCCTGACCATGGGCGGCGGCATTGGCCAGTCCCGGGTGTCCATGCTCCTGCTGGGCAAGGCCCACATCGGCGAGGTGCAGGTGTCCCTGTGGGACGAGCAGACTCAGGCTCTGTGCGCCCAGGCCGGCGTGCCTCTACTTTAAGCAACAAATTGACAACAAAAAACCGGTCTGCCAGTGGCAGACCGGTTTTTGCATTTGGTACTTATTCGTCCTCGGTGCAGATGTCGTCGCTCAGGTCCAAAGAGAACTTCTGCTCGCAGTTGGGGCACTGGATCATGCCCTCGGCCAGAGCCTCGTCGTCGATAACCAGCGGCTCCTCACAGTTGGGGCAGGTGACCTCGAAGCACTCGTCATCAAAGTCCTCGTCCATGTCCTCGTCGTCGAAGATCACGGCCTCCACGTCCGCCAGATCGTCGGACAGGACGTCGATCTCCTCGCCCAGATCCAGCGCGTTCTCCTCCAGATCCTCCACGGTCATGGCCAGCTCCTCCAGAATGCCGATCATCACGGAGATGAGCTTGCCCTCCTTGGACTTTTCCACATCCAGCTCCAGCCCCTCGGCCAGACCCTTCAGATACGCAACCTTCTCGGAAATCGTCATGTTGGTGTCCTCCATTCAGTCAGACTTACTGCATGCTCAGATGCTTAATTTAGCCCTTTACTCTTTCCAGATACTCGCCGGTACGGGTGTCGATGCGGATCTTCTCGCCCTCGCTGATGAACAGGGGAACCTTGATCTCCGCGCCGGTCTCCAGAGTGGCGGGCTTGGTCACGTTGGTGGCGGTGTTGCCGGCAAAGCCGGGCTCGGTCTCGGTGACCACCAGCTCCACGAAGTTGGGGGGCTCCACGCCGAACACGCTGCCCTTGTAGGACATGACCTTGCACATCTCCTCTTCCTTCACGAAGCGGAACGCGTCGCCCAGCAGGTCCTTGCCGATGGGCAGCATGTCAAAGGTCTCCATGTCCATGAAGTAGTACAGGTCGCCATCGTTGTAGCTGTACTGCATCTCCTTACGCTCCACGAAAGCCTGCTCGAACTTGGCGGTGGGGTTGAAAGAAGTCTCGGTCACGCCGCCGGTGATGATGTTCTTCATCTTGGTGCGCACGAAAGCGGCGCCCTTGCCGGGCTTGACGTGCTGGAACTCCACGACCTGCATGACCTTACCGTCCATCTCAAAGGTCACGCCGTTACGGAAATCGCTGGCAGAAATCATTGCCATAGGAATCATCCTCCTAAGTTTATTTATAATCGATTCATTTTACCCTATTTCCTCTGCTTTGGCAAGGGCTTTGTTTCGTTTCCAACGGATTTTTTGCGGCAATTTACACAATGATGAGCTCTTTGGGCGAAGCGGTCAGGTTTTCGCACCCCGTTTTCCCCAGCACCACCACATCTTCGATGCGCACACCAAAGCGGCCGGGCAGGTAGATGCCCGGCTCGCAGGACACCACCGCGCCCACGGGCATGACCGCAGTCTCATTGGGGGAGAAATTGGGGCCTTCGTGGATCTCAAGGCCCAGAGAGTGGCCCAGACTGTGTCCGAAATACTCCCCATAGCCCGCCTGTTCAATGACCGTGCGGGCGGCCCGGTCCACCTCACTGCCGCACACGCCCGCCCGGGCGGCGGCAAGGCCGGCCAGTTGGGCCTGCAACACGGTGTCGTACACCCGGCACATCTCGTCCGTGGGCTGACCCACCGCCACGGTGCGGGTCATGTCCGAGCAATAGCCCTCGTACACACAGCCGAAGTCCATGGTGAGAAACATTCCTTTTTCAAGCACCGTATCCCCGGGAACGGCGTGGGGCATGGAGCCGTTGGCGCCCGCCGCCGCGATGGGGTCAAAGGAGGGCTTTTCCGCCCCGAGCCGCATCATGTCGTACACCAGCCGGGCGGACACCTCCCGCTCGGTGATGCCCGGTCGGAGGAAGTCCAGAATGTTGGCAAACACCCGGTCGGCGACCTCCTGTGCCCGCCTCATTCGGGCCAGCTCCTCCCCGTCCTTGGCGGCCCGCAGGCCGGAAATCAGGCCGGGGGCGGCCACAAGGGCGCAGTCCAGCCCCTGCTGATACCGCTCCAGGGCATCCACGCTCATCCGGTCACTCTCAAATCCCACCCGCTCCAGCCGGTGCTCCCGCACCACCTGAGCGGCAAGGTCCCGGTGGCTCTTTCCGCCGCCCACGCAGGCGATGTGCGCGCCGGAGATCTGCTTCCGGGCCGCCTCAATGTACCGGGAGTCGGTGAAGTACCAGCAATCTTCTTTGGAAATAAGGGCAAGGCCCTCTCCGTGAAAGCCCACGGCGTACCGCTCCCCCGGGGAGCTGGTGACCAGCATGGCGTCCAAACCGTACTCCTCCAGCCGGGCGGCAATTTGAGCGATATGGTTCATGCTCTTCCCTCCAAAAACTGCGTATATGTCTGCTTCATCTCCACCGCGTCCCGGGCCTGGGTGCCCGCGCTCTCACAGATGAAGGTGGGACTCCACCCCCGTCTTGCCACGGCGGCGGCAAGGGGCGTCCAGTCCGGGCCAAAGCCTCCGTCCTGCGCAAAGGTGCGGTGGCACTTCTCGCCCCCGTTGGAGGTGAACTCGATGTGGGAAAAGTGGCTGTGGAAACGGCTGGCCCGCTCCTGCCCCAGTACCTCCTGCATCCGGTCCAGCATCCGCTCCATGGCCTGCGCTCCGTCGTCCGCCCCAAGGGAGCGAGCGTACAGGTGGCCAAAGTCCACACAGGGCACCAGCCGCGCATCCAGGGTGCACAGCTCCAGCACCTCGTCCAAATCGCCCAGCTGGTTGATTTTTCCCATAGTCTCCGGACACAGGGCAATTTGGTCAAAGCCCATGTCGTCGCAGGCGGTGATAACGTGTTTGAGGGAGCGCAGGGCGATGTCCTGCGCCTGTCTTCGGGTGCGCTTCATCAGCGCTCCGGAGTGGATGACCACCCGTTGAGCCCCCATCAGCGCCGCCACCCGGCACGCCCCGGTGATGTAACCGGTGGTCTTTGCCAGACTGTCCGGGTCGGGGTTGGCCAGATTGATAAAGTAAGGGGCGTGAAGGGACAGGGAAATGCCGTGCCGGGCGGCGTTTTCTCCCACCTTTCGGGCGGTCTCCTCCCCCACATGGATGCCCTTGCCGCACTGGTACTCGTAGCAGTCCAGCCCCAGTTCCTTCAGCCACTTGGGGGCGTCCGCCGAGGATTTGTAGGGAAAATCCTCCGCGTTGCCCGCTGGTCCGAACCGGGCGCTCACAGCGTCCCCCGCCGCTTGGCGGCCTGACGGAAGGGCGTCTCCACCCAGTAGCGGATGTAGCGGCCGGGGTTGCCTGCCAGCCGGATGGGCCGCACCAACAATGTGGTGACACCCGCCCGGGTGCCCCCCAGTATGTCGGTGAAAATCTGGTCGCCCACAATGGCGGTCTGAGCCGGGGTACGGCCGGTCAGCTCCATGGCCCTGAAAAAGCCGCTCCGCTTGGGCTTGCCTGCGTGACCCACAAAATCGATACCCAGGGCGTCGGCAAAGCGCTTGGGGCGACCGGGCTTGCGGCTGTTGGACAGCAGGAACAGCGTCACGCCCCCCGCCTCCAGCTCCTTGCGCCAGGCAATGAGTTCGTCGGTAGGCAGAGGAGTCTTATAGGGCACCAGCGTGTTGTCCAAATCGGCCAGAAGCAGGGTGATGCCCCGGTCGGTGAGGGACTGGGCGGTGATTTGAAATACATTGTCATAAAAGGCGTGGGGAACGGGAAGAAAGGCCACGGCGGCGTCCTCCTTGTTCTGCCCCCTTTGTCGGGAACATATATTTGTGTCAGTATATCATTTTTTTGTGAGTGGAACAAGGGGGGCTTGCCTGTGACGCCGGAGGAAATGCTGATTTTGACCACGCCGCCCGACCGGCTGGCCCGGGCCAGACAGACCGGGCTGACGCTGGGCCACATGGCCTACCGCATCGGACGCGGTCCCCACCTGTACCGTGCAGGCGACCCCACTCCCCTGCGGGGCGGGCTGATGGTGGTGGATGGACAGGGCTTTGACGGGCAGGGCGACCCGGGTGCCCTGTGCCAGCAACTGTTGCGGGAGTGCTCCGCCCGAAGCTTTTCCGGCATCATCTGTGACTTTGAGGGCCCGCCCGTACCCATGCTGGAGCGCATGCTCCCCCGGCTGGATGAGTTGGCCGCCCGCCGGGGCCTTGCCCTGTACGTGCCCGAAAGCTACGGTCGGCGCACCAGCCGCGCCCGGGTGCTCATCTCCTCCGCCCTGTCCGGCGGGTCGCTGACCGGGCGGCTGGAGGAGGCGGCACAAACCTTCGGTGGCTGGGAGCGGCTGGCGCTGGGTCTGGAGCGGGTGGCGGAGGACTTTCTGCTCCCCTCCCCCACCGGGTGCGGTCAGCCTCTGAGCCGGGAAAAGCTGACCCAGCTGATGGGAGAGCGGTCCCCCAGCGTGTTCTTCTCCAACCAGCTGTGCGCCCGCTACTTCACCTACATGGGCAGGGACGGCAGTGCACACTTTGTCCTCTTTGACGATGGGGCGACCCTGCGCAAAAAGCTACAGCTGGCCCACCGGCTGGGCATCCGCAAGGCGGTAGTCGCCCTGCCCGAGGTGGACGATGTGCTCAGCCAGCTGTGCAGTTAAATCAATGGGGCGCTCCTACCGGAGCGCCCCATTGTTGTACACGTATTTGATTCAGCCCACGCCCACCGGCTCTTCCGCCGCAGCTTCTTCCTGCGCGGCCAGCTTGGCAAGCTCCTCTTCCTCCAGCACCCGGTAGGCCACCTTGCCCACCAGCGTCTTGGGCATCTCCTCCCGGAATTCCAGGTCATAGGGCATGGCGTACTTGGCCACGTGCTTGCGGCAGTGGTCCAGAATGGCCTGCCTGCTCTCCTCCGTGGCCTCCACTCCGGCGGCCAGCTTGACGAAGGCTTTCACCTTCTGCATCTTGTAGGAGTCGGGCACGCCGATGACACAGCTCATCTGCACCAGTTCGTGGGCATCGAGAATATTCTCGATTTGGGCTGGATACACGTTGTAGCCCGAGGTGATGATCATGCGCTTGGCCCGTCCCTTGAAGTAGACGAAGCCCTCCTCATCCATCTTGCCCAAATCGCCGGTATGCACCCATGTCAGCCCATCGGTGTGACGGCGCAGGGTGCGCGCGGTCTCCTCCGGATGGTGCATGTACTCCTTCATGACCGTGGGACCGGTCAGCAGAATCTCGCCCTCCTGCCCGTAGGGCAGTTCCTCCTCCGTGTCGGGGGTGACGATCTTGATGTACGTATCCGGGAAAGGCAGGCCGATGGAGCCTTCTTTATACATATGGTTGGGGGTCAGACAGCAGGCGGTGACCGTTTCGGTGGTACCATAGCCCTCACGCACCTGAATGACCGCCTTGTGGTCGTACAGGAACTTGTCCAGCTTCTTCTTCAGTTCCACGGACAGGCTGTCGCCGCCGGAGAACACACCTTTGAGACAGCTCAGGTCCTTGCCGTTCATGTCGGGCAGGCGCAGCAGCGCCTCGTACAGGGTGGGCACACCGGCAATGAAGTTGCACCGGTGCTTGACCAGGTCCTTGGCGTAGCTCTTGGGGGTAAACCGGGGGACCAGAATACACCGGCCGCCGTTGATGAGCATGGTGTGGATGCATACGCCCAGTCCGAAGCCGTGGAAGATGGGCATGGCCGCCAGCATCTTGTCTCCGGGACGGAACATGGGATTGGCCGCCACCACCTGCTGGCCCAGGGCGTTGAAGTTCTTGTTGGTGAGTACGATGCCCTTGGTGGTGCCGGTGGTGCCACCGGAGTAGAGGATGACCGCCGGATCGTCCCCGGTGCGCTTGACCCGGTAGTTATAGAAACAGCAGCGGCTCAGCCGGATAAAGTCCTGCCACAGGATAACAGGCGCATCCTTGGGAATCTTCTCCTGCTTGCGCCCCTCGGTGAGCATATAGCCGGCCTTGATGGGCTTGGACAGCTCGTCCCGGATGCTGGCGATGACCAGATTGACCACCCGGGTGTTCTTACGCACCCGCTCAAACTTGTGGTAAAACTGGTCCAGGGTAATGGCGGTGACGCTGCCCGACTCGTTGAGGTAAAACTCGATCTCCTTCTCCGCGGACAGGGGGTGGATCATGTTGGCGATGCCGCCCACCAGATTGATGGCGTAGAACAGGAAGATGGCCTGGGGGCAGTTGGGCATGGCGATGGTCACCTTGTCCCCCTCCCGCACGCCGATGGTCTTGAGGGCTTTGGCGCAGATTTCGATCTTCTGCACCATCTGGCGGTAGGTGGTGGGCTTGCCCATAAAGTCAAAGGCGACCTGATTGGGGTGCTTCTGGGCGATGGCTTCCACCGCCTCAAACATAGATCCTTCAAAATAGTCCAGATGCATGGGCACATCGCCCATGTGCCCCTTCCAGGGCGTTTTTGCCGTGACAGTACTCATGATCAGTACTCCACCTCCTCGTTCAGGGGCCGGTCCAGCAGCTCAGGATTCTCCAGCAAGGTCTTAAGCAGCCGCACGGTGCGGGAATAATAGTAGCCGTCGGCGATGCGCTCGTCAATGGTGAGGCCGATGTCCACACTGTCCTTCATCTCCGCCGTACCGTCCTCCCGGAAGAAGGGGGTCTTTTTCATCTCACCAATGGTGCAGAACACCGAGGTGGTGCCCCAGTTGGTCAGGTGGTGATAGCCCGCCCGCAGTTTGATGGAACCCAGGTTGCTCAGCACCACGGAGCTGTGGTAGGGGTCACTGCCGATGAGAAACTCAGGCAGACAGCCCCAGCGGTCCAGTGCCCGGGCTAACTTTCCCACAAAGCGGGTGAGGAAACCGGGCATACTCTGAAGCACGTTCATGGCGTTGGTGCTGGTGTCCACCTTGTCACTCCGGCAGAAGGACACCTGACGATAGATCTCCTCATGGATGTCGTCAATGGTCTCCTCCCCGGTGACCACCAGCCGGGCCAATGCCTCCGCTCCATCGTCGCTGAAGATTTTCTTCACGGTGAAGGCGGCGGACAGCTCGTTGCGCAGATACATAGTGTTGTTGCAGATAAACCGGTTCATCTTGGGGCGCAGGGTAAGGGTCTTGAGCACCGCCGTCACGATCACCTGGAACAGGTTGTAGTCATAGACCGGGTTTCCCTGGTTCTTCTGCTCCAGATAGGCTTTGATATTGGTCAGGTCGATGCGCTCAGCGATAAAGGCCTCGTTGTCGCACCGGTTGGGGAATATCAGGGGCATGATCACGTGCATGGAGTGGATCTTTTTCAGCTTCACGCCGTCTTTTCGTGCCATATTCTCGTCTCTCTCCTTTTCGTGTTCCGCCTGTTTCCGGCGGCGAAACAGCATTACGCTCATTATAACGCTTCCCGGGACATTTCTCAATAGTATGTCGATTTTTCCCGCAAAAAAGTGTGTTCCCCTCTTGGAGCATGAGGCCCGCCCTCTTGCCACAGAGGCAGGTTTGTGCTATCCTGTTGCCACGGGCGCACAAGCGCAAATCACCCGGAAAGGGCGTTTATTATGACTAAGATTTTGTTCGTCTGCCACGGCAATATCTGCCGCAGCACCATGGCGGAATTCGTAATGAAGCACCTGCTCCGTCAGCAGGGGCTGGAGGGCGGCTATTTCATCGACTCCGCCGCCACCTCCACCGAGGAGCTGGGCAACAATGTCCATCCGGGTACCCGGCGCAAGCTGGCGCAGGTAGGCATCCTCTGCGGTGACCACCGGGCCCGCCAGCTGCGGCGGGAGGAATACGGGCAGTTTGACCTGTTCATCGGCATGGACAGCGCCAACCTGCGCAACATGCACCGTATGCTCTCCGGTGACCCGGAGGGCAAAATTCACGCTCTGCTGGACTACGCCGGCCGGCCCGGTCAGTCCATCGCAGACCC
>JAZNMM010000108.1:0-7084 GCA_045579605.1 Lawsonibacter sp.
GACATTCTGCTGGAAAAGGCGGTGGGCCACAACGCCACCGCCGCAGAGATGGTCAAGGAGTTCTATCACGACTTTGGTCAGTACGAGCTGGAGATCGAGCGCTATTACGACCACAGCCTTGCCTGCCGCGTGCTGGAACACATCACCCGCAAGACCCAAAAAATCATTCTGGATTAACCTCCCGCCCCGCTGGTCATCACCGGCGGGGCTTTTTGTATAAATCATTTGCTCTGCCGCTTCAATTGTGATAAAATATTAAGTTGATATAGTATCTCTACCCACCTGTTTCGTGGAAAGGCGGTGCATTTTATGCACGACAAGCTCATCCGTCAAATCACAGCCCAGACTGCCGAGCGGCTTGCCGCCCGGCGGCTGCCCTTTGCGCCCACCAAGCGTGCGGCCCAGACCCTGCTGCACGCCCCCTCCTGGACCCGGGGGCTCAGCGCCCTGCTGCCCATCCGTCAGCGGCTGACCTGCGCCCAGGTACTGGACCTGTGTGCCGACATTCTGCCCGGACTGTCTCCGGAACCGGAGGACGGTTGGCTTTGCTTTTGCTACCGCTATATCCGTTCCATCATGTTCCCCGGGGGCGGCTTTGCCCCGGACGCCGCCGCCCACGCTGACGGCGCGCAGCTGCTGCTCACCGCCATGCAGGTGCTCTTTGAACAGGAACGGCTGGCGCTGCCCTTTGACGGTCTGACCGACCTGTGCCTGCTGACCGAGGAGGAATACCGGGACTGCGACCACGCCCGGGAGTACGAGCGTTTTTTGGCCGCCTATCGCCGGGAATATATCTATGAGCTGATGCGCCTTGGCATGGAGGCCACCCCCTTCCGCACGCTGGGTCACATCGCCGGGGTGCACCACATCGCCACCACCGTGGCCGACGGACTGCGCCGGGCGGGGGTAAGCATCGATCCGGCACTGGTATCCGCCGCTGCCGCCGCCCATGATCTGGGCAAATTTGGCTGCCGGGCCGGAGAGCGCGTGCCCTACCTGCACTACTACTACACCGATCAGTGGCTGCTGGAGCACAACATGGAGGGCATCAGCCACATCGCCTCCAACCACTCCACCTGGGATCTGGAGCTGGAGTCCCTTTCCGTGGAGTCCCTGTGCCTGATCTACGCGGACTTCCGCTCCAAGCAGGATCGGGACGAGCAGGGCAACGAGATCACCGTGCTCTATCCTCTGGACGAGTCCTTCCGGGTCATTTTGTCCAAGCTGGACGATGTGGACGAGGCCAAGCGCCGCCGTTATGAATTTGTGTACGGCAAGCTGCACGATTTCGAGGACTATCTGCGCCGACTGGGTGTAGACGTGGAGTTGTCCGGTCAGCACTCCTCCCCCGTGCCGGAAAAGGATGCCGCCCTCATGTCTCCGGACGAGATGGTGCAGTCCCTCACCCTGCTGTCCGTGCGCCACAATCTGGAGCTGATGCACGCGCTGAGCAGCGAGCGGCAGTTCGGTAACATCATCGAGGCCGCCCGCTCCGCCAAGGACTGGAAGCAACTGCGGGCCTATCTGAACGTTTTTGAGGAATACTTCACCTACCTGTCCGCCCGGCAGAAGGAGCAGGCGCTGGCCTTTTTGTACGAGCTGCTGGTCCACCGTGAGGGCGACATCCGTCGTCAGGCGGGCAGCCTGATGGGCCTGATCATCGCCCGGTTCCATCTGGTCTACCGCAAACAGTTGCCCACCGACGCCATGGCCGACCCCGCTGAGCAGGTACCTTTCACTCTGTGGGAGACCTATCTGGACAAACTCATCTACCCCGACCACAAGACCACCCAGCCCCAGCGCAACCACATCGGCTACACCCTCAAGCTGGTGGTGGGCGCGCTGCTGGAGCACTGCCGGCCGGAGGATCTGCACCGTTTTGTGGGCGCACTGCTCAAATACTACACCAACCCCCAGCGCATGGGTGCCGACACCGCCTTTACCCTGCTGGACGCCATTCGCTACCTGCCCCCGGACCATTACGACGACAACACGCTGGACGAGCTGATCGAGTTTGCCGGCTACTTTGCCCACCACGAGGAAGCCCGCCTGCAGGTGGCCGCTCTGCGCTTTTTGCTCACCCTGAGCACCTATCTGCCCGACGAGCTGCCCTCCAGCCGCCGCATTGCGGACATTGCCCGGGCGGTGGACTATGGAGAGGATCTGACCCTGGTGTTCCTGCAGTATAAGCTGCTGGAGACCTCCGGAGAGGACACCGCGCTGCATCAGTCCCTGCTGTACCAGCGGGACATCGTCAGCGACGTATTTTTGAACAACCTCAAGACGGCTACCCCGTGGATCATCAAGACCATCGGCATTGAACTGCTGGTGGATCAGGTGGAGCACGGTCAGCACGACCATATCCTGCACATCGCCACCCACCTGTCCAATCTGGTCAAGGTGTCCGAGCGGGTGGTGGTGCGCCACAATGCCGGTCAGGCGCTGGTGCGTCTGATGCCCCTGCTGCGCCGGGAACAGCGCAACGAGGTCATCGTGGAGCTGGGCAAGGGTCTGGAAATGGGTCAGTACGAGATCTCCAAGTACATCCCAGACTATCTGGGCGAGGCCGCCCTGTACCTGCACCCCACCGAACTGGACGAGCAGATCACCACCCTGAAAAAGCTGCTGGGCAATCCCATCGACAGCGTGGTTTCCGTGGCCCTGTCCACCGTAGGCGTTCTGCTGCAGCATTATCCCAAATACCGTCAGCGCTTTGCGGAGGCGGAGGACATTTACGAGCAGCGGCGGCAGGAACTGCTGGGCATGCTGCTGCAGGGCCTGGCCCACTATCGGGAGAGCGTGCGTCAGGAGGCCATGCTGGTCATCGGCAAGCACCTGTTTGAGGGCAGCCTGCTGTCCATGGAGGAAAAGACCGACCTGTTCTCTCTCATCTACCAGAAGCTGCTCTTCCTGCTGCAGCCCCACACCCAGGAGGACCCGCTGACCTTCTTCTATCGGGCCAGCGCCCTGTCCCACATCTATCGTTTCCTGTCCCTGTACCGGCTGGACCACGGGGCCATGTGCTTTACCGCCCCGCGCAAGATCGCCTTTTTCCCCGGCACCTTCGACCCCTTCACCCTGTCCCACAAGGGCATCGTGCGCGCCATCCGGGACCTGGGCTTTGAAGTGTATCTGGCGGTAGACGAGTTTTCCTGGTCCAAAAAAGCCCAGCCCCATCTGGTCCGAAGACAGATCGTCAATATGTCGGTGGCGGGGGACTTCCATGTGCACCTGTTCCCCGACGATATCCCGGTGAACATCGCAAACCCCCATGACCTGAAACGGCTGCTGGACGTGTTCCCGGAGCAGGAGGTCTATCTGGTGGTGGGCAGCGACGTGGTGGCCAACGCCTCCTCCTACAAGTCGTCCCCCTCCCCCTTCTCTGTCCACTCCATGAACCACGTTATCTTCCGTCGTGCCGGAGAGAAGCTGCCCGACCTATCCTCCATCACCGGTCAGGTGCTCCAGCTGCAGCTGCCCCCCCATCTGGAGGACATCAGCTCCACCCGCATCCGGGAAAACGTGGACCTGAACCGGGATATCTCCAACTTTATCGACCCGGTCATTCAGGACTTCATCTACCAGAACGGACTGTATCTGCGGGACCTGCAGAACAAGGCCGTTCTGGGCAAAGGCGACTTCCGTTTCCAGTGGGCAGATGCCCCGGACGACGCCCTGCTTGAGGAGGCCCTGCATATTCACAGCGGGCTGGACTTCCTGCGTCCGCGCATTCAGTCTGACGGCGACCGCCTGCTCGTGCTGCGGGATGCTGCCGCTGACCGGCTGTGCGGCTGGGTCAGTTACCGCACTCTGTCCTCCGCCCAGCTTTACTCCGCACTCAAAGACCCCTCCCTTGCCCAGCGGGTGCGTCTGCAGGCAGCAGGCACGGTGCTGCTGATCACCGCCTTCCACACCACCGGGGAGCTGCGCGGTCAGGACCCGGCCCAGCTGCTGCTCAGTGAGCTGCTGGCCCGGTGCGTGGAAGAGGATTGCGTCTTTGCCCTGTTCCACCCCCACGCCGGAGGGTGCGATGAGCAGACAAAAGACCTGCTGGCCCGCCAGGGCTTCGTGCCGGTAACGGGCACCCAGCACCTGTATCAGGTGGATATGCACGCCCCCACCGTCCTCATTCAAAATCTGGAGACCACCATTCAGGAGCCCCTGGCCCAGAACCGCCGGGTGCGCAAGGTCATTCGGGAGAACCACAAGCGGATGCAGCGGGCCATGGCCGGCCTGTATCCGGGCTGTCTGGTGCTCACCCTGTCCTCGGACGTGATCCATCACCGACTGCTGGAGAAGATCACCGCCATCAACGGCGTACCCAGCGTCCCCACCCAGCCCCGGCAGCTTGGCCCGTACATGTGCGTGCCCTTCGGCAAGCTGCTGCGCAGCAAGGTGGTGCCCAACACGGTGACCAAGACTCTGCACACCGACAAGGTATATGAACCGGACCTGACCCACAGCACCATTGAGGCCTTCCCCAACTACTCCCCCATCCCCAGTCAGATCCGCACCATCAAGTCTTTTGGCCGCCCGGTCATTCTGGTGGACGACCTGATGCACCCGGGCATCCGCATCAACGCGCTGGACCCCATTTTCATTGGGGAAGATGTCCCCATCAAAACGGTACTGGTGGGCGTGCTGTCCGGCTACGGACACGACCTGATGCAGGGGCGAGACCGCCCGGTGGACAGCGTGTACTTTGTGCCCCGGCTGCGCCAGTGGTTCGTGGAGTCCACCCTGTACCCCTTCATTGGTGGAAACACGGTGCGCCGGCCCAATCCTCCGGTGCCCGGCCTGCTGCCCGGCATCAACCACATCCTGCCCTACGCCTCCCCCACCTTCCGGGGCGAGTGCTCGGAACGGGCCATCTTTGAGCTGTCCCGCTGCTGCCTGGAAAACGCCCGGAATCTGATGCTGGTGCTGGAAGCGGAGTACCGCAACCTGTACGCCCGCAACCTGACCCTGAGCCGCTTGCCCGAGGCCGTCATCCTCCCCCTGTGCCCAGACAAGGGCGCGTGTATGTCCTACGACCCCAACCTGGCCGCATCCGTCTATCTGGAAAACGATCTGGAGCTTCTGATGCGTACCCATTCGTAACTGCGAGGTGTCCCTATGTTTCACTATTATCACTACAACGGCGCTAACATCGCCGCTCCGGAGCGTCTGGACAAACGGTTTGGCAATGAGACCGCCCCGCTGGCGGGCGCGCCCCTGTTTGTCCTGATCCACGGCGACCCGGTGCTGGGCCGGGGCAGTTTTCGGGTGACCCATCCCGGTCAGCTGGAGCACCCCCACGGTCTGGAGGTGCTGGACGCCTCCCGTCTTACCTCTCCCGACCTTGACGCCCCGGTATCCGCCGCTCTGGCCGCCGGTCAGCTCACGGCGGTGAATATGGACCGCCCGGGTTGGGAGACCATGCTCACCGCCAAACCCAACACCGGCAAAAAGCGGGTGAATATTCTGGCCATGGGCGATGTGGGCTCCACCCTGCTCACCGGCCTGAAGCTGATGGGAGGCGATGTGATCTCCTCCATCGGCATCTGCGACCTGAGCGAGCAGATCACCGCCCGCTGGGAGTTTGAGATGGGACAGATCACCCTGCCCTGGCAGTACGATGCTATGCCCGAGGTGGAAGTAGTCTCCCCGGACAATCTCTTCCACTGCGATATGTTCGTCTTTGTGGCCTCCAAGGGTATTCCCCCGGTGGGTTCTCAGGTGAAAGACGTGCGCATGTACCAGTTTGAAAACAACGCCAAGATCGTGGCCCACTATGCAAAAATGGCCCGCAAGGCCAACTTCCAGGGCCTTTGGTGCGCCGTGTCCGACCCCGTGGATCCCCTTGCCAAAACCGCTTATCTGGAGAGCAACAAGGACGAAAACGGCGTGTTTGACGGCAAGGGTCTGCGCCCGGAACAGGTACAGGGCTTCGGTCTGGGCGTGATGAACGCCCGGGCGGCCTACTATGCCAAGCGAGATGACCGCTTTGCCAGCTTCCTGACCGAGGGCCGCTCCTTCGGCCCCCACGGCACGGGGCTGACCATCGCCAACTCCATCGAACACTACGATGACGCCCTGTCTCAGGAGCTGACCCAACTCACCGTCACCGCCAATTTGAAGATGCGCGAAATTGGCTTTAAGCCCTATGTGGCCCCCGCCCTGTCCTCGGGCGCGCTGTCTCTGCTGCTCACCCTGCGTGGCCAGTGGCACTGCGGCTCGGTGTTTCTGGACGGCATCTACATGGGCGTGAAAAACCGCTTCACCCCCTACGGTATCGAGACTGAGCTGCTGCCCCATATCCCGGACGCTCTGTACGGCCACATCGTGGATGCGGCGGAGCATTTGAAGGAAGTGCTGTAAGTATGTCCCTGACTGTGATCTGTCCCCAGGACGATACGGTGGACGCGGCCCGGCTGGAGGCGATCCTTACCCACGCCCTACAAGGGGTGGATGCGCGCATGGTCCGTCTGGCCCGGGAGCTGGACGACCTTGCCGGTCAGCGCATTGTGTTCGCCGTGGCCCTGGGTGAGTACGGCGTGAATGGGGAGTATCAGCGTATGCTGGCCCGCCTGCGTGCCTGCCCCCGGCTGTTGGAGAGCTGCACCGCGGGCCTGATCGTGGACGGCGCAGGCGAGCTGTACACCAAATCCACCGCCGCGGAGCTGACCCTGGCGGCCAACCTGTGCGGGTGCTGTTTTGTGGGCCGCCCGCTGGTGGAGGGCACAGGCTCTCTTGCCAACTTCCGGGTACAGGCCGACCTGCTGTCCTGCTCCCTGTTCGACGCCTACCGGTCTGCCGCCCGGGAGCTGGTACAGCGGGTACTGGAGGACCGTCCGGTGCGCAAGGAACGACCCAACCTGCTGGTCCTGCATGCCTCCACCCGCCACGTGTCCAACTCCATGGACCTGTGGGAGCAGGTAAAAAACCGGATATCCCACCGCTGCACCATCACCGAGATCGGTCTGCGCAACGGCACGCTGTCCGACTGCTCCGGCTGTCCCTACACCATGTGCCTGCACTTTGGGGAAAAGGGCGGCTGCTTCTACGGCGGCGTGATGCAGCAGGAGGTCTATCCCGCGGTGCG
>JAZNMM010000109.1:0-2298 GCA_045579605.1 Lawsonibacter sp.
ACCCTGACTCACCAGACCGCCCCAGCGGTTTTCTTTGAAGGACATGACGGCAAAGCCCACCATGTGGGCGCAACAGCCCGCCACAGCCGCACCGCCGGCGATGCCGGTCAGGGTCAGCACCTGACAGATGGCGGCGGAGGAGATGGGCAGAGTCAGGGCAATGCCCACCAGCACGGACACGGCGATACCCATCCAGAAGGGCTGCAGGGTGGTGGCCTTGTCGATCATGGTGCCGAAGGCGGAGGCGGCCACGCCGATGGGAGGCGCAATGAGCTTGGCAAGGGAAACGCCCACCAGAATGGTCACGCCGGGAGTGACCAGAATGTCCACCTTGGTCTCCTTGGACACAGCCTTGCCGCACTCGGCGGCGATGATGGCGATGACCAACACCGCCAGCGGTCCGCCCGCCTTACCCTCGGCGTTGGCGGCCCAGCCCACGGCAGCCAGGGAGAACAGCACCATGGGGTCGGCTTTCAGGGCGTAGCCGATGGCAACCGCCATGGCCGGGCCGGACACCGCCATGGCATAGGTGCCGATGTCGACCAGGTACTGGACCGCCAGCTGCTGGCCAAGCGTCTTGATGATGGTGCCGATGAGCAGGGAGCAGAACAGACCCTGTGCCATGGCCCCCAGGGCATCGATGCCGTAGCGCTTGGCGGAGAATTCGATGTTTTTGCGCTTGAGAAATGCTTTCATTGTTCCAACCACTTTTCTTCTAAATATGTAATGGTGGACACCTATCAAGACAGGTGTCCACCACATTGTAGCAGAGATTTTGATGTTGTCAAGCAAATTATAATTTGTCGGTGCATGGCGGGCGGACACGGAGCCCCGCCCCTACGCTGCGGGTTCGGTGCTATTGTAGGGGACGGCGCCCTCGACGCCCCTATCTCTACAAATCACAATTTACCCCTCCAGCAGCACGCCCAACTCCCGCAGAGCGGTCTGCACCCGGTGGAAAGCCCCCTCATCCGGGCACAGGACGGTGTGCAGGTGGATGCCCTCGGTAAGCAGGGACAGAGGGGCGGCAGCCTCCTCCCGGCAGCGGGTGATAAACTGGCCCACCTCATAGCGGTTGGACAGGTTCAGCGGCCCGGTGAGCTGACCGTAAATGGGGTGGTCCACCGTAACGTCCAGAACCGTGCAGCCCTGATCCACCATGGCGTTGAGCTCCGCTTCCATCTCTGCAGCAGAGTGGCGGGTGGCCAGGGCGCGTCTTACCCCAGCGGCGGAGCGGGGGACGATATACCCTCTGGGGGTAGCGGTGATGTCCAGGCCCCCTGCCCGCAACAGGGCGATGTCCCCCACGATGATCTGGCGGCTGACGGAATATTCTTTGGCCAGCGCGGTGGCACTGAGGGGGACATTTGCCCGCTCCAGCGTCCGGGCGATGGCGTTTCTTCTCTCTTGCGCGTCCAAGAGGGTCACTTCCTTTGTCAAGATGAATGTCTTGACGGTAGTATACCACGAGAGAAAATCACTTGTAAACCTTGACTTTTCCCTTCGGCATTTATACAATAAAGGATACTGAATTTCCCTGTGACAAACATTCTGTTTATAAAGGACTGAAACGATATGGCAAAGGATACCAACAAGAAGCAGGTGGAGCAGATCACCGACATGGAGGTGGACTTCGCCCAGTGGTACACTGACGTGTGCAAAAAAGCGGAGCTGATCGACTACTCCTCCATCAAGGGCATGTTCATCTACCGCCCCTACGGCTACGCCATCTGGGAGAACATCCAGCGCACCCTGGACGAGATGTTCAAAAAGACGGGACACGAAAACGTGTCCATGCCCATGCTCATCCCCGAGTCCCTGCTGCAGAAGGAGAAGGACCACGTGGAGGGCTTCGCCCCCGAGTGCGCCTGGGTCACCTACGGCGGCAGCGAGAAGCTGGAGGAGCGCTACTGCATCCGTCCCACCTCCGAGACCCTGTTCTGCGAGCACTTCAAGAACATCATCCACTCCCACCGTGACCTGCCCAAGAAGTACAACCAGTGGTGCTCCGTCCTGCGCTGGGAGAAGACCAGCCGCCCCTTCCTGCGCCACCGTGAGTTCCTGTGGCAGGAGGGCCACACCATGCACGCCACCGAGGCCGAGGCCCGTCAGGAGACCGAGCAGATGCTCAACATCTACGCCGACTTCCTGGAAAACGTGCTGGCCATGCCCGTGGTCAAGGGCCGCAAGACCGACAAAGAGAAGTTCAACGGCGCGGAGGAGACCTACACCGTGGAGTGCATGATGCACGACAAGAAGGCCCTTCAGTCCGGCACCTCCCACTACTTCGGGGACGGC
>JAZNMM010000110.1:0-5987 GCA_045579605.1 Lawsonibacter sp.
AACCCAGACCGGCAGCCTCAGCGGCCTCGACGGAAGCGTTGTAGATGTTCTTCATGGTGACCTTCAGGCGCTCATCGACTTCCTCAGCAGTCCAGCTGTAACGCATGGAGTTCTGAGACATCTCGAAGCCGGAGGTAGCGACGCCGCCGGCGTTAACAGCCTTGGAGGGAGCAACGGTGATGTGCTCGCACTTACGCAGCATGGCCAGAGCCTCGTTGGTGGTGGGCATGTTGGCGACCTCGATGTAGTACTTGACACCGGAGTCGATGATCTTCTGAGCCCACTCCTCGTTGACGTCGTTCTGGGTAGCGGCGGGCATGATGATATCCACATCCTTCACGCCCCAGCACTTGGTACCGGGAACGAACTCAACACCGTACTTGTCGGCGTAGGGCTTGCAGTGCATGGGATCCTTAGCACGCATCTCAAGGATGTACTCCAGCTTCTCGCCGGTAACGCCATCGGGATCGTGGATGTAGCCGTCGGGGCCGGACAGGGTGAGGACCTTGCCGCCCAGCTCAGCGACCTTCTTCACGATACCCCAGGCCACGTTGCCGAAGCCGGAGGTGGCGATGCGCTTGCCTTCGATGGGGTCGTTCTCATGCTTGAGGACCTCGTTGAGGTAGTACACCGCGCCGTAGCCGGTGGCCTCGGGACGGATCAGGGAGCCGCCGAAGGGCAGGCCCTTGCCGGTGATGACGCCGTTCTTGAAGGCGCCGACGATGCGGCGGTACTGGCCGTACAGGTAGCCCACCTCGCGGGCGCCCACGCCCATGTCGCCGGCGGGAACGTCCACGTCGGGACCGATGTGACGGTACAGCTCGGTCATGAAGGCCTGGCAGAAGCGCATGACCTCGGCGTCGGACTTACCAGCGGGATCGAAGTCGGAGCCGCCCTTGGCGCCGCCGATGGGCAGGGTGGTCAGAGCATCCTTGAAGGTCTGCTCAAAGCCCAGGAACTTGATCATGGACAGGGTCACATTGGACTGGAAGCGCAGGCCGCCCTTGTAGGGGCCGATGGCGCCGTTGTACTGCACGCGGTAGCCGCGGTTGACCTGCCACTGGCCGTTGTCGTCCATCCAGGTCACGCGGAACTCGATCACGCGCTCGGGCTCCACCATGCGCTCCAGCAGAGCGACCTTCTCATACTCGGGATGGGCCTCGATGACGGGAGCCAGAGAGGTCAGCACCTCTTCCACAGTCTGCAGGAACTCGGGCTCGGTGGCGTTTTTGGCCTTGGTGGCTTCCAGGACGCGGTCAATGTACTTGCTCATGTTCGTTTCCTCCTGTTATGTAAGTTTTTTGGTGTAACCTGCTGAATTTCCATGTTCACAGGCACACCGTTCTTGTCTTCTTCACCATCATATCATAATTACCAACAATGTAAACCATGTTTTTCCTTTGAGTTACCACAGTCGTTTTATTGTGGTCCTCTTCGCCAAAAATAACAAGCGGCGGGAGCTCTGCCCGCCGCCTGTGTTCAGCTTTCCATGTGCCGGCCCAAAAACCCGGCCACCGCCTGCACCAGCTTATACTCCACCTCGCCGCAGGGCAATTCCGCACCACTTCCCACCAGCACCACACAGCCCAGCACATCCCCTTCCGACAGAATGGGGGCGGCGGTGATCACGCCCAGCGCAGTTCCCTCCGCACACAGCGGTATGGGCTGGGCAGAGTCCTGGTTTCGGTGGATCTGCCGCCCCTCCATCACCCGTTCCAGTTCGGGTGACACCGGCTTGTCCAGCACCTCGCGCCGGGACATACCCGCCACGGCAATACAACTATCTCGGTCGGTGATCACGCATATCTGCCCGCAGGTGCGGTATACTGTGTCGCACAGCTGGCCGGCAAACTCCGCCACCCCGCCCATGAGGGAATACTTTTTAAAAATGACCCCACCCTCCTTGTCGGTGTAGATCTCCAGCGGGTCGCCCTCGCGGATGCGCATAGTGCGGCGGATCTCCTTGGGTATTACTACACGTCCAAGGTCGTCGATGCGACGCACGATTCCGGTTGCTTTCATATATAAAACCCCTTTGTTCTTTATTTGATGACGCTCCTATTATCTGTAAACAAAGTGTTTTCATACTCCTGCCAACGGTTAATTTCGGTTTCTTTCCCTCTGTAGCACCCGTCCATATTTCCCCTTTTTTATTTCATGCAACAAAACCCACCCATTCCTGCTATGCAGGAATGGGTGGGCTCGTGTACATATTTTCACAGTTCCTCGCCAGCCAGAAACACCCGCCGGGTCCTGTAGTCCGCGCCGCAGATCACAAAGTCTGCCACTTTTCCGGTCTCAATGGAGCCCACCAGCTGCTGGGCGCCGATGGCGCAGGCGGGATTGTAGGTGGCGGCACGCACCGCATTCTCTTCCCCCACACCGATGGTGATGGCGTTGACCATGCAGTCATACAGGTTGGTGGCCGAGCAGGCGATGGTCCCGTCCGCCAGCCGGGCCACACCGTCCCGCAGCCAGGCGTCCTGGCCGCCAAGCTCGAACTTGCTGCCGTCGGGCATGCCGCAGCAGCGGCCGGAGTCGGACACGAGGATCATTCGCTCCCCGCCGAACATGGAAAAGGCCAGGCGCACAGAAGCGGGATGCACATGGAGCAGGTCACAGATAATCTCCGCCCGGACGTTTTCGCTCTCCACCGCCGCCGGGATCACCCCGGGGTTACGGTGGTGAATGCCGGGCATGGCGTTGAACAGGTGGGTCAAGTGGGTGGCTCCGGCATCAAAGGCCATTCGGGCCGCGGCATAGTCCGCGTCCGTGTGAGCCACAGAGACCGTGCAGCACTCCTTTGCCTTTTGGATAAACTCCTCCGCGCCGGGCAATTCCGGTGCTACATCCACAATGCGCACCAGTTCGCCACAGCGGTCGTACAGCGCTTTGAAACCCTCAAAATCCGGTTCTTTCAGGTAATCGGGGTTCTGCGCGCCCCGCTTGTTGTAGGAAAAATAAGGTCCCTCCATCTGGATACCCCGCAACACGGACAGGCCGGGAATCTTTTCATCCACCAGTTTCCGGGCCGTGGCAAAGGCCTTCTCCAGATGTTCGTAGGGCAGGGTCATGGAGGCGGGAGCAAAGGAGGTCACACCGCACTTGGCGTAGTATGCTGCCATGCGCTTAAGTCCCTCGTAGTCACCGTCGGAAAAGTCCGCCCCGGAGTTGCCGTGGCTGTGCACATCGATCAGACCGGGGATCACCGTCTGGCCCTGCAGGTCGACGGCATCTTCCGGCACGTGCTCGGGCAGAACTGCACCGAACACCCCATTCTTCACTTCAAATGCACCCGTATGGAACTGAAAGTCCGGGCCAAAGACTCTGGCATTTTTGTAAAACAAAGCACTCACCCCCTGCTGTCCGGTCAGCCGATGGACGGCAGGCTGGCCGCCGCCACGCTCTGCCCCACCCGGCGGGTATTTTCATCGGGCAGCATGACCCGGATCTGCTGGCTCAGGGCGGGGAACTCATCGGCCAGCACCGCCTGACAGGTAGCCAGAATTTCGTCGCCGCCCTTGCCTGACATGACCCGGCCCAGCACCATCATGTGCTTCAGGTCGTAGAACCGGCTGTAGAGCACCACGGTATAGGCCAGATAAATGCCGATATCGTGGAACACCGCCTTGGCTCGCTCATCCCCTTCTTCCATCAGCTTCTGGACCACTTTCAGCTTTTCTGCGGGGGTCAGCTTGGGGTCCAGCTCAATGCCGATACGGGGGGCAAGTTTGTTCACCGCATCCTGAGAGAAATACTTGCAGCCCACGCCGAAGTCGGTGGACCACTCATCCTGCATGGCGTTCTCGTTCAGGTCCACGGGAGCAAAGGCCAACTCGCTGATCCAGCCCAACACATTCTTGTCCTTGTCCACATAGCCGACCGCCTCGCTGGTACCCATGGCAAGGCCCATGATGGAGCCGCAGTTCATGCCCATGGCGCCCGCCAGAGCAGACACATCACCGTCGTTGGCCACCACGATGGGCACATTGCCCATCTCCGCCGCAGCCCGGTCATAGACCGTCTTAACCTCGTCCCAGCGCTCTCTGGGCACGCAGTAGAAAATGCTGGAGATCATAGGTGCGTTGCCGATGAACACGCCGGCGGAGGAAACGCCAATGCCGTCCACCCGGGGCATCTTGCTGGCCGCCGTGCGGAAGGAGTCCAAAATCCCCTCGTACTGGTAGCTGGGGTCGGGATTGACCTTGGGGTGCCAGACCACCTCCTCGGAGTAGACCACCTCCCCGTCAATAACGGCGGACACCTTGCGGTCGGAGCCGCCCGCGTCAAACCCAATGCGACAGCCGTCCACATGGCCACCGATGGGTTTGGGTACCTCGTTGGAGGCGGGACACTGCTCCAAAGGCAGGTCGATGATCTCCAGCGGCCGCTCATAGAGCTTCTGGAAGAAGTCGCAGTCAAAGGCCCGCTCGCCCTCGGGGGAATAGGCCTGCTGCAGCTTGGCGGTGATAGCGCTGCAACCACACACATACACCCGGAAGCCACCGATGGACCACAGCAAGAACTTCATGTATCGTTCCACAAAACGATAGTCCGCCGCGGCCATTTCCTCCGTATTGTGAATGTTTGCATGACGCACGGAAATAAAACCGTCATTGCGCTCCACCGCGATGGCAATGGGCACGCACGCACCTTTCTCGTATTCATTCATCCAAATCCCAAAGGGAATAAACTCCGGGTCCAACACGGGCCGGTACTTCATCTGGTAGGATACTCCCAAATAATTCATCGTCTTGCTCTCCTTTCTTTGCTCTTGCCTTTCGGCAAATGGCTGTTGACCTCATTATAGTCGTCTGAGGGAAAAAACGCAAGAAGGATGTCTCCCTTCCCCATAGATTTTTCCGGGAACTTTGTCCTCCCGCTCTTGCGCTTTGACACGGAATGTTTTATAATGAAACGGATATTGGAGCATGGGGTCGTGTGGCCTCGTGACACAATGCATCGCAACATCAACATTTGAAGGGAGCAACTGGCATGACATTCAGCGAGAAAAAGCAGCTGATGGCCACCGTCTGCAAGGTGCGTATGGGTGTTATTGAAAGCACTCACGGCGCCAAGGCCGGCCATCCCGGCGGCAGCCTGTCCGCCGCCGAAGTGTTCACCTACCTGTACTTCAAGGAGATGAACATCGACCCCAAGAACCCCAAGTGGGCTGACCGTGACCGTTTCGTCCTGTCCAAGGGCCACACCGCCCCCGGCCTGTACGCCGCTCTGGCCAACCGTGGCTTCTTCCCCGTGGAAGACCTGCCCACCCTGCGCCACATCGGCAGCTACCTGCAGGGTCACCCCAACATGAACGAAGTTCCCGGCGTGGACATGTCCACCGGCTCTCTGGGTCAGGGCATCTCCGCCGCCGCTGGCATGGCTCTGGCTTCCAAGTACCAGGGCAAGACCAACCGCGTGTACACCCTGCTGGGTGACGGCGAGATTCAGGAAGGCCAGGTGTGGGAGGCTATGATGTTCGCCCCCCACTACAAGCTGGACAACTTCTGTGCCATCATCGACAACAACGGCCTGCAGATCGACGGCGCCGTTGCCGACGTGATGAGCCCCTACCCCATCGATGAGAAGCTCAAGGCCTTCGGCTTTGAGGTGGCGGTGGTGGACGGCCACGACTTTGAGCAGCTGGAGGCTGCCTTTGCTCAGGCCAAGGCCACCAAGGGTAAGCCCTTTGCCATCATCATGAAGACCGTCAAGGGCAAGGGTGTCAGCTTCATGGAGAACAACGCCGGCTGGCACGGCAAGGCTCCCAACGACGAGGAATACGCTCAGGCTATGGCCGAACTGAAGGCCCAGCTGGCAGAAGTGGAGGCGATGTAAAATGGCAGATGTGAAGAAGATCGCGACCCGCGACAGCTACGGCAACGCCCTGAGCGAGATCGCCGCCGAGCATGACGACCTGATCGTTTTTGACGCTGACCTGGCCGGTGCTACCAAGACCGGCATTTTCAAGAAGGCTTTCCCCG
>JAZNMM010000111.1:0-9459 GCA_045579605.1 Lawsonibacter sp.
CGACCTGCCCCTGACCGCCATCGCGGACTTTGAGCAGGCGGGCAAGGAAAACCCCCTGTTCGCCGAGCTGGACCGCCTGTGCAAGGCCAACAACGGTCTGTGGAACCCCGAGGCCGAGGCCTACCTGCTGGCCAACGCCAAGAGCATCTGAGCTGCGATTATTTGATGATGGAGCGCTTGTATTCCGTGGGACTCATGTGAACGAAGGAACGGAAGCATTTTGAGAAGTATTGGGGCGTGTCAAAGCCCAGGTGATCGGAGATCTGGGAGATGGCATAGCTGCCCTCGCGCAGCATACGCTTGGCCTCCCTGATCTTCATGGTATTGAAATATTTGATGATCCCCTGCCGGCGATAGGAAGCAAATTGCTGCTTGATGGCGCTTTCGCTCTTGCCCAACTGCTGGGCAATATCACGGATCGTCAGCTTGCGGCACAGGTTTTCCTGCATCACATCCAGGATCTCCTTGACCTGGTAGGGGACATCGACGCCATCGATAAGATAGCTGCGGCGCATTTGCTTGGTGGTCACATCGGTGTGGCGGCACAGCTTGAGGAGGAACACCTCCAAAAGGTTTTTGGTCATCTGGCTACTGCCGAAGGGTGCATCGGGCCTCTTTTTCAGGTTTTGAGAGAGGGGATCGCTGGGGTCGATCAGTTCATAGCAGGACAGACCCTCATCAAACAGGCTGGACAGCAGTGCCTTTTCTTCTGCGTTGAGGCGGAAGATCTTTCCTTCGAAGAACTTCATTGCCCGGCTGCTGCACTCAAAGGTGATGATACTTGCGTTGGGTGCGGTGCTCCGATTTCCGGTCAGGTTATGAAACTCCCCGGGCTTGTGAAAGGTCATCTCGCCGCTCTTGATCACAAAACGGCTTTGGTCCGCGGCGCAGATCATTTCTCCCCTGTCAATGTAGACCATCTCCCAGAAGTCATGCCGTTCCCCGTCGTAGGCAAAGTCCTTGGAGAACTCCATGTAAAACAGTGTGATGATCCGGTCCACATTGATGGTTTTTTCGAACTCTATACGTATAAAATTGTCACCCATAACAGCACCCCTTTGTCTGACTTTATAAGAAATATACCAGAATTTCCAATCAGATGCAAGCAGAACAAAATTCACATGATACAAGGAGGAACTGAACATGAACATGCTGGACACTTTGAAGGGCTCTTACTTCTCTGAGATCGTACCCCAGGGCTGGGATATGGAGAAGATCGCCGCCTGCGTCAGCAACGACCCCGCCGCCGTCTATGAGCGCCAGAACTTCTGGAACGAGGGCTTCCGCCCCGTCAAGTGCACCAATCTGGAAGAGTTCGGCGCCTACATGGGCCATGAGATCGCCATGCAGATCAAGCTGACCAAGGAGGAAGGCCGTAAGCTGATCATGATCCTGCCCGTGGGCCCCATGGGTATGTACAAGTGGGCGGTCTACTTCCTGAAGGAGTGGAATGTGGATTGCAAGCACGTGTACGGCTTCAACATGGACGAGTGGGCCGATGCTGAGGGCAACACCCTGCCTGCTGCCGATCCCGCCGCCTTCCAGAACGCCATGGAAGAGGCCTTCTACGGGCCTCTGGGTGAGCTGACCGTGCCCGTGGAGCAGCGCAATTTTGCCACCAAGGAAAACCTGCCCACCTACATGGCCAAGATCGAGGCCCTGAAGGCCGAGGGTGCCAAGCAGGTGCTGGTGTACGGCATCGGCCGTATGTGCCACATCGCCTTCTGGGAGCCCCACTTTGCCGACGAGTTTGACACGGTGGAGCAGTGGAAGGAGCAGTCTCACCGCATCGGTGCCCGTCTGCACCCCCTGACCATTGAGCAGAACGCTATCACCTCCTTCCGTTCCTCCTGGCCGCTGATTCCCTGCTTTGCCAACACCATTGGCCCAAAGATCATCTTCAACTCTGACTACGCCATCGGCGGTGCGGACGGCGTGCTGTCCCGCGGCATGCAGTGGCAGGGCATGAGCTTCTGGATGACTCTGCGCTACGGCCCCTGCAAGGCGATCACCTCCAGCTTTATCCCCACCATGCCCGGCAAGCTGTTCTTCATGGAAGAGCTGGCTGGTCCCCTGTGCCCGGATACCAACTGATTCGAACGTAAAGCGGAACAAAGGAGGAACTTGTCATGATCGTTTTGGCGGTAGGCTGTCATCCTGACGATCTGGAGATCTCGTGCGGCGGCACCCTGCGCAAGTATGTGGAGCAGGGCGCGGACGACCGCCTCATCGGTGCGTCCCTGTTGGCGCGGGAGCAGGGCATCTCCCCGGTGTACACCGCGCTGGGCGCGGCGGGTGCCGTTTACCGCTACCTGGCCGAGAATGGGCAGGAGCAGACGGTGGACAACGCCCGGGCGGTGCTGGCGGAGATCTCCGGCCTGCAGGAGGATGATTCCCTGTGCGCTATGATCGTGGAGATGTACGGCTGGTACCAGAACGGCGATTCGCCTGCCACCATGTGCTGGGCGGTGCAAAAGTGCAAGACCCAGATGCTGGAGCCTGTGGTGTGATCGCCCCAACAAGACAAGCAAAACCGACCGCCGCCCATTGGGCGGCGGGCGGTTTTGCTGTAAGACACCCATTCGATCCCAAGCGGATGGGTGTGTATTTTGCCGGAATCGGAAGGGGAAAGCAACGGGAGCACGGTGGATGTGATTTTATCACAGAAGCGGAACGAGATTTTGGTTAAAATATAACCATAAATCAAAAGGAAAGGTGGTTTGAATATGAGACTGAACGGTAAGGTTGCCATCATCACGGGCGGAAGCCGGGGCATTGGGTTTGCAACGGCGGATAAGTTCCTGCAAGAGGGCGCTACCGTCATTCTGACGGCAAGCTCACAAGCCTCCGCAGATAAGGCCGTCGCCCGGCTCAAGGAAAAACACCCCGAAGGGACGGTTGCGGGCATCAGCCCCGATTTGGCCAGTCTGGAGTCGGTGCGTGAAGCATTCCGGGAGGTGACCGCCAAGTACGGCTGTGTGGATATTCTGGTCAACAACGCGGGGGTTTCGGAACGTACGCCGTTTATGGACTACACGGAAGACACCTTTGACAAGGTTATGGATCTGAATGTAAAGGGCGTGTTTAATGCCACCCATGCTGCTGCCCAGTGTATGGTGGCGCGGGGGCAGGGCGTGATCCTTTCCACTTCTTCTATGGTGAGCATCTCCGGTCAGCCCAGTGGCTTTGCGTATCCTGCGTCCAAATTTGCGGTGAACGGTCTGACCGTATCTCTGGCCCGGGAGTTGGGGCCCAAGGGAATACGGGTCAATGCGGTAGCCCCCGGCATTACGGAAACCGATATGATGAAAGCCGTGCCCAGGGAAGTCATTGAACCTATGATCGCCGGGATCCCGCTGCGCCGGCTTGGGCAGCCGGAGGACATTGCAAACGCGTTTGTGTTTCTGGCCTCGGACGAGGCATCCTACATCACCGGCGTTGTGCTCAGTGTGGACGGCATGGCCAGAAGCTGATCAAAGCAACTGCGCCCGCAGGCTATGCCTGCGGGCGCGTCGTTATGTACAGCACAGCTGTTCCAGCCGGGCGAGGTCGGCCAGCTCGATGGCACCCCGGGTCAGGCGTACCATGCCCTCGCTTTGGAAATAGCGCAACATTCGGGTCACCACCTCCCGGGCGGTACCCATGTGGTTGGCGATCTTCTCGTGGGTGATTTTCAGTACGGAGGACTGCTCCAGTCGGCTCTCCTCCAACAGAAAGTTTGCCAGCCGTTTATCCATGCTTTTCCACATGATCTGCTCCATCAGCCACATCAGGTCGGAGAAATTGCCGCTGATGAGACTTCTGGAGTAGTTGGACACGGCCAGCGACTCGTCCGCCAGATTTTTGAACAGGCAGGCGGGGATACTCCAGAACTGGCTGTCCTTTTCCGCCTCGATCATCACGTTGAATTGCATATCCGGCATGACACAGGAGGCGCTGAGCAGACTGACATCGTAATCCAGCAGGCGGCTGAGGGTGATCTCCCGGCCGTCCTCGGACAGGATGTAGGCCCGCAACTGGCCGGAACGCATGATGACCAGCCCCAGACAGTCGGCGCTGCTGTCATGGATGCGAGTGCCTTTGTTAACGGTGTGCAGATCGATCACATCGGCAACTTTCGCCTGCTGCTCATGGGTCAGTTTATCCCAAAAGGGGAGATACGGTGCAAACTCCATATCAACGCCTCCTTTCTTTTAGTATAAAATGTCCGCGGGCATCTGTCAATTGTGCTTCAAAACCATGGACATTACCGGCCTTTGGTGATAATATCACGGTAGGAGCAGGGACCGTTTGCTGTTGTATCAGCACAGCAAGCAAATCAATGAAGGATCAAGGAGGATAACAACAATGAAAAACAAGTTTTTTATTTGTCTCCACTGCGGCAACCTGATCGGAATGATCCATGACGCCGGCGTGCCTGTGTTCTGCTGCGGCGAGAAGATGCACGCCCTGGAACCAAATACCGTGGAGGCCAGCGGAGAAAAGCATATTCCCGCAGTTACGGTGGAGGATGGTGCTATCAACGTCAATGTGGGCAGTGTGGACCATCCCATGGTGGAGGAACACTTCATCGAATGGGTCTATGTCCAGACCGAAAACGGTGGTCAGCGCAAGGCTCTTAAGCCTGGGGATGAGCCCAATGTCACCTTCTGTCTGGGCGATGACAAGGCAATTGCCGTCTATGCCTATTGCAATCTTCACGGCCTGTGGATGACCGAACTGTAAACAACAAAAATGCCTGCCCGCCGGAGTTCCGGCGGCAGGCATTTTGCACGTTTTGCTCATTTGGTTCCGGACAGATATTCTTCCGCCATATGGACAGCGGCAGCGCCGTCGGCCACGGCGGTCACTACCTGACGAAGCCGTTTTGTCCGCACATCCCCTGCGGCATAGACACCGGGGACGTTGGTCTGGGTGGTCTCGTCGGCCAGGATATAGCCGTTTTCATCCAAATCCAACTGCCCGTTGACCAGCTGTGTGGCGGGGGAGCGGCCCACGCTGATGAACACACCGTCGCAGGAGAGCTGGGTTTCCTCCCCGGTATTTACATCCTTCACGCGAAGGCCGATGAGTTTTTCTTCGTGGAGCAGCCCGATGACCTGACTGTTCCAGCGCAGTTCGATGTTTGGGGCAGAGAGCAGAGCGTTGTGGTACACCTTCGTGGCCCGCAGGCAGTCCCGGCGGTGGATGAGGATCACCTTTTCGGCGATGCGGCTGAGGAGCAGGGCATCGGCCACGGCAGAGTTGCCGCCACCCACCACGGCTACAGTCTTGCCCTTGTAGAACATTCCGTCACAGGCGGCACAATAGGCCACACCCCGACCCACCAGCTCCTTTTCTCCGGGGATACCCAGTTCTTTCGGAGTAGCTCCGGTGGCAAGGATCACCGTTCTGCCGTAAAAGTCGCCCTCACTGGTCTGCACTTTTTTGGGCTGGGCGGTGAGGTCGATTCCGCTGACCAGAGCATACTCGGTCCTGGCACCAAACCGCTCGGCCTGCTGCTGCATCTGCTCAGCCAGCAGGAAACCGTCAATGCCCTCGGCAAAGCCGGGATAGTTGTCCACCTGCTGGGTCAGGGCCATCTGCCCTCCGGCGGAGAGCTTTTCCAGAACAACGGTGTCCAGCCCGGCTCTGGCTGCGTACAGGGCTGCCGTATAGCCGCCCGGTCCGCCGCCGATGATGATGGTATCGTAAACATGGTTGTTCATGGATGCCGCCCCTTTCTTATTTTTCCAGTGTTTGTGCAATGAATTGGTCGATCATGGCCTTGGATTCCGGGGCCACGATGGAGCCGATAGCCCGGCCGCCCCGGTAGATCACCAGCGTGGGGATCACTTCAATCTGCTCGTCTTGGGCAAGCTGAGGCTCCTGGTCAATGTTGACCTTTGCCACGACCAGCTGCTCGCCGTATTGCTCGGCGATTTTTTCATAGGACGGCCCGATCCTGCGGCAGTAGCCGCACCAGGGTGCCCAGAAGTCCACCAAAACGGGTTTGTCGCCGTTGAGTAGCGTGTGAAACTGTTCTTTGTTTATGTTGATCGCTGCCATAGTTGTCAGCTCCTTTCTGTTGTTTGAGTATACTATACCCAAAACCCGGAAGGTTTTCTGTGATAACATCACATAAAAAAAGGACACCACCCAATGGGTGGTGTCCTTGTAAGTGCGGAAGAACCGATCAGCGCTTGGAGAACTGAGGAGCGCGACGGGCGGCCTTCAGACCGTACTTCTTACGCTCCTTCATACGAGGATCGCGGGTCAGGAAACCGGCGGCCTTCAGAGCGGGACGGTTGTTCTCGTCCAGCAGCAGCAGGGCGCGGGAGATGCCGTGACGGATGGCGCCGGCCTGGCCGGTCACACCGCCGCCGGCGACGGTGGCGACAATGTCCACCTTGCCCAGAGTGTTGGTGGTGTTCAGGGGCTGACGAACGATCAGCTTCAGAGTCTCCAGACCGAAGTAATCATCGATGTCGCGGCCGTTGATGGTGATCGCGCCGGTGCCGTTGGGGAACAGGTGAACGCGAGCCACGGAGGACTTGCGGCGGCCGGTGCCGTAGAAATAAGGCTTCTTGCTCTTGTACATTGTCATTTACCTCCTTAGCCGTTCCAGATCTCGGGCTTCTGGGCAGCATGCTCGTGCTCAGCGCCGCGGTAGATCTTCAGGCGGGTCATGGAGCCCTTGCTCAGGGTGTTGTGGGGCATCATGCCGCGCACGGCCACCTTCATGGCCAGCTCGGGCTTCTCCTGCATGAGGGTGCGGTACTGAACTTCCTTCAGGCCGCCCACCCAGCCGGAGTGGGTGCGGTAGTACTTCTGCTCCAGCTTCTTGCCGGTCAGAACAGCCTTCTCCGCGTTGATGATGATGACGAAGTCGCCGCAGTCGGCGTGGGGAGTGAACTCGGGCTTGAGCTTGCCGCGCAGCAGATCGGCAGCGGCGGCAGCGGTCTTACCCAGGGGCTTGCCAGCGGCGTCAATGACGTACCACTTGCGCTCGATGTTCCCCTTGTTTGCCATGAAAGTGGACATAGGTGAAACCTCCAATTGCATTCTATCTTGAATTTATTGCATACACAACAGATGCCTTACAGTTCCTGCAAGGCAAGTTGCATTATAGTCCCTCGGGGAGAAACTGTCAATCACTTTTTTGCATTTTTTTAATTATAACACAAAAATCTCTCGAAACCTCTTGCTATCTCTTAAATACTCTTGAAATCTCAATTTGATTTTTTAATTTTTTGATTGCGGAGTTTTGCTATTTTCGCACTTTTTTGGTAAAATGAATCCACAGTTTGCGTTGACTGGGAGGAACCCTGTATGAGAAAGATCCTGTCCCTTGTGCGCCGGTGCGTGGAGGACTATGATATGATCCGGCCGGGGGACCGCATCGCGGTAGGTGTGTCCGGCGGAAAGGACTCGCTGGTGCTGCTGGCGGCTATGGCCCAGCTGCGGGAGTTTTATCCTGTGCCCTTCACCGTGGAGGCCATTACCCTGGACATGGGCCATGCCGGCGGGCGGGAGGGCATGGACTTCTCTGCCGTGGCGGAGTTCTGCAGACAGCTGGACGTGCCCTATACCGTATTAAACAGTGAAATACACCACATCATCTTCGACCTGCGCAAAGAAAAGAACCCCTGCTCTATGTGCGCAAAAATGCGCCGGGGCGCGCTGCACAACGCGCTCAAGGAGATGGGCATTTCCAAAATTGCACTGGGTCACCATTACGATGACGCGGTGGAGACCTTTTTCCTGTCGCTGGTGTACGAGGGGCGGCTGTCCTGCTCCCAGCCGGTGACCTGGCTGGACCGCATGGAAATCAGCCAGATTCGTCCGTTGCTCTATTGCGGGGAGGCGCTGATCCGCAACACGGCCAAACGGCTGGACCTGCCCGTGGTCCACAATCCCTGTCCCGCCGACGGAAACACCCGGCGGCAGGAGATGAAGGAGCTTATCTACGAGCTCAACGGACGCTACCCCGGCCTGAAGGACCGGGTGTTCGGCGCCATGCAGCGCCTGCCCCTGCCGGAGTGGGGGCCGGTCAATCCCCCATCCAGACCCATCCGGGAAGAGGAGGAATAACCCCATGCCAAGGCTGCGCACCGGCAAAAACGTCCGCCCTCTGGCGGTCTATACTCTGGTGTTTGCGCTGGCGGCCGTGCTGGTGTTCCAGCCCTTTTGGGGGCAGGGGCGCACCTTCATTTATTATTTCGCCGGGCAGGAGCGGGACGGCTTCACCCAGCACTACACCGCCTTTGTCTACATTGGCCGCTATATACGCGACTGGGTGAGCGGTCTGTTTCGGGGGGAATTTGCCCTGAAGCATTTTGATTTTACCCTGGGCTATGGGGAGGACGTGATCCAGAGCCTGGGCTATTACGGCTTCGGCGACCCGCTGATGCTGCTGTCCGCGTTAGTGCCCCAGCGGCTGGCGGAAGGGTTTTATCAGGTATATATCCTGCTGGAGCTGTGGCTGTCCGGCATCGCCTTCGGCGTGTTCGGGCGGGAGAAGGGACATGAGGACGGGCGTATTCTGCCCTGTGCGTTGATTTATGTGTTTTCCGGCTTTGCCCTGTGGGCGGGGCTGTGCCACCCGGAGTTTCTGGCGCCCATGATCTGGTTCCCGCTGCTGCTGACCGGACTGGAGCGAGTGCTGGCGGGCCGGCGGCCGGTCTTCCTTGCAGTGGTGACCGCGCTGTACGCCCTGACAGGCTACTACTGGCTGTTCATGGGCACCATTTTCCTGTGTCTGTACGCCCTTGTTCGGGTGCTGGAGCAGCCCGGACAGCGGCTGGCGCGCCTGTGGAACGTATTTTGGCGCGGGGCGGGGGGCTACCTGCTGGGCCTGTGTCTGGCTGCCCCCATCTTTATCCCCAACGTAATGGGCTTTTTCCAGTCCAACCGGGTGGGGGGCGACAAGGGAATGCCCGAGCTGTTTGCCGATTGGGAGCAGGTTAGAGAGAGCTTTCTCGCGCTTATCGGTGCGGGGGAGTGGAACTTTGCCGCGCTGGGCGCGGCGGTGCTGCCCGCGGCGGCGCTGTTGCTGACCCAAAAGGACCGCAAGTACCGGGGACTGCAGGTGCTTACCGCGCTGCTGGCCCTGTTCGCAGTCATGCCCGTGTGCGGGTGGCTGTTCAACGTGGGCGCATACGAGACTACCCGGTGGTATGTGTTTTCCAACTTCTTTCTCGCATTTGTGCTGCTGACCATGCTGGACCGACTGACCGCCCTCAAGCGAAGCACGGTGCTGGTGTGCCTTGGAATGGTACTGGTCTACGGCTGGGCGGCGGCGGGAAGCGGGGGGCAGTGGACGACGCCCCTTGTGCTGCTGGCGGTGACGGCGCTGGTACTGCCTCTGTTGGGGCTGACAGGCCGACGCACAGCGGCTATGGGGCTGACGATGCTGACGCTGGTCAACGTGACCGTCAACGCCCGGCAGGCCTTTTCCGGCTATACAGATATGTTCGC
>JAZNMM010000112.1:0-9751 GCA_045579605.1 Lawsonibacter sp.
CCATTAACCGCAAACCAAACGCCCGACAACATCCCTTGTAGATGCTGCCGGGCGTTTTTTACGTACCGCCGCAAACAACGAAAGACCGCCCGCTCCCCTTTGGGAGCGGGCGGCGTGAGAGAGGGGAGCCGCTGTTATCGCGACAGCTGTTCGACCACGACACAGCAGCGGAAGCGGTCATTTTGACCCGACGCCCGCAAATACGGCATCGGCCGTCTTGACATTGCTCGGATGGATCTCAACCATCTGACAGTAATATCTCGAACCAGATTGTAACATATTTTATTTCGCTTTGCAATCGTTTTCTGCGAGAAATATAATC
Source organism: Lawsonibacter sp. (assembly GCA_045579605.1). GTDB lineage: Bacteria > Bacillota > Clostridia > Oscillospirales > Oscillospiraceae > Lawsonibacter. The sequence goes on from JAZNMM010000112.1 coordinate 323, forward strand.
AAACAAGCAACGGGATGGCGCCGGACGTTATACTCAGCATGGGGTACCCAATGCAAGGCACTTACTCCGCCGCGTTCCAGTACCCGGCGCAGAAGTCCCGGAAGCTGTGGGCGGCTCTGGACAGATATTTCTTCGGATTCCAGAACAGCGCCATATCCCGGTAGGCAAACGCGTCTGCCACAGGGATATAGCAGTTGGGCTTGAACAGATCCACCTCATAGGCCGAAGCAGAGGTGAGGGCCACACCGAATTCCGAGTCGATGAGGGCTGCGCGAATGGAATAGTCACACTCCAGCACCCGCTTCACGTTCACCCCGGCCCGGGCAAACAGACGGGCGCAGTACTCCCGCCAGGGCGTGCCCGCAGGCAGATCGATGTAAGGTTCGTCCTCCAGCTCCTTCAGATACACCTGCGCCCGCCCGGCCAGCCGGTGGGTCCTGGGCACGCACAGATACACGCTGTCCTTTTTCAGGAACACGTGCTCCAGGTCCGGGTCGGGGATCTCGTCCACGCTGGCGATGACAAAGTCCGTCTTCATGGAACGCAGTGCATCAATCAGTTCCTCCAGGGTGTTGTTCTGCTGGCGAATGGTGCACTCGGGGAAGCACTTGCGGAAGTCGCGCACCATGGGCATCCACACCTGAGAGGTGCCCACTGCAAGGCTCACCTGCTTCTGCGCCGTTTCTGTCAGCTCCTCCAGCGCGGAGCGGCCGTTCTCCAGCGCGGCAAACACGTCGTTGACATACTTCAGATACAGTCTTCCCGCCTGATTGAGGCGGATGGACCGCTTGGAGCGGTCAAACAGCTGCACACCCAGCTCTTTCTCCAGCCCGATGATCATGCTGCTCAGTGCCGTCTGAGAAATATAAAGTTCTTTTGCGGTCTGGGTGATGTGCTCGGTGGCCGCCAGACGGCGGAAGTAATCCAGCTGCAGCAGGGTGATCATATTGCCCGCCCCTTCCATGAGTTAAAACTTATGAATTATAAAGCTATTATGAGTTTGTTTTTTTGCTTTGTCAATGATATACTGTTATCGTGAGAAAATCGGTTTCGATTTTGACCCAAAATCTTTAGAAAAAACGGAGGGAATTGCCATGCGTGATGCAGTGATTACCGATTGCGTGCGAACTGCCATTGGCAAGATGAACGGCGCTCTGAGCGAGTACGACGAGCAGGAGCTGGCCGCCATCGTCATGAAGGAAGTACTTGACCGCTCCAAGATCACGGCGGATCAGGTGGACGAGGTCATTTTCGGCCACGTGAAGATGAATACATACCCCATGAATCTGGCCCGCTTCGGCTGGCTGGAGGCGGGCATGCCCGACAGTGTGCCCGGCTACACCCTGCAGCGCGCCTGCTCCTCCGGCTCTCAGTCCATTTACGACGCCAGCCAGATTATCGCCTGCGGCGACGCGGACATCATTTTGGCCGGCGGCGCGGAGAACATGACCAAGTCCTGCTACTACCTGCGCAACGCCCGCAATGGTCTGGGCACCAAGAACGTCACCCTGCAGGACAACATTCTGGAGGGCTCTGCCGGCAACTCCCCCGAGGAGATCTTTGGCGTACTGCCCATGGGCCTGACCGCCGAGAACGTGGCCGAAATGTACGGCATCGAGCGGGAAATCCAGGACAAGTTCGCCCTGGGCAGCCAGGAGCGCGCACGCAAGGCCATTGACGAGGGCAAATTCAAGGAGCAGATCGTCCCCGTGGGCGACTTTGACACCGACGAGCATCCCCGCTCCACCACTTATGAGAAGCTGTCCGCCATGAAGCCCGCCTTCAAGAAGGACGGCTGCGTCACCGCCGGCAACTCCTCCGGCCGCAACGATGGCGCCTCCGCCGTGCTGGTCATGAGCCGTGAGAAGGCGGGCGAGCTGGGCTATGACTACTATCTGCGCCATGTGTCCTCCGCCGTGGTGGGTCTGGAGCCCAAGATCATGGGCGTGGGCCCCATCGAGGCCTCCCGGGAGGCACTGGAAAAGGCCGGCCTGAAGATCGAGGACATCGGCCTGATCGAGCTCAACGAGGCCTTTGCCGCCCAGTCTGTGGCCGTGATGCGCGAGTGGGTCAAGTGGTCGGACACCGAGACCTTTGACTCCATCTGGGCGCGCACCAATGTGAACGGCAGCGGCATCTCTCTGGGCCATCCTCTGGCCGCCACCGGCGGTATCCTGACCACCAAGCTGTTCTACGAGCTGAAGAATCGTCCCGACGTGCGCTATGCCATGGTCACCATGTGCATCGGCGGCGGCATGGGCTTCGCCTCCATCTTCGAGCAGTGCAGAAAGGACGGTTGATGAACATGAAGAAAGTTATCATTGCCGACAGCGTGCGTACCGCCTGGGGCAAGCCCGGCGCGGGCCTGGCTCCCTTCATCTCCTCTGACTTCTCCGCCAAGCTCCTCACCGCGCTGCTTTGCCGCACTGGTGTGGATGCCAATGCCGTGGACCAGGTGGTCTTCGGTCAGGCGCACCCCTCCACCATGCCCAACAACATCGGTCACTACGCCTGGCTGAAAGCCGAGCTGCCCGTGGAAGTGCCCGGTTACACCGTGCAGAGCTGCAGCGGCTCCGCCCTGCAGGCCCTGCGCAACTGCTACTACCTCATCGCCACCGGTAACGAGAACATCTGCGTGGCCGGCGGCGCGGACAGCTACTCTGCCGCCCCCTTTGTGCTGCGCGATGCCCGCAACCACTTCTATCCCCAGCACCGCACCTTCATCGATTCCATCGAGGAGGCCGAGCAGTATACCCAGCCCCAGCCCATGAGCCGTCAGGAACAGTATGAGCTGGCCCACAGCAAGGACATGAGTGCCGAGGCGGTGAAGTACGCTGAGCAGAGCATTGCCCGGGCTCAGGCCGCTGACTGCAACTGTCAGATCCTGCCCATCTCCTACGAGGTACGCAAGAAGGGTACCATCACCGTGGACAAGGACGAGCTGCTCGCTTCCGCCGCTGCGGACAAGGTGCTCTCCCCCTATGCCGACGGCGCCGCGGTCACCATGCTCATGAGCGAGGACAAGGCCAAGGAGCTGGGCATGAAGGGCCAGGCCGCCATCTGCGGCTTCGCCGTGGCCGGCTGCGACCCCACCAAGCAGCAAACTGCCGGCGCGCTGGCGGTGGAAAAGCTGCTGAAGAACAAGGGCCTGACCATGGACGACATCGCCGTGATCGAGGTCATTGAGAACAGCGCCCAGGATGTGCTGGACACCGTCAAAACTCTGGGCGGCAACCCCCAGGTCAACCCCATGGGCGGCGCTCTGGCTTACGGCAAGAACGACGGTGCCGAAGGCATCGCCATGCTCATGCGTCTGGTGTCCAGCCTGAAGGCCGGCCAGAAGGGCGTCCTGTGCACCTATACCGCCGGCGGTCAGGGTATGGCCGCTCTCATTGAGAAGTAAGAAAGGAACGGGCACAATGAACTATTCCCTTCAGAATATCCAGCAGGGCATCACCCCGGAGCAGGTCAAGGCGCTGCTTGACCGCCACCTGGCGGACAACCACTGGTCCAGCGTGCTGCTGCTCCCCCCCGACATCACCCGCTCTCACTCCGGCGCGGGCCTGATCACCGCGCATTACTATCAGCAGCTCACCGCCAGAGGGGTGAGCGTCAAGGTGCTGCCCGCTCTGGGCACCCATCTGCCCATGACCGAGGAGCAGCTGCGAGAGATGTTTGGCGACGGCATCCCCATGGACGCCTACATCGCCCACGACTTCCGCAACGCCATCGAAGTGGTGGGCACCGTCCCCGGCGAGTTTCTGGACCAGGTGTCCGAAGGCCTGTTCAAGGATGATGTGACCGTGTCCGTGAACCGGGAAGTGCTCAGCGGCAAGTACGACGCCATCCTGTCCATTGGTCAGGTGGTCCCCCACGAGCTGGCTGGTTTTGCCGGCTACACCAAAAATCTGGTGGTGGGCTGCGGCGGCGGCGAAATGATCAACGTCAGCCACTTCCTGGGCGTGTTCTACGGCCGTCACCGCATCGTGGGCAACGTGGACACCCCGCCCCGCCGTCTGTTTGACTACATTCAGAAAAACTTCCTGGACAAGCTGCCCATCACCTTCGTGCTGTCCGTCATGGCTCAGCACAACGGGGAGGACATCTTCAAGGGTCTGTTCATCGGCAAGGAGCGCGACGCCTTCGAGCATGCCGTGGCCCTGAGCCAGCAGGTGAACATCAACCATGTGGAAAAGCCCGTGAAAAAGTGCGTGGTCTGGATGGATCCCCACAGCTACCACTCCACCTGGGTCACCAACAAGGCCTTCTACCGCACCATGAAAATGGTGCAGGAGGGGGGCGAGATCATCGTCATCGCTCCGGGTCTGCACGTGTTTGGCGAGAACGATCTGGCTGATCAGGCCATCCGCAAGTATGGCTACCGTCCCCGGGAGGAGATGCTGGAGCTGTATAAGAACGATCCCCTGCTCAGCGGCAATATGTCCCTGGCCGGCCATCTGATCCGCTGCGTGCCCAGCATGGAGACCCGCCTGACCTACTGCACCGATCAGATTTCCAAGGAAGAGATCGAGCACGCCGGCTTCCACTATATGAGCGTGACCGACGCACTGGCCGCCTACCCCTGCGAGGACTGGCAGACCGGCTGGAAGACCCTGGACAACGGCGAGGAGATCTACTTCGTGCGCAACGCCGCGCTGGGTCTGTGGCAGTACGATGGCTTGTACAATTAAACGTGATAACTTCAATGTAATTACGAGGCGTTAACTATGAGAAAGTGTACCGTGATCGGCGGCGGCACCATGGGCCGCCAGATCGCCCTGAACACCGCCATCCACGGTTACGAGGTGGCAGTATGTGAAAGCGTCCCCGCCGTTTTGGAAAATCTGGAGGGCTGGAAGGAAGAGTATCTGGCAGGCCGCATCGCCAAGGGCCGCATGACCCCGGAGCAGGTGGATGCCGTGAAGGCCCGCTTCTTCATCACCGATGATCTTGAGGTAGCCTGCAAGGATGCCGACATCGTCATTGAGGCCATTATCGAGGACCGGCAGGCCAAAATCGACCTGCTGGGCAAGGTAAGCAGTCTGGTCCGTCCCGACACCATCATTGCCACCAACTCCAGCTATATGGTCTCCTCCATCTTTGCCGGTGTGGTAGAGCATCCCCAGCGGCTGGCCAACCTGCATTACTTCGCCCCCGCGCTGGTCATGAAGCTGGTGGAAGTGGTGGGCGGCGAGCACACCGCTCAGGAGACGCTGAACAAGCTCATGGAGTTCGGCCGCAGCACCGGCAAGACCCCCGCGCTGGTCAAGAAGGAAGAGGACGGCTTCATCGTCAACAATATCCTCAGGGCCATCAAAGAGGAGGCATACCGCCTGGTCGACGAGGGTATTTGCTCTGTGGTAGATCTGGATGCCGCAGTGGAGCTGGGTCTGGGTCACCCCATGGGTCCCTTCAAGCTGGACGATATGAGCGGTCTGGACATGCGCTACAGCGCGCTTAAGCGCCGCTATGAGGAGACCGGTGTCAAGTCCCGGGGCTTTGACATGATCGAAACGCTGTACAAGCAAGGCCGCTACGGCAGGAAGACCAAGCACGGCTTCTATGATTACGAATAAGGTCAAGCAAAAACGCTGCCCCGTTCCAAATGGAACGGGGCAGCGTTTTGCATTGGTTACATCCGGGTCTCAAGGGGGGCAAGCATGGTATAGCCGTCGGCCTGCAGGCGGTCCAGAAGCGGTCCGATCACTGCGGCGGTTGCCGCGCTGTCGTCCAGAGTCAGATAAACCGTTCTGTTCCCCGTCCCCAGCCCGTTGACCATGCGCTGAACATAGGTAGCTGCCCGCTCGGAGGTGCGTACCGTTCCGTTCTGGCTGTCCCGCCAGCAGACCCAGTTTTCCTCCTCCAACGCCTGCCGCTGCTCCTGTGGGGCAAGCACCGCGGTGGCCGCGGTACGGACCGTTGCCGCCAAAAGTCGGTTTGCCCGTCTGAGCTGCTGTCGGCCGGACTCCACATCGTCTCCTTGCACCAGCAGCCCCACCGTATGGCCCGAGCCCACCACCCGACGGACCAGCGCGTCCTGCCGGGAGATGGTGTCCTCATCAAAAAAGAATACGCCCCGCCAGCCGGCACGGTCCATGGCGTCCAGAACCGTCTTCAGTCCTTCCCCGGTGGTGCAGCGCACCCCGATACACACCCGCACCTGCACCCGCGGGTCCTCCGGCTGAGGCACATCGTCCGGCGGCTCAACGGGCTGCGGGGGCTGTTCCGGCGGCGGCTCAGGCGCAAGACTGGCCTGATATCTCTGCCGCTGATAGTCCATCTCGGCGCTGGCTGCGTCCACAAAGGTTTCGTCGGTCAGCCACGCAGCATCGTTGCGGATACGCAGCAGATAGCCGCTTTGCGTCTGAGTGTAGTAATATTCCAAACCAAAGAAGTCACACACCGTCACCAGAGGCAGATAGATCCTGCCGTTGCGGTTGACCGCCCGGGCGGAAAACACCTTGCCGGAGTTTTGATCAAAGGAGTTGCCCTTGGCAAGATCAAAGACCAGCATCTGGCGCAGATTGCGCAGGGTAACGGTATTGCTGCTGCGGCTGTAGGTGTACTGCATACCAAAATCCACCTTGGTCACCGACCGGTCAAACACCGTCCCCGGCACGTACAACAGACCGTTTACCCACGCAGGCATAGCGTTCGCCTCAAGCTCCATCAGCCTGTCGTTCACCGCGGTGAAGCACACCCGCTCCGTAGCCATGCCCGGTGTGCACAGAAGGGCGGCCAGCAGGGCGATGATGCACAGCATCGCCGTTATCCTCCGTTTCACCGCCCATTCCCCCTTCTTTCGTGGCTTTTTGTTGCTTATTTGATTATAACATAGTATAATGAAAAAGACAAGCCGCACCGGGCGGTGCGGCAATGAAGGAGCGATCTGTGATGACCATCGTATACAACTCCAAGACCGGCTTCACCCAGCAGTATGCCCAAATGCTGGCCAAGGCGCAGGGCCTTCCCGTTCTCTCCCTGGACCAGGCCCGGCAGGAGCTTGCTCAAGGTGCGCCGGTGGTGTTCATGGGCTGGCTCATGGCCGGCCACATCAGCGGAGTGGACCAGGCCGTGCGCCTGTGGGACGTGAAATGTGCCGTGGGCGTGGGCATGTCTCCCCCCGGAAAAGATACCCTCTCCACCCTGTCCAAAGCCAATTTTGTCCCCAATGCCCCCCTGTTTTACCTGCAGGGCGGCTGGGCACCCAAAAAGGTGGGCTGGTTCCAGCGGCGGATGGTGGGCATGGTCACCCGGGCCACACGCCGGCAGCTGCAGGCCAAGAGCAACCGCACCCAGCAGGAACAGGAGATGCTGGAGCTTCTGGTGCGGGGCGGAAACCGGGTGGAGTTCCGCAACCTGAAGCCCATTCAGCAGTGGTTGGAACAGCATGGCTGAAATGGAACTATTGGCCGTATATGACGACCACAATTATCAGCCCCACTGGACCCGGCACGAGCGGCACGCCGTGCGCTCGGTCATCATTCGCGACGGACGGGTAGCTCTGGTGAAAAGCCGGAAAAAGGGGTTTTACCAGTTCCCCGGCGGCGGTATCGCACCCGGAGAGACGCACGAGCAGGCGCTGGTGCGGGAAACACTGGAAGAGGTTGGGCTCACCGTTCTGCCCCATACGATCCACCCTCTGGGCATCGTGCGGGAGATCCGCGCCTCCCAATTCGCTCCGGAAACCATCTTCGACCAGACCTCCTATTACTACTTTGCTCAGGTAAATGATGAGGTGAGCCAGCAGACGCTGGAGGACTATGAGCAGGACCTTGGCTACACCTTGGAGTGGGCAGATATGGAGCAGGCCCGCCTGGTCAATCTGCGTCTGTGTCATACCCGCCACTACAAGTCCAAGTTCGTCCTGCGGGAGGCCCGGATCCTCTCCATATTGTTGTCCGGACAGCAATGAAGTTGTCCGGTTGGGATTTTTTTGCGAAAACGATTGTAATCCATCCGCTTATCGTGTAAACTGTATGCAGATAAACTATTGTTAAGGGAGGCTGTAACCATGAAGGTTGCCCGTTTCGTTCTTAAGATCATCGCCGTTTCTCTCACCGCCGCCGCCGTGGTGTGCGCCATTATCGCCTATTGGGACAAGCTGGCCGCGCTGTTCCATACCGTCAGCAGCAAGCTGCAGGAGAAAAAGGAGTGTATCTGCAAGTCGGAATATGACGACTATGTTGAGTGACTTCTTCCTATAACCACCACAAAAACGGGCGACACCTTCTGGTGTCGCCCGTTTCTCTTTCTTATATCTTGGTGCTCTGCCCGCGCAGGCGGTCATAATACCCGGCCTGAGTCACAGCAAGATATGGCTTCAACCACAGAAGCACCACCCAACCGGCCGCCGTAGCCGCAACCACCGTTGCCGGATGGGTGCTGAGGGCCAGCACCGCCTGCATATCCCCGGCCAGAACGATACCGATCCCGCCCAGCGCTGTGATCACAGCGGACTCAACCAGCCAGCTGACCACAACGCCAAGCAGATACCACCCCAAAAAGGACAGGAGCAGCAGGCCGTACTCCACTCCACGGCCCCGCATGAGCCGCCGGCTGCTGCGCAGAGCGTGAAACACCCCCCGCTCCGGCTCTTCCAGCAGACAGAACCGGGCCATGGCATAGCGCATCACACACAGGGCAAGCAGCACCAGCCCGGACACGATCACCACCGGTGCAAAAACCGCGCCCCCGGGCAGAATGGTCAACGTTGCCAACACGCTTGTCAGCGGGAAGGAGATGACCACATACCAGCACAGGCTCAGCATCGCCACAGCAAATTCCAGCAGCAGCACCCGGCCCACCAGACCAAATCCGTCCAGCAGCGCTTCCGCTCCCGTGCGCTCGCCCCGGCTGACCCGAAGGGCCCAGCCGGCATAGCCAAAGCCTACCACCAGCCGGAGAATGAGCAGCAGTATATGGACAAACAGCCCCACCTTCCCCACGAGGGACACCGTCAGGGCCAGAGCCTGCCCCGGCCCCATCCCCTGTTGCAGCAGCTGCAGCAGGCGGTCTGCCGGGGGTTCCATCATCAGCTCCAGCAGCAGCGCCGAGCCACCCGTCAGCAGCAGGTACAGCCCGGTCACCCGCCAGGGGCTAAGCCCGGTCTGGCGGTGCAGCGCAAACCAGGCGGCGCTTTTGAGCGCCTTGCGATCGATCTTCATGGGTATGCTTCCTCGTTTCTGTTTACTTCTCCCATTGTTCCAGCAGTTGCTTCAGCCGGTCGGCAAAGCGTGCCAGGTCCTTGTTGGGCCGTCCGCGGCTGCGGCTGATGGCCTGCACCAGCAGATTGCCCATTTCCTCCAGCCTCCGGAAGGCCGGCGAAGGCGCAGACGCGCCGCCGGAAACGCGCTTGTTCTCCCGCACGATACCCGGCGCCAGCATGGTGTTGGTACTCAGGTCATACACTTCCTCGTACAGGGGGGC
>JAZNMM010000113.1:0-2596 GCA_045579605.1 Lawsonibacter sp.
ATGAGCTGTTCCAGGGCGTCCGAGGTGGCCACCCGCACCCGGTGCTCCCGACGCAGCTGGTAGGTGGCCTTTTCAATATAAGCGTCGGCGGTCTGAGCTTCCTTGGTATACACCACACAGATGCCGCCGCGCTGTTCCATGCTGCCGGGGTTGCCCTTAACCTTATATGCGTCAAAGACAAGGATGACTCGGCACCGTTTGGCGCCCTGATAGTTGATCAGCAGGTCACACAGCGCCTCCCGGGCGGCGGATACATCCTGCTGGGCCAGCTGTTTCAGGTCCTCCCAGGCAAAGATGATGTTGTAGCCGTCCACCAGCAGATATTCCTCTCCCGCCAAGGGAGTGTGGATGGTGTAGTCCCGGTCGGCAAGGCTGGTGCGGGCGGGCTTTTTGGCAGGTTGGAAGGCCTTTGTCTCAACCTTGCCGTAAGTGCGCTCGAAGATGGCCTGGAGTTCCTTGTCCTGCTCCAGAGAACCGGTGTACTGTCGCGCGCTGCCCCCGGCGGGGGCGGCAGGGGACAGGTCGGAGGGCACCTGCTTGCGGGGGCTCTGGGTGTGGGCGTGGTGGGCCACCTCTTGCCAGGGGACCACAAAGCCCGCGCCATGGTCACAAAAGACGGAGTCGGCAGGGTTGGCGGTGTCCCGCTGGGGTTGGTAGCCCATGGCGGCGATGACCTCGTCGGCGTTGTGGCAGGGGCGGTAGCCCAGCAGCTGGCAGGACAGCCTGCCCTGTCCCCGGGAATAGGCAGTCACTTCCCGGGCGTAGTCCCGCAAGCCGGACACCGGAGCGCTGCCCTGCAGGATGGACAACTCCCCTTGTACTTCGGGGGGATGGAAGTCGCCGCCCATGTTCTGTATGTCGCTCATGGCCCGGCCCACGCAGTCGGAAGGAAGCTCCAAGCGATAGGTGTACCATGGCTCCAGCAGCACGCTTCGGGCCTGCATCAGTCCGTGGCGCACCGCCCGGTAGGTGGCCTGCCGGAAGTCGCCCCCTTCGGTATGCTTGGGGTGGGCGCGGCCGGTGAGCAGGGTGATTTTCAGGTCGGTGACGGGAGAGCCGGTGAGCACACCCAGATGTTCCTTTTCCGCCAGATGGGTCAGCACAAGCCGCTGCCAGTTCAGCTCCAGTGTGTCGGTGGAGCAGGCGGTGTCAAAGTGCAGGCCGCTGCCCGGCTCGCCCGGCTCCAGCAGAAGCCGTACCTCAGCGTAATGGCGCAGGGGCTCGAAGTGACCGATACCCTCCACGGTGTCGGAAATGGTCTCTTTATAAAGGATGCTGGCCGGTCCGAAGGAAACATTCAGCCCGAAACGCTGGGCGATCACCCGACCCAGCACCTCCAGCTGTACCTGTCCCATCAGCTGCACCCGGATCTGCCGCAGCAGCTGGTCCCAGACGGTGTGCAGCTGGGGGTCTTCTTCCTCCAGCTGGGACAGCTTGTCCATGGCTGTGTGGGGGTCGCACCCCTGTGGCAGGATCAACTGACAGGTGAGCACCGGCTCCAGAAGGGGGAGGACCTCCCGCGCTTCTCCGCCCAGACCCAGCCCGGGACGGGTGTGGGTCAGGCCGGTGATGGCGCAGATGCTGCCGGCGGGGGCGGCATCGGCAGGGGAAAATTTCTCCCCGGAGTACAGGCGCAGCTGGTCGGCTTTCTCCTGCCAGCGCCCATCGCCCTCTCCGCCGGACAGCAGGGTTTTGGCCCGAAGGGTGCCGCCGGTGACCTTCAGCCATGTCAGCCGCGCCCCTTGGGGGTCTCGGGTGATCTTGAACACCCGGGCACCAAAGGCCTCCGGCCGCTCCGGGCGGGGGGCGAAGCGCTCCAGACCGTCCAGCAGCCCGTCCACGCCCTCCAGCTTCAGAGCCGAGCCGAAAAAGCAGGGAAACAGCGCCCGCATGCTTACCAGCTTGCGCAGGGTATCGTCGCTCAGCGAGCCCTTGTCCAGAAATTCCTCCAGTGCCTGCTCTGAGCAGGTGGCGGCACTCTCGTCCCGCTGGTCCGAGGTGGCGGTAAAATCCACACACCCCTCGTCCAGCTGGCGGCGCAGCTGGTCCATCAGTCGTTCCCGGTCAGCACCGGGCAGGTCCATTTTGTTGATGAACAGGAGGGTGGGCACGCGGTAGCGGCGCAGCAGTCCCCACAGGGTGCGGGTATGGCTTTGTACGCCGTCGGTGCCGCTGATGACCAGAATGGCACAGTCCAGCACCTGCAGGGTGCGCTCGGTCTCCGTGGAGAAGTCCACATGTCCCGGGGTGTCCAGCAGGGTGACTTGCAGGGAGGGCAGGCGGAACAGGGCCTGCTTGGAGAAAATGGTGATGCCCCGCTCCCGCTCGATCACATCCGTGTCCAGAAAGGCGCTGCGGTGGTCCACCCGACCCAGCGCGCGGATGGCGCCGGTGCGGTAGAGCAGCGCTTCGGACAGGGTGGTCTTGCCTGAGTCCACGTGGGCCAGAATGCCGCACACCAGCTGATCCATCTGCCGTCCTCCTTATCATTTAATAGAATACGGATATTATACCATGAAGCGTCAGCGAAATGGTGTAATGTGTCATCTTTTTCGGTTGCCTCCGCAGGAGGCGAGAAAAAGGACCGAAATCAAAG
>JAZNMM010000114.1:0-19161 GCA_045579605.1 Lawsonibacter sp.
GTCACGCTGTGACGGGGCGGCTTTTTGTCCTTTTTTCGGGATGGAAACCCCCACGAACACAACACATTTCCCCCAAAACAGCACGTCCGCAGCGGTATACTCAAACAGAAAGGACGTGATCGGATGAGCCAATGGCACAGCAACCCCATCCGGCAGGTGCTGGAGGAGCTGGAGAGCTCCCCACAGGGGCTGAGTACACAACAGGCCGAGGATCAGCTGCGCCGCTGCGGCCCCAATCGGCTGGAGCAGCCGGAACGGGACAGTCTGCTGCTGCGGCTGCTGGAACAGCTGAAGGACCCCATGATCCTGGTCCTGCTGGGCGCGGCGGCCCTGTCCCTGCTGGCCAGCAGGGGTGCAGACTGGCTGGACGCGGTGATCATTCTGCTGATCGTGGTGGTCAACAGCGTGATCTCCATCGTACAGGAGGACAACGCCCACCGGGCGCTGGAGGAACTGAAAAAGATGGCCTCACCCCAGGCCCGGGTGCTGCGGGACGGACAACTGGTCCGGCTGGACGCGCAGCTGCTGGTCCCCGGGGATGTGATCGCCCTAGAGGCAGGGGACCAGGTACCCGCCGACGCCCGGCTGCTGGACAGCATTGCCTTGCAGGCGGACGAATCGGCCATGACGGGCGAGTCTGTGCCCGTTTCCAAAAGCCCCTCTGACCGGCTGCAGCCGGACACCCCGCTGGCCGAACGCAGCAACATGGTCATCTCCGCCACCGTCATCACCGCCGGGCGGGGGCGGGCAGTGGTGGTGGCCACGGGAATGGACACCCAGATGGGCCACATCGCCGGCCTGCTCATGGACACCGGCCACAGCCAGACCCCCTTGCAAAAACGCATGACAGAGATCTCCAAGACCCTGTCCCTGCTGTGTCTGAGCGTGTGCGCGGTGATGTTCGGGGTGGGGCTGCTGCAGGGCAAAGGCCTGCTGGATATGCTCCTTGAGGCAGTCTCCCTGGCGGTGGCCGCCATCCCCGAAGGTCTGCCCGCCATCGTGAGCATTGTGCTGGCCATGGGGGTCAGCCGCATGGCCAAACAGGGGGCCATCGTGAAAAAGCTGCCCGCAGTGGAGACGCTGGGCTGTGCCGGCGTGATCTGCTCGGATAAAACGGGCACCCTGACCCAGAACCGCATGACGGTCACCCGGCTGTGGACAGCGGGGTGCAGCGACTCTCTTGCTTTGGAACTGGCGGCCCTGTGCTGCGACGCCCGGGTGGAGGACGGCCGGGCGGTGGGCGATCCCACGGAAGGGGCGCTGGTGCTGGCCGCCGCCGGCCGGGGGCTGGACAAGGACCGGTTGGAGGAGGAGCAGCCCCGGGTGGGCGAGATCCCCTTTGACTCCACCCGCAAGCGCATGACCACCGTCCACACCCGCCCGGGCGGGGGCGCGCGCATCATCGTCAAGGGCGCGCCCGATGTGCTGCTGGCGCGGTGTGACCGGTTACTGGGTCAGCGGGAGCAGCCCATGACCGCCACCCGGCGGGAACACATCCTTGCTGCCAACGAGGCCATGGCACGGGATGCCCTGCGGGTGCTTGGTGTGGCCTATCGGGACGTGGACGCCCCGCCCCGCCCGCTGAACGAGGGCGCAGAACGAGGGCTGGTGTTTGTGGGTCTGCTGGGCATGATGGACCCGCCCCGCCCCGAGGTGCGCGCAGCGGTAGAGCAGTGCCGGAGAGCCGGGATCCGCCCGGTGATGATCACCGGCGACCACAAGGCCACGGCGGTGGCGGTGGCCAAGGAGCTGGACATCTACCGGGAGGGCGAATTGGCCATGACGGGAGCGGAGCTGGACTTTCTGCCCCAGTCGGTGCTGGAGGCGGATATTGAAGCCTGCTCCGTGTTTGCCCGGGTAACCCCGGAGCACAAGCTGCGTATTGTCCGGGCCTGGCAAAAGAAAGGCCGGGTGACCGCCATGACCGGGGACGGCGTGAATGACGCCCCCGCTCTGAAAGCGGCGGACATCGGCTGTGCTATGGGCCAGGCGGGAACAGACGTGGCCAAGGGTGCAGCCCACATGATCCTCACCGATGACAACTTTGCCACCATCGTCCGGGCCGTGGGGGAGGGGCGCGGCATTTACGCTAACATCCGCAAGGCCATTCATTACTTACTATCCTGCAACGTGGGGGAGATCCTCACCATCTTTGTGGCCACCATACTGGACCTTGGCCAGATGCCGCTGATCCCGGTGCAGCTGCTGTGGCTCAATCTGGTCACTGACTCCCTGCCCGCCCTGGCCCTCGGCATGGAGCCGGTGGAACACGCGGTCATGGAGCAACCCCCCAGGCGGGCGGACCAGGGTCTGTTCTCCCGCTCCTTCTCCCTGCGGCTGTGCTGGCAGGGGCTGATGGTGGGCGGTCTGGCGCTGACAGCCTACTTTCTGGGCCGGGCGGTAATGCCCATGCCGGGCTTTGCCGATCAGACGGCCAACACCATGGCCTTTGCTACCCTGACCCTGAGCCAGCTGTTCCACGCCTACGACGTGCGCAGCGAGACGGCCAGCCTGCTGTCCATCGGCCTGCTGTCCAACTCCGCCATGAACCGGGCCTTTGTGGCCGGCCTTTTGATGCAGCTGTCCGTGCTGTGTCTGCCTCCCCTGCAGGCAATTTTTTCCGTCATCTCCCTTGGCCTGCCCCAGTGGCTGACGGTATTTGGTCTGGCCGCCGCCCCGGTGCTCATTTGCGAAACGGCCAAAGCCCTGTCCAGATAAGAAAACGCCCACCGGACTTCCGGTGGGCGTTTGGTCTGTATTCAGCTCTTTTTCAGGTGCTCGCGCACCACCTGCTCCTCAGAGAAGAAGTGCTTGACACCCTTGATCTCCTGATATTCCTCATGGCCCTTGCCGATGAGGGCGATGATGTCGCCCTCCCGGGCGTTGTCCATGACCCAGCGGATGGCATCCCCACGGTCGGGGATGGAGATATACTTGCCGTCGTGCTTGGCAAGGCCGATTTTGATGTCCTCGTTGATGGCCTCTACCTCTTCATCCCGGGGATTGTCCATGGTCAGCACGGTCAGGTCGGCATACTTGCCGCTCATCTCCCCCATGTCCCAGCGCCGGGCCCGGGCGCGGTTGCCGCCCCCGCCGAACAGGCAGATGAGCCGACCGGGGTTGTAGGAGCGCAGCATGGTCAGCAAATTCTCCATGCTCACGGCGTTGTGGGCGTAGTCAATGAGCAGGGTGTAATGGCCCGGGGTGTCCAGAATCTGGGTGCGGCCCTTTACGGACACCGACTTCAGCCCCTGGGCGATGGCCGCGGCATCCTCCCCCGCCATGTGGGCGGCGGCCAGGGCTGCCAGGGCATTAGACACGTTGAACTTGCCGGGCATATTCAGCAGGAACGTGCCCTCCAGCACGCCGGACACCACGAACTCGCTGCCCAGAAAGCCCTCCCGGCGCAGCTCTTTTATCCTGCCCGCGGTGTAATCCGCCTTGCCGGCAACGGACATGGTGGTCATGGGACAGGCGGCGCGAGCGGTGACCGCCCGCCAATGCTCGTCGTCCACATTCACAAGGCCCTTCCGGCACTGGGAAAAGAGCATAGCCTTGCAGTCCCGGTATTCCTCAAAGCTGGCGTGCTCCCCATCCCCGATGTGGTCGGGGGACAGGTTCAGAAACACGCCCACGTCAAACAAAATACCCGCCGTGCGGTGGAGCTTGAAGCCCTGAGAAGACGCCTCCATCACCACATGGCTGCACCCCTCCTCCACCATCCGGGCAAACAGGGAGTGCAGTTCATAGGATTCGGGGGTCGTATTTCTGGTGGGCAGCAATTGGCTGCCGATGACCGCACCCACTGTGCCGATCATGCCCACCTTGTGGCCCGCCGCCTCCAGAATGGACTTGACCATGTGGGCGGTGGTGGTCTTGCCCTTGGTGCCAGTCAGGCCGATGACGGTCATCTTTTCCGCCGGGTGGTCAAACCAGGCCGCGGACAGCAGGGCCAGGGCATAGCGGCTGTCATTCACCCGAACCACCGCGACCCCCTCGGGCACCTCCACCTCCCGCTCCACCACAAGGGCGGCAGCACCCGCCTCCAAAGCGGCAGGGATGTACGCGTGTCCGTCGGCCCGAAAACCGGTCAGGCAGACGAAGAGACCGCCCTTGCCCACCTTGCGAGAGTCGTATTCCAGCGAGGCAACGTCAACATCAACACTGCCCGCATCCAGTGTATAGTCGAGCTTTTCCAGCAGTTTCTCAAGCTTCATCCAACAAAACTCCCTCGAACACGGTATGGGAAGGACCGGTCATGCGCACGTGTCCGTCCTCTTGCCGCCACTCCACAAACAGGTTTCCGCCGATCTGCCCCACCGTCACCTTGCGGTCGCAGTAGCCCAGCAGGACAGCCGCCACCACCGCGGTGCAGCAGCCGGTGCCGCAGCCGATGGTCTCACCGGTGCCCCGCTCCCACTCCCGGATCTTGATGTAGTCCCGACCGACCACCTGCGCAAAGGTCACGTTGGTCTTGTTGGGAAACAGGGCGGTGTGGTGCTCGATGGCCGGGCCATATTTGGCCACGTCAAAGTCTGCGGTGTCCTCAACAAACATCACGCAGTGGGGATTGCCCCAGGACACAGCGGTGATATGGAAGGTGCGATCCAAAGTCTCCACCGGCTGATGGATAAACTCAGCCAGTTCGGTGTTTACGGGAATGACTCTGGTGTCCAGCCGGGGCTGACCGATGTCGGCGGTGATGTTCACCGCCTTGCCGTTTTCCACCGTCAGCCAGATGTGCTGCATGCCGCCCAGGGTCTCAATTTCAAACTCCGTCCTGTCCGTCATACCGTGGTCATAGACATACTTGGACAGGGAACGCAGGGCGTTGCCGCACATCTCCCCCTCGGTGCCGTCGGGGTTGAACATGCGCATACGGAACTCCCCCCGGTCTGAGGGGCACACCAGCACAAGGCCGTCCGAGCCGATGCCGAAGTGCCGCTCGCTCACCCGGCGGGCCAGGGCGTTGGGGTCGTCGATCTTCTGGTCCACGGCGTTGATATACACGTAATCGTTGCCGTAGGCCTGCATTTTGGTGAATTTCAAATCCATTTTGTTCCCTCTTTTTCGGGGCGTCCGGGGGCCGCCCCCTACAATTCCACTCGGGAGTTTGCGTCGGGGCCGGCGCCTCGACGGCCCTCACATTTTACGCAAGCGCCTGTTCCAAATCGGCAATGATGTCCTTCACGTTCTCAATGCCGATGGAGATGCGGATGAACCGCTCGTTGATGCCCAGCGCCTCCCGCACGTCGGCGGGGATGGACTCGTGGGTCTGGGTCATGGGATAGGTGACCAGCGTCTCCACGCCGCCCAGACTCTCGGCAAACAGGATCATCTTCACCCGGCTGAGCAGGTTCATGGCCGTCTCCAGACTGTCCAGCTCAAAGGAGATCATGCCGGAAAAGCCGGTGGTCTGCTTGGTCATCACGGCATAGTCCTTGTGGTCCTCAAAGCCGGTGAAGTAGACCTTTTTCACCTTGGGGTGGTTTCTCAGCCAGTGGGCCACCTGCATGGCGTTGGCGTTGTGCCTCTCCATGCGCAGAGCCAGGGTCTTGATGCCCCGCAGCACCAGCCAGCAGTCCATGGGGGCCAGACCGTTGCCGTGGGACTTGAGCTGGGCGTGGAAGAAGTCGGCCATCTCCTGGCTCTTGACCACGGCAAAGCCGGCGATGGTGTCGTTATGGCCGGCAAGATACTTGGTGCCGCTGTGCACCACCACGTCCGCGCCGTGGTCCAGCGGGCGCTGGAAGAAGGGGGTCATAAAGGTGTTGTCCACCACCATCAGCGCGCCGATGGAGTGGGCGATGTCCGCAAGGGCGGCAATATCCGCCACCTTCATCATGGGGTTGGTGGGGGTCTCGGCATAAATCATTTTGGTCTCAGGGCGGATGGCGGCGCGCACGGCGTCCAGATCGGCCAGATCCACCCAGGAGAAGGTGCAGCCGAACTTGGAGAAGATCTCGTCACAAATGCGGAAGGTGCCGCCGTAAATGTCGTCAGACAGGATCACATGGCTGTTGTTGGGCAGCCACGTAAACAGCGCCATGTTAGCCGCCTGACCGCTGGAGAAGGCAAAGCCCTCCAGTCCGTTTTCCAGAATGGCCATGGTGCGCTCCAGCTCCTGCCGGGTGGGGTTCTGCACCCGGGTATAATCATACCCCGTGGAAATACCGAAGGCCCGGTGGCGGAAGGTGGCGCTCTGGAAAATTGGGAAGCTCACCGCCCCGGTGATGGGGTCGCAGCCCATGCCGCCGTGAACCACCTTGGAATCAAATTCCAGGTTTTCCTTGCGGTCAAATTCGTCGTAATAGCACTCGTTGATCATGGTATGCCCTCCTGTTTTCCGGCGGCCATGGCCGCAGTATCTCAGTTTCTCTTAGAATAAGTATATCGCAAACTTTTTCAATCTACAACGCAGATATTGCTTTACACTTTGCAAAAAGTGCGCTATCCTAAGAAAAAAGGAGGGTTTGCCATGGACACACCCACCCAGTATCCCAAAAAAGGCTATCTGCACGAGGAATTTCGCCTGTTTCACCTGCGGGACGTGGGCGTGGAGGAGATGGAGCACCACTATCACGAATTTGACAAGATCGTGTTTTTCCTCTCGGGCACGGCCAGCTATATCATCGAGGGCCGCGCCTACTTTCTCCAGCCCTGGGACGTACTGCTGGTCAGCCGCCATCTGATCCACAAGCCGGTCATCGACCCAGAAGCCCCCTATGAGCGAGTGGTCATCTATCTGGACCCCGGCTTTCTCCGCCGGCAGAGCACGCCGGACGCGGATCTGTCCGCCTGCTTCCGGCTGGCCCGCAAGCGCCAGTTTGCCCTTATGCGTCCGGATGAAGAACAACGGGGACAGTTGGAGGTGCTGCTGGCGCAGCTGGAACAGGCGCTGGAAGACAACGGCTTCGGCGGCCCGCTGCTGGCCCGCACTTGTTTTTTGCAGCTGCTGGTCCTGCTCAACCGGGCCATGGCCAGCGACCAAACCGACCGGGACGGTCGGGCCAGCCGTCTGGACCCTAAGATCGAACGGACCCTGTCCTACATCAACGAAAATCTCACCGGTGATCTGAGCGTGGACGCCCTGGCCCGGCACAGCTATACCAGCAAGTACCACTTCATGCGCCGCTTTAAGCAGTGCACCGGCCTTTGCGTCCACCAGTACATCACCCAAAAGCGTCTGCTCACCGCCGCCCAGCTGCTGCGCGCGGGCACCTCCGCCCAGAGCGCCTGCACCCGCTGCGGCTTTCAGGACTACTCCGCCTTCCAGCGGGCCTTTCGCCGGCAGTTCGGCGTAACGCCCCGGCAGTTCCAGGAGGATTGACCGGCCCCCTTTTCGGGTATAACAAACCATGACCATACACGGAAAGGAAGGCTGATTCCATGCAAGTACGAGACCTGATGCACACCGACCCGGTCACCCTCGCCCCCGGCGACAGCGCGGCGCTGGCCGCCCGCCTGCTCAGCCGGCACAACGTGGGGGCACTTCCCGTATGCTCCAGCGACGGACGCCTGCGGGGCATCGTCACCGACCGGGACATTGTTCTTCGCTGCATCGCCCCGGAGGACGATCCGGCCCAGACCCCCGTCCGGGACGTGATGACCCGGGGGTGCTACACCGTGGCGCCTGAAACTGACTGCACCCACGCCGCCCAGCTGATGGCACAGCGGCAGGTGCGCCGCCTGCCGGTGGTCCGGCAGGGCAAACTGGTAGGCATGCTCTCTCTGGGCGACCTCTCCAAGTGCCCGGCCCATGATATGGAGGCCTCCCGGGCGCTGAGCGAAATATCGGAGAACATTCTGCGTCCGGGCAGAACATAAAAAAAGGAGCGTGTCGGCGACACGCTCCTTTTTTATGTTTGTTACCGCTCCTCGCGGAAGTAGTTCACACCCAGGCCGGCGGGCAGGCCGGAGCCCTCCTTCTTGCGGATGGAGGACACCACCAGCACGACGGCAGTGATGATAAAGGGCAGGGCCTGATACAGCTGGGTGGGTACGGCGGCCAGCCAGCCCAGCGTGCCCGGGAAGGCCACAGCAAGGCTGGAGCCGGACACACGCAGGGTGTTGAAAAAGCCGAACACAAAGGTGCCCAGAATGGCCATGGTAGGGTTCCAGTTGGCGAAGATGACCAGCGCCACGGCGATCCAGCCATAGCCGTTGATCCAGCAGGCGCTGGAGAAGGAGCCGGACATGTTCAGGCCCATATAGTACCCGCCGATGCCCATAATGCCGCATCCCAGACAGATGTGCAGATATTTGATGCGCTTGATGTTCAGGCCCACGCTGTCCGCCGCGCCGGGGTTTTCCCCCACGGCACGCAGGCGCAGACCAGGGGTGGTGCGGTTGAGGTAGAACCACATACACAGGGCGATGACAATGCCCAGATAGACCAGTCCATTGTGAGAGAACAGGCCCCTGCCTACCACGGGCAGGTCGGACAGGAAGGGGATCGGCAGGTCGGCAAAGCCGTTTTTGATGCTGGAATAATCGCTCATGGCAGGCCAGCGCACCGCCTTGATGGCGTTGCCCACAAAGAAGTACACGCCCAGGCCGAAGGTGGTCAGGGTCAGGCCGGTGATGTTCTGATTGGCCTGCAGGCTGACGGTGAGGGCGGCAAACAGCAGGCCCATCAGGGCGCCCATGGCAAAGGCGGTGAGGATGCCCAGGAGCATACTGTTTGTGTAACAGCCCACGATGTAGCCGAAGATGGCGCCCACGGCCATGATGCCCTCCACGCCCAGGTTCAGACTGCCGGACTTTTCCACCACGATCTCGCCCACCGTACCGTAGAGCAGGGGGATGTTATAGACCACGATGTTGTGAATAAAGGTGGTAATAACGCCCAGTTTGTCCATTTCCATTACTTGGCGCCCCCTTTCTGTGTGCGCACGATGCGGAAGCGGATGAAGAAGTCCGCAGTGAGCACCAGGAACAAAATCACGCCCTGGAGCATATTGGCGAAGCTGGAATCCACCTTGGAGAAGGTGGCGGCGGCGGCCACAGAGCCATAGTGAAGCATGGAGATCAGCGCGGACACCACGAAGATAACCACGGTGTTCAGCTGAGACAGCCAGGCCACGATAATGCCCGTCCAACCCACATCCTCCGTAATAGCGGTGGACAGCACGCCGGCGGTGCCCACCTTGAATGCGGCGGCAAGGCCGATGAGGCAGGCGGACAGAAACACGGTGCGCAGGACGATGGCGTTCACCTTCATGCCCGCGTAGTGGGCAGTGCCCGCGCTGTCGCCCACCACGCTGATCTCATAGCCCTGCTTGGTGTACTTCAGGTACACAAAGACCAGCGCGCCCACCACAAAAGCGAGAATGACGCAGATGTTCAAACCGAATTTGCCAAACATAATGCGGGGGAATGCGGCCAGATCGGCAAAGCTCTGGAACACGGGGCGGGCGGACTCGGCCTGGAGGAAGAAGTTCCAGTCTGCCTTCCGGTCGCCCAAAAATATCAGCACATACAGGGCCACATAGTTAAGCATCAGGGTCATGAGGGTCTCGTTGGAGCCGAATTTCACTTTGAGGGCGGCCACAAACACGCCGTACAGGCCGGCGGCCAGCATGGCGGCCAGACACATGAGTACCAGAGTGATGGCATTGGGCAGGGCGGGGCCCAGCTTCAGTGCCACTGCGGCGGCGGAAATGGCGCCCAGAATGAACTGGCCCTCGCCGCCGATGTTCCAAAAGCGCATCTTAAAGGCCAGAGACAGAGCCACCGAGGTCAGGGCCAGAGGGACAAAGACCTTCAGGTAGTTTTCAAAGGCCTTGTAGGCGATCTTGTTGCCCACCATACCCATGGTGAACATGCGGCTGTAATAGGCCAGAGGGTTCACGCCCATGACCAGCAGGAGCAGTCCGCCCACCACAAGGGCGGCCAGCACAGCCAGCAGGTAGAAGCATGCCTTTTTCCACAGGGGACAGGCGTCCCGCTTGACGATATGAAAGCGCATGTCAGTTCTCCTCCTCTCGGGCCGTGTCCAGCTGTTGGGGGGTAATGTTGGTGTCCCGGGCAATGCCGGCGGGCTTGTCCTCGTACTTGTCCGTCAGATCCAGTGCGCCCGTCATCATCAGACCCAGCTCCTCCTTGGTGGTCTTGTGGGCGTGGACCACGCCCATGACCCGGCCGTGGCACAGGACCATGATCTTGTCGCACAGGGCCAGCATCACGTCCAGATCCTCGCCCACAAACAGGATGCCCACGCCGTCCTGCTTCTGCTGGTTGAGGATGTCATAAATGGCATAGGAGGAGTTGATATCCAGACCGCGCACGGGGGAGGCGGTGACGATCACGTTGGGGCCGGCCTTGATCTCCCGGCCCAAAAGCACCTTCTGCACGTTGCCGCCGGACAGCCGGCGCACGGGGGTCTCAGTGGAAGGGGTGACCACCTCCAGTTCCTCAATGACCCGTTGGGCATCCGCCCGGCCGGACTTGCGGTCCACGAAAGGCCCCTTTGCATCGGCGTAGTTCTTCAAAATCATGTTGTCCGTGATGGACAGGGACGGGGCAAGGCCCATGCCCAAACGGTCCTCGGGAATGAAGGACATGGAGATGCCCTTTTCCAGGATGGCCTTGGGGGACAGGCCCACGATGTTGTCTCCCTTGTGGATCATCAGGCCCGACTGGATGGGGCGCAGGCCGGCGATGGCCTCGCACAGCTCCTTCTGGCCGCACCCGGCGATGCCCGCCACGCCAAGGATCTCGCCGCCGCGGATGTAGAAGTTCACCTTGTCGATGGCCACGGCGCCCTCGTCATTTTTGATGGTCAGGTCCCGGATCTCCAGCAGGGGCCGGGTCTTTTCCACCACGGGGCGGGCGATGTTCAGGTCGATCTTGCGGCCCACCATCCACTCGGTGAGTTCCTGCTCGTTGGTCTGGGCGGTGTCAACGGTGGTGATATATTCGCCCTTGCGCAGGATGGCCACCCGGTCGGAGATGTCCATGACCTCATTGAGCTTGTGGGTGATGATGATGATGGAGTGGCCCTCTTCCTTCATGCGGCGCAGAACGGCGAAGAGCTTCTCGATCTCCTGCACGGTGAGCACGGCGGTGGGCTCGTCCAGAATGATGACCTTGGCGCCGTAATAGAGCACCTTGATGATCTCCAGCGTCTGCTTTTCCGACACGGCCATGTTGCAGACCTTTTTCTTCGGGTCGATGTCAAAGCCAAACTTTTTGGCCATCTGCTCGATCTCGCCGAAGCGGTCACCCTTCAGGGCAAAGCCGGACTTTTCCCGCCCCATCCAGATGTTATCAGCGGCAGAGAACACATCCACCAGCTTAAAGTGCTGATGGACCATGCCGATGCCCAGCTTTTTGGCGTCCTCGGGGGAGGCGATGGATACGGGCTTGCCGTCCATTAAGATCTCGCCCGCGTCCGGGGCGTAGATGCCCGAGAGCATGTTCATCAGCGTGGTCTTGCCCGAGCCGTTTTCCCCCAGCAGGGCAAGGATCTCCCCCTGACGCAGGTTCAGGTTGATGTTGTTGTTGGCCACCACACTGCCAAAGGTCTTGGTGATGCCGCGCATCTCAATGGCGTACTGTTCCGGCATGGCACAGCCTCCTCTTATTTCGGGTAGGGCGAGGGCTTGCCCCCGCCGCAGGTACGTTTTTTCGGCAGGGGCAAGCCCCCACCCTACCGGAGAACGGATTTAGCCGCTCTTCTTCAAATCGGATATTCCGAACCAAAGAGCAGCGACTAAAAAGACCGGGCCGGCCGGAAATCCGGCCGGCCCGGTAGTGCTTATCGGGTCTCAGGGAAGCAGATTACACTTCCTCAACGCCGGCCACCAGGTAGTTCATGGTGCCGGTGATCACGCCATCCTCAACAGAGGGGCCGCCGGGGGCAACGATGACGTTGCCGGCGTTGTCCACCAGGTCGGCGTCAGCGGAGGTGACGGTGCCGTCCGCGGCGATGGACAGCTTCACGCCGGAGAACACGTCCCACTCACCATTGACGATCATGGTCTTGACCGCCTCGATGGCCTTGTCGGTGTTGGCGGCGCAGTTCTCGGTCAGGGGGGAGGCGTCAACGAAGCCTTCCTTCAGGCCGCCGTAGTAAGCGGAACCACCCATCTTCTGCACGAACTTGGAGGCATCACCCTCGCAGTCCATAGCGGCCTGCATGGCGGTGGCGTAGTACACGTTCCAGTTCCAGATGGCGGCGGTCAGGTGAGCGGCGGGAGCGTCGGCAGTCATGTCGGAGTTGTAGCCACAGCCGAACACGCCGGCGTTCTGAGCGGCGATCTGGGGCTGAGCGGAGTCACAGTGCTGGGAGATAACACCGCAGTTGAAGGTGTTGATCAGCTCCTCGGCATAGGCCTTCTCGTTGACCTCGTCAGCCCAGGCACCCAGGTTCTTCACGTAGACCTTGGCCTCGGGGTTGGCGGCCTGCACGCCCAGGGCGAAGCCGTTGATGCCGGAAGCGGTCTCAGCGTAAGCGGTGGTGTAAGCGGCCACGTAGCCCACGTTGTTGTTGCCGGTCTCCAGGCTCTTCAGGCCGGCGGCGATACCGGCCAGGTAACGGGCCTGATAGGCGCGGCCGAAGTAGTTGTTGAAGTTGGTGGTGTTGCTCTTGTAGCCGGTGCCGTGGGAGAAGATGACCTCGGGATACAGGCCGGCGGCCTCTTCCATGGCGTCGATATAGCCAAAGGAGATGCCGAAGATGATGTCGGCGCCCTGACCAACCAGGGTGTCAACAGCGGCCAGAACCTGCTGCTTGTCCTCGGGGACCTCGTCCACGATGACCAGCTGGGTCTCGGGGTTCAGGCCCAGATCCTTCATGCCGCCCACGATGCCGCTGTGATGGGCAAAGGTGTAGCCGGCGGTGTCGTTCTTGCTGTTGATGTAGATGGCACCGACCTTCAGCTCGGCAGCCTCAGGAGCGGAACCGCTGGTGGAAGCGTTGCCGGCGGTGCCGCAGGCAACCAGGGACAGGGTCATGGCCACGGCCATGACCAGCGCGAGAAACTTCTTCATGTTGGGATTTCCTCCTTAGTGATTTTGTTTCACCTTATTTATTAAAAATGGCACAGGCCACTTTTAATCCGCAAATGTAATGCCGTCGGTCTCGCTCATGCCGGCCACCCGGGCCAAAGACTCCACCCGCATGCCCTCCCTGCGCAGGTTGTCGCCCCCGGGCTGGAAGGCCTTTTCGATGACGATGCCCGCGCCCACAAGCTGCGCGCCGGAGTCGGACACCAGCTTGGCAAGGCCCCGCAGCGCCTCGCCGTTGGCCAGAAAATCGTCGATGAGCAGCACCTTGTCCTCCGGGTGCAGGTACTCTTTGGACACCACCACATCGTACACCTTGCCGTGAGTAAAGGACTCCACCTTGGCCGTGTAGACATCGTTGGAGATATTCCGGGACTGGGACTTTTTGGCGAAGACCACCGGACAGTGGAAATGCCGGGCGGCCAGACAGGCGATGCCGATGCCCGAAGCCTCGATGGTGAGGATCTTGTTTACCTCACAGTCGGCAAAGCGGCGCTTGAATTCCGCGCCGATGGCGTCAAACAGGTCCACGTCCATCTGGTGATTCAGGAAACTGTCCACCTTGAGCACCTCGGTGCCCCGGATCTTGCCATCCCTGCGAATGCGCTCTTTCAGCAGTTCCATCCCGTTGCCCTCCTGCAAAAAATACACGTTCATTTTACTCCAAAACAGCAGAGACTGCAACGGATTTTGGAAAATTTTGCAGGAAAATTCAGGACAGAGTTTTCTTCTTGAGCGGAGTGCGCAGGCCGTTGGGGTGCTGGACTACGGTGTTGTCCAGCTGAGCGCGCAGATTGCCGGTGACAGACTCAATATACTCTTTGCGCAGGGCGTCCCGCTCCACGGTCTCCTCCGGGGTCAACCCCTCGGTCTTGGCCTTGCGGGCCAGGGCATTGATGCGGTCGATTTTTTCCTGTGTCATGATTTGTCTCCTTAAATATAACGTTCCAGCACCAGCATGATGCGGCCCTTGCGGGACTGGCCCAGCACTTCTTTTACCACGCACTTGCCAAGGCCCCGGCAGGTGAGCACATCGCCCTGAGAAACCGGCTTGTCCGCTTTGGTGCACTCCCGATGGTTGACCATGACCCGGCCTGCATTGATCAGATCGGCGGCCTTGCCCCGGGAGGTGGAAAATCCGCTGGAGAGCACCGCGTCCAGCCGCAGGGTGGCCACGGTGTCCCGGATGGTGCGCACCTCCGGCGGCTTGACCTCCAATTGGGAAAGAGAAACCTGCTGCAGCTTCACCTTCCAGCGGCCCACGCCTTCCCACTGGGACAGCAGAATGGGCGCGGTGTCGGAAAGGCAAAGCACCTCACAGCTGCCCTCCCCCACAAGGATATCCCCCAGCTTTTCCCGGGTAATACCAAGGCCCATCAGGGCGCCCAGAACGTCCCGGTGGGAGGGTTCGGCGTCCTTTGGAAAGGTTGCGTGCAGGGCGGTCACCGACCCCTCCGGGTCGGCCAGCCAGTCCTCCTGCTCCTGCCAGTCGGGCAAAAACACGCACAGCTGCCGCTCTGCCCCCTCAAATCCGCCGAAAAAGAAGTGGCGGGGACGGCCGCAGGCATTGAGCAGATCGGCAACACAGGCCTGTTCGGCAGGGGAAAGAAAGGGGGTGTGGGCGGGGACGGAGCGGTTTTGCGCCAGTTCCAGCTTGTCCAGCACCCGGGCCAGCAGCATGCGATCTTCGCCGTTGCGGGCACATTTGTCGAGCAGTTCCGTTTTGGTCATGGTGTACCCCCTTTGGTGTGATGTTAGTATACCCACATGGAGCGGGGATGTCAATTCGGGAGAAGAAAAAGCGAACCGCAACGCTGTATGCTTTTTCCGGGCCGTCGAGGACGCCGGCCCCTACGAGTCGTTGTGTAGGGGGCGGCCTCCGGACGCCCCAAAAAGCCCCTCCGCATGGCGGAGGGGCTGGGTGTTATTTATGGTAGAGTTTATTGGTCTGATACTGGGGCTGGCAGGTGAGCAGCAGGCCCAGCTTTTTATAGGTCACGCTGTCCGCCGGAGAGAGCATGACGGAACAATGGGCCTCACAGCCCTTGAGCTGGCCCAGGTGCTCCAGCGCCCGCTGGGCCAGAGGGTCGGTGTTTGCAGAGGTGGCAAGGGCGATGAGCACCTCGTCACTGTGCAGACGGGGGTTGGAGGAGCCCAAATGGTGCACCTTCAGGGTCTGGATGGGCTCAATGGCGGACTGGGAGATAAGATGCACCCCGTGGTCGATGCCGGCCAGTTCCTTCAGGGCGTTGAGCAGGGCGGCGGCAGAACAGCCCATGAGCTCAGAGGTCTTGCCGTCCACCACCGTGCCGTCGGGCAGCTCGATGGCCATGGCCGGCTCGCCGGTCTGCTCGGCAGCCTCCAGCGCGGCGGGGACACAGACCCGGTCGGCCTGCTTCAGGTCCATCTGGCTCATCAGGGTCTGGAGCTTGTCCACCTCCACCCCACAGTCCTGCCCCTGCCGCTGACCGCACAGGGCGGCAAAATAGCGGCGGATGATCTCCTGATGGGAGGCCTGACGGCACACCTCATCGTCCACGATGCAGTTGCCCGCCATGTTCACACCCATGTCGGTGGGAGACTTGTAGGGGCAGGTGCCCATGATCTGCCGGAAGGTGGCGGCCAGCACCGGAAAGATCTCCACATCCCGGTTGTAGTTCACCGTGGTCTGACCGTAGGCCTCCAGATGGAAGGGGTCAATCATGTTCACGTCGTTCAGGTCGGCGGTGGCCGCCTCGTAGGCCAGATTGACCGGGTGCTTCAGGGGCAGATTCCAGATGGGGAAGGTCTCGAACTTGGCATAGCCCGCGGCGATGCCCCGCTTATGCTCGTGGTAGAGCTGGGACAGGCAGGTGGCCATTTTGCCGCTGCCGGGGCCGGGGGCGGTGACCACCACAAGGGGGCGGGTGGTCTGGATATAGTCGTTGATACCAAAGCCCTCGTCGCTGACGATGCGGTTGATATCGTTGGGATAGCCGGGAATGGGATAGTGGCGGTAGGTCTGGATGCCCAGCGAGTTGAGCCGGGACTCGAAGGCCTGTGCCGCGCTCTGTCCCGCCCAGCGGGTGAGCACCACGCTGCCCACATAAAGACCGATGTCCCGGAAGGCGTCGATCAGACGCAGGATCTCCAGATCGTAGGTGATGCCCAGGTCACCGCGCACCTTGTTCTTCTCGATATCGCCGGCGTTGATGGCGATGACGATCTCCGCCTGATCGGCCAGCTGAATGAGCATCTTCACCTTGCTGTCCGGCTCAAATCCGGGCAGGACACGGGAGGCGTGAAAGTCGTCAAACAGCTTGCCGCCAAACTCCAGATACAGCTTGCCGCCGAACTGATCGATGCGCTGGCGGATGTGCTCGGACTGCATCTTCAGATATTTGTCATTGTCAAAACCGATCTTTGTCATCAACATCGTCCCCTTCGATGCAAACTCAAGCTCTATTTTACAGTTTTGGCCCGTTTCCGTCAAGGCGAAACCGGCAGAAAAACACAAAAACCGCCGGCCGTGGAATCGACCGGCGGTTGACCGTCCTCACTCCAGATCTTCGCTGGAAAAGGCGCTGGCAGGCAGCAGGTCGGACAGGGCCAGCAGTACCGGATTGATCCCGGCACAGTACTCCTTGCGCTCGGCCTGCACGGCAACGGGGGCGCCCTGCCTGGCCAGGGGCAGCTGAACGCACACACACACGCCCTCCCGGCGTTCCATGACCAGGCGTCCTTCGTGTCGGCTGACAATGTGCCGCACCAGGGCAAGTCCCATGCCCGCGCCCTCCTCCGGCTCAGGCAGGTGGTCGGGCAGCCGGTCTCCGGTAAGCAGAGCCCCCAGGGGCAGGCCTGCGTCCCGCCGGCCGCTGTCGGCCACGGTGAGCAGCCCCTTGTCCCCCTGCCGAGACAGGGAAAGGGTCACATGACCTCCCATTCCAGCGGCCCGGGCCGCGTTGGAGATCAACTCCAGCAGCATCTGCTCCAGCAGCGGGCCGTTGCCCCGCACCAGCAGGGAGGTCAGCTTGCTGTCATATTCCAGCTCCACCCCGATGCCGTCCAGCAGCCCCTGGGCGGAACGGATGGTCTGCATACACAACCCGGCCAGATCCAGCACCTGCAGCCGCAGGGGCACATCGTCCCGCTCCAGCTCCCGCAGCACATCCATCTGCTCGGTGGTGCGGATCAGCCGGCACAGAGCTTGATTAAGCGCATTGATCCGGGGGTCTTCCCCGTGCTCCCGGCCCATGTTCTGGACGGTGAACACCAGCTGTCCCAGCTGCTCCCGCAGGCGGCGGGACACCCCGTCCAGCTGGGCAGGGGTAATGGCGGAATCGGATTGGGGCCGCAGGATATACAGCGTATCCTGCCCGCAGGGCGCGACAGTGCATTGCCAATACCGTCCGGCCACAGCCACCAGAGCGGCGCCCTCTCCCTGCCCGACCAGCGGCTCGGGCAGCAGGGACTGCTCTTCCATTCCGGGAAACAGGGTCCGGGCGGCGGCGTTAAAGCCGGTCACCCGCGCCTCCCGGGCCAGAAGTGCGGGGTCGGGAATCGCCCGGAGAACGGTTTGATCGTTGCAGGACAAGCAATGACCCCCTTATCAGCGGATAAACTAAGGCACGCCATAGCATATGCAGGAACGGGGCGCGCCTTCCATAAGTTCGAGTATACCAAAAACTGGTGTCCCACACAAGAAAAATGTCGAAATTTTGGTTTTTTTATGCGAAACGGGGAAACAATTGAAAATATGAAAAAAACAACTTGCATTTCGGTAGCTTTGGGGTATAATAGTGGCGTATTTTCGTATCCCAATAAATTTATTCATAAAGGAGACAATCAACATGAGCATCAAAGTTGGTATCAATGGCTTTGGCCGCATCGGCCGCATGGTCTTCCGCGCCAGCCTGAACCACCCCGAGATCGAGATCGTCGGCATCAACGACCTGTGCCCCGCGGAGTACCTGGCCTATATGCTGAAGTACGACACCATGCACGGCAAGTGCGAGGCTGAGATCGGCCACACCGAGACCGCCATCGTGGTCAACGGCAAGGAGATCCCCGTGTCCGCCGAGCGCAACCCCGCCGACCTGCCCTGGGCCAAGCTGGGTGCTGAGTACGTGGTGGAGTCCACCGGCCTGTTCCTGACCAAGGAGAAGGCTCAGGGCCACCTGGACGCCGGCGCCAAGAAGGTCATCATGTCCGCCCCCTCCAAGGACGACACCCCCATGTTCGTGTGCGGCGTCAACCTGGACAAGTACACCACCGACATGAACTTCGTGTCCAACGCCTCCTGCACCACCAACTGCCTGGCTCCCATCGCCAAGGTTCTCAACGACAACTGGGGCATCACCGAGGGTCTGATGACCACCGTGCACTCCGTCACCGCCACCCAGAAGACCGTTGACGGTCCCTCTCTGAAGGACTGGCGCGGCGGCCGCGCTGCCTGCGGCAACATCATCCCCTCCTCCACCGGCGCCGCCAAGGCCGTGGGCAAGGTCATCCCCGAGCTGAACGGCAAGCTGACTGGTATGTCCATGCGCGTTCCCACTCTGGACGTGTCCGTGGTCGACCTGACCGTCAACCTGGCCAAGCCCGCCAAGTACGAGGAGATCTGCGCTGCTATGAAGGCCGCCTCCGAGGGTGAGCTGAAGGGCGTTCTGGGTTACACCGACGAGGCCGTCGTGTCCTCCGACTTCCTGGGCGACACCCGCACCTCCATCTTCGACGCCGACGCCGGCATCGCTCTGACCGACACCTTCGTGAAGGTCGTTTCCTGGTACGACAACGAGATCGGCTACTCCAACAAGGTTCTGGAGCTGATCAAGCACATGTACTCCGTCGACCACAAGTAATTTATACTTTGGTTGTCAACACCCCCGCAGCATTGCTGCGGGGGTGTTTTTTCGGTTATGTGGACGCAAACGTACACGTTTGCCTGTTTTCTCCCGTATGTGTAGAGAGGTTCTTTACAACACAAAGGAGGAAACAAATCATGAGCAAAGAGGCAACCGCCCAGCTTGGCGTGAAGCTGGGCAGCAGCGAGTATTGGAGCAGAATAAACCGCGACACCCTTTTCGGCGACCTGCTGGGTTCCGGGACAGACTACCGTTCCGCCCTGGGCAAGCTGGGCGCACGAGCCCGGGACACCATTGAGGACATCTA
>JAZNMM010000115.1:0-4430 GCA_045579605.1 Lawsonibacter sp.
TCCCGAGCACAAAAAAGACGGCTGACCGATTGGGGCGTCTCGCTTTTTTCTTGATTGGGTCACCCTTACAGCGTGTCGTAATTGGTGTCCGAAATTCCCACCGTTTTGACCTGTTTAATATGCCAGGCGGCCCGGCGTTCGTCGAGCGGGGCAAGGAACTTCTCCTCATCGATGGGCAGAGTCACCGGCTCACCCGTCCAGCCGGACAGGTGGATGGCATTGGGCAGCATCAGGCTGTTGATCCCCTCCCGTCCGTCCGCTACCAGCTCTCCGCGCTTTTCGATGCAGTCGGCAAAGGCGTTGAGCACCGCATCCACCAGACCACTGCGGATCAGCGCACCGGCATCCTCAAACAGCGCTGCCTCAGGCAGCAGCTTTCTGACCCAGTTCCGGCGCTCCTCCCGCCGGTGGGCCACCGCGGTGATGGTGATGTTGGGACACCGCTTCCGGACCACAATATTTTCAATGTGCAGCGTGCCAATACTGCCCACGCCAATGATTCCAAGCCTACGCATTCCTAATATCTCCCCGCCTTTTGTTGATTTGATTTTATCATGTTTTTCCTCCATGTCCATCCTGTTGCCATCATCAAAAGCATAGTTTTCAAGGTGTTTGCGGATTGCAAATCATTTCATTCCCCATTATACTGGTATTAGACAACCTGCCCAAGGACCGTCATCACCTGCGGTCTTCCGACGCAAATGCATTTCTGTTCCAAAGGTCGTGATAGACAGATGAAACTGCTGGCTCGATATCTCAAGCCCTTCGGCTGGCGTATGCTGCTGGGCTTATCTATTAAAATCGGCGGTACTGTGGCCGAGCTGCTGCTGCCCTATATCCTCAGCCACGTACTCAAGGTGGTGGTCGCCCGGCAGGCGCTGGACGAGATCCTCATGTGGGGCGGTGTGATGCTGCTGTGCGCGGCGCTGGCCGTAACCATGAATGTGGTGGCCAACCGCATGGCCGCCGCGGTGAGTCGGGACTCCTCCCGGGCCATCCGGCACGACCTGTTCCGGCGCACCCTGCGCCTGTCCGCCGCCCAGACGGACCAGTTCACCATTCCCTCGCTGGAATCCCGCCTGACCACGGATACCTACAACGTGCACAACTTCATCGGCATGATGCAGCGTATGGGTGTGCGCGCCCCCATCCTGCTGGTGGGTGGCGTGTGCATTTCCCTGTTCATGGACCGGGCGCTGGCCACCGTAATGCTGGTGATCATGCCCGTGGTGTTTGCCTTGATCCTTGTGATCTCCCGTCACGGCGTGCCTCTGTTCTCCCGGGTGCAAACCTCTGTAGACAACATGATCCGCGTGGTGCGGGAGGATACCCAGGGCATCCGCGTCATCAAAGCCCTTTCCAAGCAGAGCTACGAGCACCGCCGCTACGATGCGGTCAACCGGGCGCTGGTCCGGGACGAGACCCGGGCCAAGACCATGATGAGTCTGATCAGCCCGGTGATGAACGTGCTGATGAACGGGGGCATCTTGGCCGTGGTGGTGCTGGCTGCTTTCCGGGTGGCGGGCGGCCGATCCGATCCGGAGACGGTGGTGGCCTTCATGCAGTATTTCACCCAGATCTCCATGGCACTCATGTCCATCAACCGCATGTTCACCATGTATACCAAATGCGCCGCCTCCGCCCGCCGCATTCTTGAGGTGCTGGATACTCCCGAGGACCTCGGTGTACGCTCCGAACAGGAATTTCCCCGCTCAGACGGCCGCGCACATATCTGCTTTGATCATGTCAGCTTCACTTATCCCTCCAAGAAAACCCGCAATCTGGAGGAGATCAGCTTCTCTGTGAATCGGGGCCAGTGGCTGGGCATCATCGGTGCTACAGGCAGTGGCAAATCCACTCTTGTCAAGCTTCTGCTGCGCTTTTACGACGTGGACGAGGGCTCCATCCGCATCCACGGCCGGGATATTCGCACCATCCCCAAAAATGAGCTGTCCGCCCTGTTCGGCACAGCCATGCAGTTTGACTTCCTGTATGCCGACACCATCGGGGAAAACATCCGCTTCGGTCGCCCGCTGACACAGGAACAAATTCAGCAGGCCGCCGTCATCGCCCAGGCCCACGACTTCATCTGCGCCCGTCCGGAGGGCTATGACTACATGCTGGCCCAGAAGGGCACCAATCTCTCCGGTGGTCAGAAGCAGCGCCTGCTCATCGCCCGGGCCCTGGCCGCCAACCCGGAGATCCTCATTCTGGACGACAGCTCGTCTGCTCTGGACTACAAAACGGACGCCGCCCTGCGCCGGGCGCTGGCTGAGCAGGTGAAGGACTGCACCGTGGTCACCGTGGCCCAGCGGGTGAGTTCTATCAAGGACTGTGATCTGATCCTGGTGCTGGACGAGGGGCGCATCATCGGCATGGGCGACCACGAGCTTCTGCTGGCCACCTGTCCGGAATACCAGCAGATCAGCCAGTCGCAGATGGGAGGTGCTTTCGTTGAGTAACGGATTCGGAGGCCATGGCGGCCCCGCAGGCCGCTCGGCGGGCGTTTCCTTTGAAAAGCTGGACGCAAAGCGCACCCGCAGCGTCATGCTTCGCCTGTGCAAATATCTCCTGCAGCACTGGCCCCTGTTTCTGATGGCCATTGCGCTGACCCTGCTGTCCAACCAGTTGGCCCTGCTGGGCCCCACCTACTCCGGCGACGCGCTGGACGCCATCGCTGCTGAGGGTGGTGTGCAATTTGATGTGGTGTGGGATAACGTGCACCGCATGCTGGTGTGCTACCTGCTCTCGGCGGTGCTGTCCTACCTGCTGACTCTGCTCATGGTCCGCATCAGCCAGAAGATCGTATACACCATGCGCCGACAGCTCTTCGAAAAGCTCGCCTCCCTGCCCGTGGGTTACTTCGACACCCACGCCACCGGCGACATCATCAGCCGTATCTCCTACGACATCGACACGGTGAACGCCTCCCTGTCCCACGATCTGGTGCAGGTAATGACCAGCATTTACACCGTGGCCGGCTCGCTGATCTTCATGTGGCGCATCTCAAGGCCACTGATCCTTGTGTTCGTGGTCACCGTACCCATCTCCATCTTCTTCGCCCAGTACCGCTCGAAAAAGGTGCGCCCCCTGTTCCGCAAGCGCTCACGCAAGCTGGGCGAGCTCAACGGCTACGCCGAGGAGATGCTGTCCGGCTGCCGCACCATCCAGGCCTACGGCCGGGAGGACGAGATCGGCGACCGGTTTGATGTGCGCAACGAACAGACCACCGACGCCTATTACGACGCGGAATACTACGCTGCCGCGCTGGGCCCGGGCATGATGTTCATCAACAACCTGTCCATCAGCCTGATCGCCATGTTCGGCGGCATCCTGTACCTGTACTCCCAGAACGGCACGCTGGCTCAAACCTCCGCCTTTTTCATCACTCTGGGCGGGGTAGCCAAGTTCGTGCAGTACTCCCGCAAGTTCGCCGGCCCTATCAACGAGTTTGCCAACATCCTGCATGAGTTCCAGTCCGCCTTCTCCGCCGCCGAGCGTGTCTTCCGCGTTCTGGACGAGGAGCCCGAGCCGGCCGACACCCTCAGTGCCGAAGAGCTTACCCATGCCCGCGGACAGGTGGAGCTGGAAAAGGTGTCTTTCGGCTACACCCCGGACAAGCCCATACTCCACGACGTGGACCTGCTGGCCCGGCCCGGCCGGACCATCGCCATCGTGGGTCCCACCGGGGCGGGCAAGACCACCATCATCAACCTGCTCATGCGGTTCTACGATGTGAGCGACGGGGCAATCTATGTGGACGGTAACGAACTGCGGCAGCTGACGCGAAGTTCCCTGCGCGGGGCGTACACCATGGTGCTGCAAGATACCTGGCTGTTCCACGGCACGGTGTTCGACAACATCGCCTACGGGCGGGAGGGTGCCACCCGGGACGAGGTGATCGCCGCAGCCAAAGCCGCTCGCATCCACTCCTACATCGAAAGTCTGCCTGAGGGCTATGACACCATGCTCTCCGACGACGGAGTCAACATTTCCAAGGGACAGCGCCAGCTGATCACCATCGCCCGGGCCATGCTCAGCCGTTCCCCCATGCTCATTCTGGACGAGGCCACCTCCAACGTGGACTCCCGCACCGAGATCCAGATCCAGCAGGCCATGAACGAGCTCATGGAGGGACGCACCTGCTTTGTCATCGCCCATCGTCTGTCCACCATTCAGCACGCCGACACCATTCTTGTGCTGCAAAACGGCACCATTACCGAACAGGGCACCCACGACGAGCTGCTGGCCCGCGGCGGCTTTTATGCCACTCTGTACAACTCCCAGTTCCATTAACCGCAAACCAAACGCCCGACAACATCCCTTGTAGATGCTGCCGGGCGTTTTTTACGTACCGCCGCAAACAACGAAAGACCGCCCGCTCCCCTTTGGGAGCGGGCGGCGTGAGAGAGGGGAGCCGCTGTTATCGC
>JAZNMM010000116.1:0-6055 GCA_045579605.1 Lawsonibacter sp.
TCCTGCACCTTCACCGTGGTGCTGGGGATCACAGCACCTTCCTCCACGCGGCGCAGCTCCTTCTCCTCGCCGCCGGGCTGGGCGGTGATAGAGCGGTAGTCCATGCCGTCAAATCGGGTCACCGCAGCAGTGATAGAGGGCAGCAGATCCTGCTCGTCCATACCCTGACGCACGCTGCGGGCGATGTACTCGGGAAACAGCACAGCGGAATCTGCGGTACGGAAAAACTTCTCCACCACATCGCTGCCCGCACCCTTCACCTTGATGTCAAAGCGCTTGAGCTGACGCTGAAAGGCATCCAGACCCTCCAGAGCCGTGCCCTTGTACTGCTGGTCGGGGTCCATGCTCTCCAGCACCTGAGTAAAGCTCTTGCCCGCCTCATGGTACATGCCCTTTTCCAGCTTCAGATTGTCATACTGATAAGCCATCGTTTTCTCCTCCTTGTTTTTTACAGACAGATCACAGCGGTCTTGGCCACGGTGTCCACGTCCACCACCAGCGCGGAAATACCGCTCTCGCCGGCCATCACGCCACCCTTGCCGTCGGCCACCAGAGCCACTCGGCCCAGCGCCAGAGGCAGGGTCGCCGCCACCTTCACAAAGCCGTTCACCTGCACGCCCACCGCACCGTTGCGGCAAACGCCGGCCACGCCGCAGAAGCAATCGCCCTGGGCGCAAGGGGCCACCGTGCCGTTGGCCGACACCTTGACCACCTGACCGTCCTGTACGCCCTCCTCGGCAAAGAAGGTGACCATCAGACTGCCGGCCTGCTCAAAAGATACCTTATTCATTCCTGTTCCTCCCGTTCATATATTTGAAACCGGGCCTTTCGGCCCCAATTTCCATTTGTTTGCGCCCGATCAGATCAAAAACGCACCGTCAGCTCGCTCGGGCATTTCCTGCTCCTGACGGTGGTCCAGCTGGGTGGCCAGATTCACATACCGCTGCGCTCCCGCGCCATATGCGCGCTTGAGCTCCAGCAACTCCCCCTCGTCCAGCTTTTTTGCAATGCCTTCCATCACGCTGTGCTCCACAGGCTGCTCACCCAGTCCGGCCAGGCGCACCACCTCCCGGCGCAGGGCATCCAGATAGTTTCTGCCCAGCGCCGCCTGCTTTTCCAGCTGTCGGTATTCCTCCTCAAAGCCCTCCCGATGGGCCAGCGTTTTCAGACAGTCCGCACCGCGCACACTCTTGGTCTTCATCACGCCGGCTCTGGGCTGGGCGGGCACGGCCACAAAGGACCACTCAAAGGCGTCCGCCGCCCCCTCCAAACTGGTAAAGCACACCTTGCCGTTGTACACCTCGCCCTTGCGGTGCTCGCAGCTACCCGCGGGCTTTCCGCACACAGAGCACACCGCGCGCTCCACCGCGCAACCCACACTCACCTCTCGCAGGATGCCGCCCTCCAGCTGGGCGATCAGCTCCTCGTTGCCCTTGGTGCGCAGCATGTACGCCCAGGCCTTCACATAGCGGTAGCCGTCCCCGGCGCTGGTCTGGGTGCCCGGTTCTTCCTCCACCTGCGCCCGGTAAATGCGGGCCGTCTGCCCGGCGGCAGACCACTGGTGGTCAAAAATGCCACTCTTGCCCACAAACAGCCGGGCCAGGTCATCCAGCGTCTGGGGTGCAAAGCGCTCCCCGTCCCGGTCCACCTCGTTGTCGCACAGGCGCACAGCAAAGGTATACACCTGCTCGGCACTCAGTTTCTTGCGGCTGAAGCGGTTGATCAGCTCCAGTTCCTGCTCCTCCACCTGGGTGTGCGTGGGGCACACCACCTGTTTGGTCACGTTCATCATTCCCCGTCTCCTTTCAGTTGCTCGGCCTGCCGGCGATACAGCTCGGCTCTGGCCTGCTCCACCTCGTCCTGCATGTCGATTTCCGCCCATTCCACGCGCACGCTGCCGCCCCAGCCCCGCAACCGCAGGAAGGTCTCGCAGATGCGCTCGATCACTGGCTCCAGACTGCGCCGGATGGCGGTGATCTCGCTGGTCATCAGGTCAGCCTGCTGGCTGCTCATGCGTTCGGTGGACGACCAGGACAGGCCCAGCATAAAGGGCGGAATGCCCGTGCGGGCGATCAGCTGCTCCAGGATCTGGCGCACCGGCACCTCGCTGTCCAGCACCTGGTTGTCCGCGCCGATGACCTTGATCTCCACATCCCCCATGGCCACAAAGTCCCGCACGGTCCCCTGGCTGCCCTCCTGCATGGCCCGGCTCCACTCCCGGGCCACCTGTTCGCAGCGTTCCCGGGCGTATGCCTCGTCCCCCTCACTGTTTTTGCACACCACAGCAAAGCGCACGTTGCCCACCCGTTCCCAGTTCAGACCCACCGCCTGATAGATCTTCAGCAGGATTTCGCTCATAAAGGGCATGGACCGCAGCAGGGACACTCCATAGGGATTGTTCGCCTCCGGCTGAAAAGGGGTGAACAAAAGCAGTTCCTGCCGTGGAAAGGGCTCGCCGCCCTGGGCCGCGCTCCGACACAGCTCAAATTCCAGCGGGTTGTTCCCCTCCCGGATCTCCACCGCGGCCGGGTCACACCACAGCAGGGCGGCCACATCCCGCCCCCGTCCGTCTGGCACGATCTCGCCCACCGCCCGGCCGCAGGTAAACATGCAGTCCAGATACCCGTCCAGAAAGGACTGCAGTCCCCGCTGGCCCCGTCCGGTAGGCACTGTGCGCAGAAACTCATCCATCTGCGCCTGGGCCCCGCCGTTCTGGCACACCACGCTCACGCCGCCGCACAGGCGGATCAGCTTGAGTATGGCCGCATCCACAATGGGCACCGCCTCCCGTATGGCGCGGTAGATCTGGCTCTCTCCCCGGCTCAGGGGAACATAGCGGTCCAGCGCCCCAAAGGGATGTCGCCCCGTATCCCGGGTCTGCACCGCCGCGCCCCGCACCCGGGGACTCTTCGACTTAAACCATTTCATCCTCTCGCTCCTTCTTTCACATTCTGCTGCTTCGGCTCACGCTGCCGGCAAACACCGGTGCCCGCTCCCCCTGCGGGGCAGCCACCGTGGCGGCAAAGTACCGGATGTCATCCATGGCGTGGTCATCCTGCTTCCGGACCCGGTCTCTGGCCGCATCCTCTTCCCAGCGGTACAACCCAAACTCCCGTATCGCGTCCGTACAGCTGTCGCAGATGACCAGCTTCCCCGCCTGCAGCAGCCGAGCGGTGACCCGGATGCCCCGCAGCACGTCGTTGTCCGCCCGCACCACACGAAATCCCTGCCGGCGTAGCACCTCCATAAAACTGGCCGCCGATGGGTCCACCACTACCTTGCCAATGTTCCGCGTTCCCGCCAGCCGCTTCAGATCCCGGGCGTACTCCTCGTCCGTCTTCTGCCTGCCCTCCCGGCGGGAATCGTAGTAGTATTCCGCCACGCGGTACCACACCCCCTCCCTGTGACCCCACAGGCCGAAGGAGGCAGGATTGACCGTTCCGTAATCGCAGGAGATGACCCATTGCTCCATCTCCCCTGCGGGGGGCGGCGGGCACTGCTCCGACTGGAAAAAGTCATATACCAGCCCCTGGGCCGCCACCCACTCCCCCAGCACGAACCTGCGGTAAAAGCTGCCCCGGAACATTCGCTCATACCGCCGGCGCACCTTGTCCGACAGGGAGGGGTTGTCCCGCATGGTGAAGTGCAGATACAGCGCCCCTCTCTGCTCCGCCTTGCAGATCCACTCCCGGTAAAACCAGTGCTCCGGCCCCTCCGGATTGCAGGAAAACCACAGCTTCGCTCCCTCCACGGAGCAGCGGGCGCAGGTCTGTTCCACAAAAGAGCGGGGCATAAGCACTACCTCGTCCAGCAGCGTCCCGGCCAGGGTCAGGCCCTGAATGAGGTCCGCGCTACCCTCGTCTTTGCCTCCAAAGAGATAAAACACATTGGTGCGCCCGTCCATACTCACCGAAAACTGATTTGAGCTGCGCTGCTCCCGGCACACAAAGCCCAGTCTTCTGAGCAGGGGCATCAGCTCCTGCAGCAGGTTGCGCCGCACCGAACCGATGGTCTTTCCGCACAGGGCAAAGGCCTGTCCCTCAAAGCGCGCCATAGCCCAGCAGATAAAGGACACCCCCATACAAAGGGTCTTTCCGCTGCGCACCGCCCCATCGCAGATCACCGCCTCATGCTCCGCCAGCCCGGGAGTGCACCACCACAGCAGCACCTTGCGCTGCTGGGGCGAAAAGCGGGTGATCTTCATTCTCCCGCGCTCTCCCTACCCGCCTGCTCCAGCGCCTGCAAAAAGCCGCTGCCCGCGTCCCGTTCCTGCTCCTGCATCAGCTCCAGCACCGTTTTCAGCACCTCCATCCGGTCGATCAGCTTCATCTCCACCGTCCCGTTGGCTCCCCGCTTGAATTCCTTCAGCGCCTTCAGGTCCAGTCCGGCGATCCGGTGCGCCTCCTCCTCAGACAGATAGGCCAGCTGCACCACATCATTCACCTTCACCCCGGCCAGCGCACTCAGCCGGCGCAGAATCTGTTCCCGACTCATGCCTGTCGATTGTTTTCCCATAAATCCCACCTCACCTATAGGGTAAAATAGGCTCAGTTGTGGACGTTTGCGTCCACATAACCAAAAACTTTCAAAAAATTACCGCACATACTTCCCTTCTTCCCTCCACAATATGCTGGTATAAACCGAATTTGGAGGACTGCCCATGAAACGCCTTCTTCCCATCCTGCTGGCCGCCGCCCTTCTGGCCCCGGCCGCTTCCGCCGCACCCGCCTGCCCTCCGGTGAGCGCCGCCTCCGCCCTGCTCATGGAGCAGGAAACGGGAACCATACTCTACGAGCAAAACTCCCACGCCCATCTGGAGCCTGCCAGCGTCACCAAGGTAATGACCCTGCTACTCATCATGGAAGCGCTGGACAACGGCCGCATCACCAAAGAGGATCTGGTCACCGTCTCCCCCTACGCCGCGGGAATGGGTGGCTCACAGGTGTATCTGGAAGCGGGGGAACAGATGACCGTGCACGAGTTGCTTAAATGCATCGCCGTCTCCTCCGCCAACGATGCCGCGGTCGCTATGGCCGAGCACCTGTGCGGCAGCGAGAGCGCCTTCGTCCAGCAGATGAATGAGCGGGCCGCCCAGCTGGGCATGGCGGATACCCGCTTTTCCAACTGCACCGGTCTGCCCGTGTCCGACCACTACACCTGCGCCCACGATATCGCCCTCATGTCCCGGCAGCTTCTGCTCTACCACCCGGACATCTGCAGCTATACCACCATCTGGATGGACACCATTCGCAACGGCTCCTTCGGCCTTTCCAATACCAACCGGCTCATTCGTTACTACCCCGGCGCCATTGGACTGAAGACCGGCTTTACCGACTCGGCTTTGTACTGCCTGTCCGCCGCCGCCCAGCGGGAGGGCACCACTCTCATCGCCGCCGTCATGGGCTCCACCTCCTCCGACGCGCGCTTTGAGGCCGCACGTACCCTTCTGGACTACGGCTTTGCCAACTATGCGCTGACCACCGTCCATCCCCAGCAGGCCCTGCCCGCCGTCCCGGTGCTTCTTGGCGAGGCGGAGCTGGTCCAGCCCATCCCGGAATACGACTGCCGGCTCCTCCTGCCCAAGGGCCAGTCCGGACAGGTCACCACCGAATTCTCCCTGGCCGATAATGTGGAAGCCCCGGTGGAACAGGGTCAGCGACTGGGCGAGATGACCGTGCGCGTGGACGGGGAAGTTCGCGCCGCCGTCCCGCTGGTAGCCGCCCATCCCGTGGCCCGGCTGACCCTGCCCGCTCTGTTCTCCCGCTTCGTGCGTCAGCTCCTTATGGCACACTGACCCTCTCCTCCCCACAAAAAACGGCCCGGGGCCCTGCTATTTCTTACGTCACCGAAGGACAAATCCTTCGAACTCAACAGATTAATTTTAACAAACGAAATGGCCGAAAAACTCAGCTGAAAAGTTGAATTTTGCGCCCGCAAAAAGAAAGGCACCGCCTTCAGCAGTGCCCTTCGATTTCAATAACTGTCGTTATCGATTAGAGACCGGCCTTCAAGTCTTCAAGATACTTGACGTGATCGTCATGCATACCGGCGTGAC
>JAZNMM010000117.1:0-2949 GCA_045579605.1 Lawsonibacter sp.
GCCCTGCGCTTCAATCTGGTCACCGGCAACAGCCCCGGCAACGATATGCGCTTCTACACCGAGCGGTGCGAGGCCATGCGCAACTTTGCCAACAAGATCTGGAACGCCAGCCGCTTCCTGATGATGAACCTGACCATCGACAAGTGCCAGCTGCCCAAGAAGCTGGAGCTGGAGGACAAGTGGATCCTGTCCAAGCTCAACAGCCTGATCCCCGACGTGACGGACAACATGGACCGGTACGAGCTGGGCGTGGCAGCCCAGAAGGTGTACGACTTCATCTGGGACAGCTACTGCGACTGGTATATCGAGCTGACCAAGTCCCGCCTGCAGGGGGAGGACGAGGACAGCAAGGTCCGTGCTCAGCAGGTGCTGTGTTATGTGCTGACCCAGATTCTCAAGCTGCTGCATCCCTTCATGCCCTTCATCACCGAAGAGATCTGGCAGGCCCTGCCCCATGAGGGCGACTTCCTCATGCTCCAGCAGTGGCCCGAGTACCGGGAGGATCTGGCCTTTGGCGAGGAGGAGAAGGCGCTGGAGCAGGTCATGGACGCCATTCGCGCCATCCGCACCCGCCGTGCGGAGATGAACGTGCCCCCCTCCAAGAAGGCTCAGCTCACCGTGGTCACCGACCAGCAGGATGTGTTCGCCGCCGGCATCCCCTTCCTCAAGCGTCTGGGCTATGCCAGCGAGGTGGCCATCGTGGCCGCCGATCAGGCCCCCGATGCCGTCGGTCAGGTGGTCATCGTCACCCACGCCGCCCAGCTGTTCATCCCTCTGGGTGAGCTGGTGGACCTGGAAAAGGAGAAGGCCCGCATCGAGAAGGAGCTGAAGAAGAACTCCGAGGAGCTTGCCAAGCTCAACACCAAGCTGTCCAACCCCGGCTTTGTGAACAAGGCCCCCGCCGCCGTGGTGGAGGCGGAGAAGGAACGCGCGGTCAAGCTGTCCGAGCTGGTGGAAAAGCTCACCGAGCAGCTTAAGAGCATGTGATAGACCTTGTTTCCCCGTCACAGCCGTGGCGGGGAAACTTCTATGGAAAGGAGCGGTATTATGTCCAACGTGACTTTAGGCAACACCGGCATCACCGTGGAGCGCAACGCCTTTGGCTGTCTGCCTATTCAGCGGGTGAGCAAGCAGGAGGCAGTGGCGCTGCTGCGCCGGGCCTACGAGGGCGGCATGCGCTTTTTCGACACCGCGCGGATGTATTCCGACAGCGAGGAAAAGGTGGGTGCGGCATTTGAGGGGATGCGGGACAAGGTGTACATCGCAACCAAATCCCACGCCAAAACGGGGGAGGAGCTGCGCCAGCATCTGACTCAGAGCCTTGCCAACCTGCGCACTGATTACATCGACCTGTACCAGTTCCATCAGGCTACCACCTGCATCCGTCCCGGGGACGGCTCGGGTCTCTACGAGGCAGCGCTGGAGGCCAAGCAGCAGGGAAAGA
The DNA here is from genome assembly GCA_045579605.1 of Lawsonibacter sp. Taxonomy (GTDB): domain Bacteria; phylum Bacillota; class Clostridia; order Oscillospirales; family Oscillospiraceae; genus Lawsonibacter. The sequence goes on from JAZNMM010000117.1 coordinate 1,445, forward strand.
TCCGCCACATCGGCATCACCACCCACCGCTTTCAGGTGGCCCAGGAGGCCATCGCCTCCGGCCTGTATGAAACGCTGCAGTTCCCCTTCTGCTATCTGGCTGATGAAAAGGATCTGGCGGTGGTGGAGGCCTGTAAGCAGGCGGGCATGGGCTTTATTGCCATGAAGGCCCTGTCCGGTGGCCTGCTCACCAACGCCGCGGCCTGCGCCGCCTGGCTGGCCCAATATGAGCACGTGCTGCCCATCTGGGGCATCCAGCGGCCGGAGGAGCTGGAGGAATTCCTCTCCTTCATCCACCAACCCCCCGCCCTGACCGATGAGCTGGCAGCGGTGGTGGAGCGGGACCGGGCGCAGCTGCAGGGGGAATTCTGCCGGGGCTGCGGCTACTGTATGCCCTGTCCGGTGGGCATTGAGATCAACAACTGTGCCCGTATGTCCCTGATGATCCGCCGTGCCCCCACCGCCGCATGGACGGACGAGAAGGGTAGAGCGCGCATGGATAAGATCAAGGACTGCCTCAAGTGCGGCGCGTGCAAGGCCAAATGCCCCTACGGGCTGGACACCCCCAAGCTTTTGGAGGAAAACTATAAGGACTTTCTGGAGGTGCTGGCGGGCAAGCCGGTATAATCCATCGGCAACAAGCCGGGGCGGACACGCCCCGGCTTGTTTTTGCGTTCTTCCCAAATAAATTTCCCTTGTCGCGGTATGGCCTGCCTTTTCCGACTGAGTTTTTCCAAATATTGGATTATACTGGGGGAAACAGGGAGGGACAAGCCTCCCCACGGGAGGCGTTTTTATGGCGACAAAGGAAAATTTCCGTACCCGATTGGCCCGGGTGCGGGCGGAGGTCATCCGCACGGGACAGCTGGTGCTGGAGGGACCGGCCCTGTCCGGCGCGGCCCAGGGGGCGACCCACTTTCTGTTGGGTGCGGTGCTGGCGGGGGGCAGGCTGTTTGGCAGCTTTGCGCCCTTTGGAGTGGCGCTGGTAGGCGGCTCGGGCTCGGGGCTGTGCGCGGCCATGGCCCTTCTGGGCAGCAGCTTTGGCTACCTGACCCTGATGGGACTGGTGGAGGGGCTGAGGTACGTGTCTGCCGCTATTTTGACCTTTTCTCTGGCCTTCGCGTTTTATGACGTGAAGCTGTACCATATGCCCTGGACCATGCCGGTGGCGGCGGCGCTGATGAATGCCTGCACCGGCTTTATCTATCTGTCCCAGCGGGGCTGGCGCACCCAGGATGTGATTTACTATACCACCGAGGTGGTGCTCACTGCGCTGGCGGCCTACGGCTTTCGGGAGATTCTGGATGTTCAGCGGCGCACCCACAGCCGCTGGTGGGTGATGCTGGCCGGAGCGGTGTACATTACCTTGTCCCACCAGCATTTATACGCGGAAGTGTCTCTTGGCCGGTGTCTGACGGCGCTGACCGTGCTGGCCTGCGGCTGGCGGGGGGGCGCGGGCGTGGGTGCCGGCGTGGGGGTGGCCCTTGGACTGGGCATGGACCTGGC
>JAZNMM010000118.1:0-14543 GCA_045579605.1 Lawsonibacter sp.
CCCCCGCCCCCCCCCCCCCCCCCCCCTGTTTTTTTCTCCCCACCAAACGGCCCCCCCCTTTTTTTTCCCCGGGCCATCGTCTCCGGTTTTATATCAAAGACAGCTATATATCACATTTCTCAGCCGGGGCTGATAGTAGGCTTCCTGAGGGTTGAGCATATGGTGGGCATAAAACACCGACAATCCGACTTGGGGATCCACCAACACGGTGGCGCCGGCGGCGCCGCCCCAGCCGAATTCACCTGGATTTCCTGTAGAGCCGGAAGCGGCCTTGTCCACCAGCGTGCGCACACCCAGGCCGGAGCCATAGCCCTTCAGCTGCGGCCAGATCATGGTCTTGCGCTGGTGCTCGCTGAGCTGGTTGGTGCGCAGAAGGTCGATGGTGCCAGGGGCGAGGATGCGTTCCCCGGTGGCACCCACACCGCCGTTGGCCAGCGCGGCACAGAACTTGGAGTACTCCGCCACCGTGGTGGTGATACCGGCTCCGCCGCTGTCATATTCCGAACCAAAAGCATGGCGGGCATTGGGATCTACAGGCACCGCTTTGCCCTCCCCGGCGGCAGTCTCTCCCGCCTGCTGGGCCACGATACCGCCGATGCTCCCGTCCTCATAGCTGTACTGGACAGCCATTTTGTCCCGCACCGCCTCGTTATGGTACATAGCCCGCTCCATACCCAGGGGCTGGAAGATATGCTCGTTCACATAGTCACGGAACTTTTGTCCCGAAATGACCTCCACCACTGCCCCCAGCACATCGTGGGACAGGCTGTACCGCCACATTTCCCCCGGTTCAAAGGCAAGGGGATCCTCCGCCAGACAGCGGATGACGGTCAGAGTGTCCATCTTCCCAGCGGTGAGCTGCCGAGCTTTTTCAAAAGCAGGGGTGTTCCGGTTGTAGGTCAGCCCGGAAGTCATGGTGAACAGATGGCGCAGGGTGATGGGGTTCTCCGCCTTGCGCAGCCCGTTCTGGTCGGAAATGTACATCTCCCGGTACTCTGGGATAAACTCGTACAGGGGGTCGTCCAGCAGGAATTTGCCCTGTTCGTACAGCTGAAGGGCCGCGGTGACCGTGGCCACTTTGGAGCAGGAGTAAATATTGATATAATGGTCCTTGGTCATGGGAATCCGGTTTTCCACGTCCGCAAAGCCGGACTGGTAGGAGAACACCTCCCGCCCGTCCATACACACACTGACAGCGTTTCCTGGAATGCGCCAACCGGTCAGATGATCCATAAACTGTTCCAGCGGCTTAAAATCCATGCCGTATTCCCCCTCTCAGTGGGTCAGAACAAACCGGACCACTTCCGATGGGTCGTCCAGCCCGTGGGGGTGGTGGTCACACTCGGGTTTAATGTACACCGGGCACTCCAGCCCTGCCTGCTCATAGGCCTTTTGCAGCAGCGCGCCGTTTTCGTGGAAGGGAACGATGCTGTCGCTCCCTCCGGCCACCATGACCACCGGAATGCGGTGGGCGATCAGCTGGGGCAGCTTGTCCAGGGGCATCTCCCGGTAGCCGATCAGCTGAGAAATGCTGTCCATCTCCAGCGCCGCCAGCAGTTCCGGCACCGCTCTACCCTCATCAAGAGGTTTTGCCGTGCCAGCATGACAGGGGCAGCTCAAGTAATTCAGCACCGGAGCGTCCAGATACAGGCAGGATACCAGTTCCGGGTACTTGGCGGCGAGCTTGATGGCCATCAGACCACCGCAGCTCATTCCCACCGGCACGACCCGCTGACTCAGGGTATACTTCTGCGCCACAAAGCGGACAAAGCGGGCCTCCCGATCCAGATCCTCGTCCCGCCCCCAACGGGCCTCATTTTTCACAAAGCACACATGGAATCCCTTTTCCAGCAGCGGGATCTCCACCGCGTCGGGAAATGCGCCCCAATACACGGTCTTCAGCGCCAGCCGTCCGTTGGCCGTTCCCTCGTGGGGGAATACCACGTGGGCCTCCTGTCCCTCAAAGGAGAAGGACTCCATGTCAAATCCGTTCCACAGTTCACTCATAGCAATGCCTCCCGATCACGCTTCGGTCCGGTCGTCTTCCCGCCGTCTCATGTGCGCGGCTTCCAGCCAGCGCACCACCCGCTCCCGGGGCAGCAGCAGGTTGACCAGCAACGCCATAGCAAAGCCCACGCCGGTGTCCAGCATTCGGTTAATGGAATACATAATGTAGGTGTCCACAGGCGTATTGAACAGGATGATACACAGCACCACCCCGCCGGGCTGGATGCCGCCCGGCCACTTGAAGACGCGGCAGGCAATGATCAACAGCAGCACACCCACGAACAAAAGTGCCATCAGCAGCAGGTGCATTCCACCCTCCGGGTAGAAACAAATATATACCCGGAACAGGGCCATACCGATAAAGCCGCCGATGATGGTGCCGAAAAAGCGGTTGCCGCCCAGCAGCCACGAGTTGCCCATGTCCACGCCCATGCCGAAGATGGCGCCGATGCAGGCAAAGGTGGGATTGCGGTCAAAGGGGAACCCGGGGATGCTGCCCAGCAGGAAATACAGCAGGGCGCAGGCCGTGGCCGCGATGGCCGTTTTCACGTTTCGCATTCCGATATGATAGCTGGAATGCTGAGGAAGATCATTCATAAACCGAGCTTCTTTCTGTTTTGTTTTCGCCTGCCGGACCTTTCCGGCAGGCCTACATTATATCACCTGCCACTGGTTTGGGCAAGGTCATATTCCCTCAAATTCCCGTTCAAATGCCTCCACCAGCATACACCGGAATTCGTTGGTATATTCGCTGGGATAGGCGCTTCTGCGCTGATAAATGCAGATATCGCGGGTATAGTCGCCCAGCCGGTACAGCCCCACGTCCGGTGGGAACTGCCCCCGCCAGGATATGGCGGGAACGCAGGCCACCCCCAGCCCCAAAGACACACACCGGCGGATATACACCGGATCCTCCCCCTGCAGGGCAATACGCGGCTCAAAGCCCATGTCCCGGCAGATTTCCCGGGTCAGGCCGTGCATGCTGTAATTTGTGCTCATGGTGATAAAGGGCTTGTCCATGATGTCCTCTGCACACAGGCAGGACTTATCCGGCACCGTCCCGCGGCGGGCGGCCAGCAAAATCCGCTCCCGGAAGGACTTGACCTTAACAAACTCCGGGTGGGAAAAGGAACCGTCGGACAGGATCAGGTCAAAATCGTTATCCTGGGTGTGGTCCCCATGCTCGGCCACAATACTGATCTGGGGATGGCGGCTTTGAAACAAGGACACTACCTGCATGGCGATCCGGCGGCTCAGGCGAATGCCCAGCCGCAGCGTTGCGTCTTCCGCCGCGCCCCGAGCCTTGTCCGCCGCGTGGCGCAGCAGACCAAGGGCCTGCTCCACCTCCCGGTAAAAGGTCTTCCCCCGGTCATTCAGCCGCACCCGGTTCCCGCTGCGCACAAACAGTTCCGCCCCCAACTCCCGCTCCAGACGCTTAACGCTTTGGGAAATATTGGAGGGAGGCACGTTAAACCGCTTGGCCGTTTGGGAAAAATTCTGGGTAGCGGCCGCGTCACAAAAATAATTCAGCTGGAGCAGTTCCATGGCAAACTCTCCTCTTTGATGCTAATGTTTTATTCTACCACATCTCAGCATCACTTTCAAGATATAGTTGGTTACATCATCTCATGGTTTGCAATATAGCAAAAGAATGATAAAATGTCGGGAAAGCTCCTCTTGCCGAAACACATTGAGGCGTGGGGCTGTACTTCCGCAGTTTACAGTAATTTTGGAGGGATCATTGTGAAACAAACAGACAAAAAGTGGCTTTGGTGTGCTATCGCCGCGCTTGTGGTGGCTGCAGTAGCCATCTGGTGCGGCACCTGTGCCGCCGGCGCCCCCAGCGGCGTGGAAGCCACCTTTAAGGTTTCTGCCGTCACCGCCCTGCTGTGCGGCATTTTCGTGGTGGCAGTACTGGGCTATCTGCTGGGCAGCATCAGCGTGGACGGCGTTTCCCTGGGTACGGCGGGCGTATTTCTGGTAGCCATCCTGTTCGGCTACCTGTGCACCCTGCCCCAGCTGCAGAATGTCCCCATTCTGGACAGCTTCTATATTGCCGACTCCTCGGCCACACTGAACAATTACTTTTCCAAGGTCATCCAGAACATCGGTCTGGTGCTGTTTGTCACCTCCGTTGGCTTCATTGCCGGCCCCAACTTCTTCAAGAACCTGAAGAAGAACGCCACCTCTTTTGTGCTCCTGGGCGCGATGATCATTGTGTCCGGCGCGGCGGTGGCCGCCCTGTTCGCCCTGATCCCTGGCATCGGGCCGGAGTTCTCCGTGGGCGTCATGTCCGGCGCGCTGACCTCCACCCCCGGCTTCTCTGCGGCGCTGGAAGCGGCGGAGAGCATCGGCCACGCCACCGACATCATCACCTTGGGCTATGCCATCGCCTATCCTTTCGGCGTGATCGGCGTGGTGCTGTTCGTACAGCTGATGCCCAAGCTGCTGAAGGTGAACATGGACAAGGAGCGCGAGCTGCTCAAGGCCGGTGTCGAGGAAAAAGCCGAAGCAAAGCAGGGTCTGTTCTGCTGTGACTCCTTCGGTCTGACCGCCTTCGCCCTGGCCGTTGTGTTCGGTCTGATGGTTGGCTCCATCAACATCCCCCTCACCGGTGCGGGCTACGCCGGCCCCTGCTTCAGTCTGGGCACCACCGGCGGCACCCTGATCATGAGCCTGATTTTCGGCCACTTCGGCCACATCGGTCGCTTCTCTCTTGAGGTCAGCGACCGCACCCTGAAGGTGTTCCGTGAGTTCGGCCTGATGCTGTTCCTCACCGGCGCCGGCGTCAGCGGCGGCGTGTCTCTGGTCAGCGAGATCGGCAAGTCCTCTCTGGGCGGCATGATCGTGGTCTACGGCCTGATCGGCGGCGCGCTGATGACCATCATCCCCATGCTCACCGGCTTTCTGTTTGCCAAGTATGTGCTCAAGCTCAGCCTGCTCAACAGTCTGGGCTCCATCACCGGCGGCATGACCTCCACCCCCGCTCTGGGCACGCTGATCAACACCGCCAAGACCGACGATGTGGCCGCCGCCTACGCCTCCACCTACCCCATCGCCCTGGTGCTGGTGGTGCTGGCCGCCCAGCTCATTATCACTTTGATGGCGTGAGCCAAACCGAAAAGGAGACATCGGCTATGGCTGATCTGTTTAAGCAGAAAGTTTCCAACCTGAGAAGTTTTGAAGAGACCGTTTTGGAATACGAGGCACAGCCCATCGAAACGGGCAAGATCCTCTTTTACGGCTCCTCCGGCTTCACCCGCTGGAATCCCAAGTCCGGTGTACGCCCGCTGGAGGAGGATATCCGCATGAAGGACGGCTCCCCCGCCGCCGTCAACCACGGCTTCGGCGGCGGCATCATGGAACAGGGCCTGTATTACTACGACCGCCTGGTCAAGCCCTGGGCACCCCGTGCCATCGTGCTGCGCTTCTTCCCCAACGACATTCTCATCGGCTACTCCCCCGTAGAGATCATGTATCTCATCGCTTTGTTCTGCAACCGCGCCCGGGCGGACTTCCCCGGCGTGAAGCTGTACATCTGCGACGCCATGCCCCACAAGCGCTTCGCGGACAACACCCTGTGGCACAAGTGCGCTAAGCAGTACAACCAGCTGGTGCGCGACTACTGCGACGCTTACGACGACTGTTTCTGCGTGGCCCAGTCCACCTGGCCCGGCTTCTACAACGACCCCGCCGACGCCGGCGACTACTCCAAGGTACGCGATGACATCTGGATCGAAGACAATATGCACTTCACCCAGGAGGGTTACGACATCTATCGCGACCTGTTCCTCGACGCGCTGGACGACATTCTGTAAGCCGCTAATCAACAAAAAACAGCCTTCACCCGGTGGTGAAGGCTGTTTTCTTTTCAGTATTGGAACGGAAGCTCGGGCCGTTCAAACTCGGTCAGGCGCACTTTGTAGGCATCCCACGCCGCCTGCTCCCAGGGCAGGGCCGCGTCCCCCACACCCATCAGCTCCAGCAGATACCGGGCAAAGGGCGGGTTGATCACTGCCAGCGGGCCGGTGAGGTAGGTAGCCAGAAAGTTGTTGACCCGCACCCCCTCCAGACGGCTGTCCGGATTCAGGCCGCAGCCCCGGTCCACAGCGAACAGGAACTTGTCCTCGTTGCTGCCATAGGAGTGGCCGAACTGGCTCTTATAGCCGGTCACCGCCCCCTCTACCCCGGGCAACGTACCCAGAAACAGGGAGTTGTAGCGGTGCTCCATGTCCCGCACCGCCCAGGTGTCATACAGACCAAGGCCTTCCAGGCGGCTGCCGTCGGGCAGTTGGATATGGCTGCCAAACAGCTCCATGGCGTTTCCGGTAACCAGAAACAGCTGCCCTTCCTCCACCCGCTGGCGCAGGGTGTCCATGTGGGGGCGCAGGGCATTGATGCAAAGCTCCTGCCCCTGCTCGGTGGTGCCGCCCATATAGACCAGCGCCACCCGCTCCCGGACGAACAACGGCTCGTCCTTCAGGGCGGTACGGTGCAGCTGCATCCCTTCGCCGCAGCGGGCCAGATATTCCGCATTGAACAAATCTCCGTACAGGTTGCACACCTCGGGGTACAGCACTTCAATGGTCATTGTCCCGCTCCTTTCTCCAGGGTGTCCGCCACGGCGGCGCGCACTCGTCTGGCCAGTGACAGCGAGTCTACGCCATGCAGCACATAGATGGAGGTGCCCGGCGCGTAGTCCAGCAGGCGGGCAGCGACAAAGGGGTCTTCGTGCAGGCGCACCTTCTCCTCCGGCACACCAGCCAGCAGCAGCCGCTGCTTATAGTCCCACGCCCGTTTTCCCGTCACGGCGATGCAGCGCACGGAGGGGTGGTTGAGAAACTCCACATCACAGTCGTACAGCCAGCTGATGTTTTCCGACCAGTGGCGCTCGTCCCCGATGCAGTTCATCACCAGCAGGATCTCCTTCTCCCCCGGCTGACCGGCAACGTAGTCAAATGCCCGGGAACAGGCCAGGGCGTTTTTTTCCTTGGACATATGCATGATGAGCTTGTTGCTGCCGATGACCTGCTCGTTGTACCGGGAGGCCACCAGCCGGGTGTCTCCCATGGCGGCGGCGATCTGCTCGTGGGACAGTCCCAGCTCCCGCAGCAGCGCCACGGCGGCGGTGAGATTATAGGCGTTGAAAATACTGTCGCTGAGCAGGGGGTAGCAATACTCGCTCTCCCCCTCCCGCAGGGCGAGAGTCCTGTGCGCAAAATTGACATCGGAGGCAAAATAAGTGCTCTCCGGCGACCGGAAGCCGCAATCGGGGCAGCAGGCCTTTCCGATGTGGTGATAGCGCAGATACTCGTACCGGAGCACGCTGTGGCAGTGGGGGCAGATCTGCATGTCGTTGGTGCGGTTGATGCACTGGGTCACATCGGTATCCATAGGCCCGATGCCGAAGTACACCCGCTCGTTATCCGGGGCTACCCGAGCGGAGATAAGGTCGTCGGCATTGAGCACCAGCCGGGTGGTAATGGGAATGCTCTGGGTGAGAAATTCGGCGATATAGCCCGGGTGGGCGTTGCGCATGATGGAGTCCCGAAACAGGTTGGTGATCAGGGTCAGGTCGGGTCGGACATAGGGATAAATGCGCTTGGAAGAACGCTCGTCCACCTCCAGCACGGCAGTGTCGTATCTGGCCCGGTTGAACAGGCTCACCCCCGTGAGCATGGCGGTGGCAATGCCCGAATTGATGTTGGACCCGGCGCGGTTGTTCAGAATGGGCCGCCCGCTCTTTTCCAGAATATCGCACACCAGATTGCACACGGTAGTCTTGCCGTTGGTGCCGGTGACGGTGACGATGCGCGCGGGCTTGGACACGTACTTCAAAAAGTCCGGACACAGCTTCAGCGCCAGCTCCCCGGGAAAATTGGTACCGTTATGCTTTGTGACGCGCAGCAGGGGTATGGACAGCTTGGCCGCCCACAGCGCGATGAAAAATCTCAGCTTTCCCATGTTGTTCCTCCGTTCTGCGCCGGGCGCAGGTGGTTCGCCCTACAGTTTAGCACACCTTCCCCTTTTTTACAACCACAGCAAAAACCGCCCCGGAGAACGGTGTTCTCTGGGGCGGTAGATGTTTGATTATGCTTGGTCAGATCGCACTTTTGAACACCAGCTTGTGCATGACGGCCGCGCCCTCTTCCCGGGTCAGGGTACCCTGGGGTTTAAAGGTGCCCTTGTCGTCATAACCGCTGAGCAGATTCATGTGGAACGCCGTGCGGACAGAGTCCCGGTACTCCTCTCCCACGCTGTCAAAGTCGGCAATGCGCTTGGGGTCTACCATATAGTTGGTGTTCTTCCATCCGTCCAGCTTGGCGGTGCGCACAGCCAGCATTGCCATCTGCTCCCGGGTGATGGGTTGCTCCGCATCCTTCTCGGAGAACTTGCCCTCAGGCAGCAGACCCTTGCTCCGGGCCACGGTGTAGAAGTTGCTGTACCACTGCTCGCCCGGCTTCATGCCGGTCACCTCATCCTCGTAGAGAAGCTTGGTCAGCACGGTAATGAACTGAGCCTGGGTTATTTTTCCCTCGGGGTCAAACCTTCCCACGCCGTTGTTGTCCCGGGCCCCTACTCCGGCAAAAATATTCCAGCCCACCATGTCCATGATGGACGGGTAAGACCACCGGTCCTTGTCCACGTCGGAGAAGGACTTGAGGAAGGATACGGGCGCACCGGCCTTACCGGCTTTCACCTCAAGAATACAAGTGCCCTTGGCCGGGTAATCCCACATGCCGTAATAGACCACATAATAGCCCGGCTTGTCCAGAATATAGGTAGCGGTGTACCAACTTTCCGACATGGCACTGACCACGGTGTAGTCACTGTTGCGCAGAGCCGCCAACGTGGGGGCATACCCCACCAGATAATTCATATCGGCAGCATTGCCGAAAAACACCTGGGTCACACCCGTGGTGCGGAAGGCAGGCACCGGGGCAGAATAGTTGTGGGAGATGATCAGGTAACCCACGTCGATGGGATCGATCTGTTCCACCGTTTCGGCGGTGAAGTTAAGCATATTTTTCAGCGGTTTTTTGTGGAAGACATCCTGCACCTTATACTGTGCCGCAAAGCTTGGCATACACAGCACGCCCATCAGCACCACAGCCGTCAACATCCCGGACAACACTCGTTTCATTTTCATCCGCTCCATTCTCTTTTCGATACCGTAAATCGAGCCGTATCTATATTGTATCACCGTCCGGCCGGGATAACAATGCCAAGAATGGAAATTTCCCCGGCAGCAAAACCTGCCGCCGGGGAAAACCGCCTGTTTATCCACTCAACACGGCAGATGCCGAAAAAGAAAAGAGGAAGCATCCGAAGATGCTCCCTCTCAACTCACTTATGTGTCAAGCCTTCTCAAAGGCATCCTTGCTCAGACCGCACACGGGGCACACCCAATCCTCGGGGACGTTCTCCCACGCGGTGCCGGCGGCAACGCCGTTGTCGGGGTCACCCACAGCGGGGTCATACTCATAGCCACAGGGGCAAATGTACTTATCCATGTTAATTCTCCTTATTCGTATCGCTTAGCCGAAGTAACGCTTCAGCAGACCCTCCAGAGCCTTGCCGTGACGGGCCTCATCGCGGGCCATCTCATGCACGGTGTCGTGGATGGCGTCCAGGCCGTTCTTCTTGGCGCAGGCGGCCAGGTCGAACTTGCCGGCGGGAGCGCCGTACTCGCAGTCCACGCGCCACTTCAGGTTGTCCTTGCTGGTGGCCTTCATCATGGGCTCCAGATCCTCACCCAGCAGCTCGGCGGACTTGGCCGCGTGCTCGGCCTCCTCCCAGGCGGCCTTCTCCCAGTACAGACCCACCTCGGGATAGCCCTCGCGGTGGGCGATGCGGGCCATGCACAGGTACATGCCCACCTCGGAGCACTCGCCGTTGAAGTTGGCCATGAGCTGCTCAAAGATGTACTTCTTATCCTCCTCGGAGATATCGGGGTTGTTCTTCACAGTCTTGGCGTAGATGCCGTACTCATGCTCGGCAGCCAGCTTCATCTCGCCCTTGACCTCGTTGAACTTCTCGGCGGGCACCTTGCACACCGGGCAGCGCTCGGGAGCGCTGTCGCCCTCATGGACATAACCGCAAACAGAACACACAAACTTCTTCATTTTTCATTTCCTCCTTGATTTTCCTTGTTTTTTGTTTTATTTTTGTCTTTAATTTTTAGGATTGCTGTGCATACAGTTGCCACACACACCGTAGACCGTCAGGTCGTGGTGCTCTGCGGCAAAGCCGTAGGTCTCATTGACCGCGCGCTCCACCTGATTACCATCCTCGATGGCTGGAATGTCGATGACCGCACGGCAGTACTTGCAAACAAAGTGCGGGTGGTCGGCAGGATTTGCATCAAAGCGTTCGTGTCCGTCCACTACGCCCACGCTGCGGACCAGCCCCTGCTCCCGAAAGAGCGTCAGATTGCGGTACACTGTGCCCAAACTCAGGTCCGGGTGCTCCGGCTTGAGCTTCTGGTACAGCCACTCTGCCGTGGGGTGGTCCACCGTGTCTCGCAGCGCCATGAGGATGGCTTCTCGCTTCTTGCTGTATCGGGTCGTCTTCTCCATGGCCGCCTCCTTAACGATAACAATTATTGTTTGCAAAATGATAATAGCATAGCCAGCATCGTTTGTAAAGAGGTTTTTAAAAAAATATTTTAAAATTTTTTCCTTTCCACCAACCGGCAAGGGATACTTGTTTTTACCGGTGGGATTTGATATAATAAAATGTCATTTTATATATAGTGTATTTTCTGGCAGGACGGCTCGCCGTCCGCCCACCAATACAAAATCAAGAACAAGGGGGTTTTGTTTTGAACAAAACGTTTTCCCGCCTTTTGGAGCCCAGTTATGCGCTGTATTTCTTCTGCCTGCTGGTGTTTGCTCTGGTCACCGTGTGGTTCAGCCCCGCTCTGGCTCTGGCAGAGAGCGGCGTAATCCTGCTGCTGGCCCTGTTTTACCGCCACAACAGCCGCAAGCGCAAGCGTGAGCTGACCAAGTATCTCAACGCCCTGACCGGCAGCGTGGACGTGGCCGCCAAGGACAGTATGATCAACTCCCCCCTGCCCATGCTCATCTTCCGCCCGGAGCGGGACGAGATCGTGTGGAGTAACGACCGCTTTTTGCACCTGTGCGGCGAGCGGGACCATATATTCGACTCCAGACTATCCGCTGTGGTCCCCGGCTTCGACCCCCGCTGGCTCATGGAGGGTAAAAGCGAGCACCCCGGCGAGGTAGCGCTGGGCGATCGACGCTTTCTGGTCTTTGGCCATCTGGTGCGCACCGGCGACAAGGGCAGCGGCCTGCTGGCCACCACCTATTGGGTGGACGTGACGGAATACGCCCAGGCCCGCAGCGAGCTGGATGCCTCCCGCCCCGTAGCTGCGGTGCTGCTGCTGGACAACTATGAGGATCTGATGAAGAACCTCAACGAAAACCAGCGCTCGGCCATCATCAGCCAGATCAACTCCTGCATGGATGAGTGGAGCGCCCCGGCCAAGGGCCTGCTGCGCAAGCTGGATCGGGACCGCTATCTGTTCCTCTTCCAGCAGCAGTATCTGCCCGCCTTTATAGAAAAGAAATTCGATGTTCTGGACGCGGTGCGCCAGGTGGTCAATCCCAACGGCATCCCCGCCTCCCTGTCCATCGGTATGGGCAAGGACGCCCAGAGTTTTCAGGAGCTTTTGCAGTTTGCCAACCTGTCCATCGACATGGCCCTGTCCCGGGGCGGCGATCAGGCCGTCATCCGCAACCGCTTCAGTTTTGAGTTTTACGGTGGCCGCTCCACCGAGGCAGAGAAACGCACCAAGGTCAAAAGCCGCGTGATGGCCAACGCCCTTTCCTCCCTCATCGCCGACTCCTCCCGGGTACTGGTGATGGGGCACCGTTTCCCCGATCTGGACTGCGCTGGCGCGGCGGCAGGCGTGTGCGCCATCGCCCGCAAGCTGGGGGTCCCCGCCCACATCATCAAGGAGCTGGGCAACCATCCCTCCAAGGTCATGACCGACAAGCTCGCCGAGCAGGAGGAATACAGCAGCCGGTTCCTCGCCCCTCAGGAGGCTCTTGTGGTGGCGGACGCGCGTACCCTGCTGGTGGTGGTGGACACCAATCGCCCTGATCAGGTGCAGGCGCCCGAACTGCTGGAGTCCTGCAACCGGGTAGCGGTGATCGACCATCACCGCCGGGCAGCCACCTACATTGACGGTGCGGCCCTGAATTACCATGAGCCCTACGCCTCCTCCGCCTGCGAGCTGGTCAGTGAGCTGGCCACGTATATCATGGAGCCGGCGGAGCTTCTGCGTGTGGAGGCGGAAGCCCTGCTGGCCGGTATCGTGCTGGATACCAAAAACTTCACCCTGCGCACCGGCGGACGCACCTTTGAGGCCGCCCCCTTCCTGCGCCGTTCCGGCGCAGACACCAGCGAGGTGAAAAAGCTCTTCCAGAACAATTTCGGCGACACCATTGACAAATATGCCCTGATCCAGAACGCCACCGTCTACCGCCCCGGCATCGCCATCGCCCGCTCCGACCGCCCGGTGTCCCGGGTGACCGCGGCACAGGCGGCAGACGAGCTGCTGAACATTATGAGCATTCAGGCCTCCTTTGTGCTGTTCCGGGATGAGGCAGACCAGGTGTTCCTGTCCGCCCGGTCCATTCAGGACAAGATCAATGTGCAGGTCATTCTGGAAGCGCTGGGCGGAGGGGGCAACGCCGCCGCTGCAGGCGGTCAGGTGTCGGGCAAGAGTTTGGAGCAGGTATATGCCGAGCTCACCACCGCCATCGACCGCTATCTGGACGCCTAAGGGCGTCCTTCCCGCCCATCCCATTCATATCATCATATCTACGGAGGTATTCACTATGAAAGTAATTCTGCAACAGGACGTTAAGGGTCAGGGCAAAAAAGGCCAGCTGGTGGACGTGTCCGACGGCTACGCCCGCAACTTCCTCCTTGCCAAAAAGCTGGCCGTTCCCGCCACCCCGGAAAACGTGAACACCATGAAGCAGCAGGAAAAGGCCCGCAAAGCGCAGGAGGCTGCCGAGAAGGCCCAGGCTGAGGCCCTTGCCAAGCAGTTGGAGACCATCACCGTCAAGGTGTCGGCCAAGGCCGGTGACGGCGGCCGTCTGTTCGGTGCGGTGACCTCCAAGGAGATCTCCGAGTGCCTGAGCTCCCAGTTCTCCCTGAACGTGCCCAAGGCCAAGCTGGTGCTGGACGAGCCCATCAAGACCTGCGGCAGCTATAAGATCCGCGCCAAGCTGGGCTATGAGGTGACCGGCACCGTCAACGTCATGGTGGTGGAGGCCTGATCCGCCTAAAACTCCCAATAAAAAGGAGGCTATACCATGCCGATGCAAGAGGAAGACCTGCTGCTGCGCCAGATGCCCCATAGTGTGGAGGCGGAGCAGGCTGTGCTTGGCTCCATGCTCATCGACGCGCGCTGCGTGCCCGAGGTGGTGGAGCATCTGCGCCCGGACGACTTCTATCTGCGCCAGAACCGGGAGATCTATGAGACTATCTACTCCATGTTCAGCTACTCGGCCACCATCGATGCGGTGACCGTGCTGGACACTATGCGCAAAAACGGGGTGTATGACGAGAACAACTCCCGCAATTACATCATGCAGCTCATGGACATCACCCCCACTGCCGCCAACGTGGGGCAGTATGTGGAGATCGTGCAGGACAAGTCCCTGCTGCGTCAGGTGGCTCAGGCCGCCGGCGAAGTGACCGGTCTTGTGCAGGAGGGCACCGGCTCCGGCCACGACGTGCTGGAGGCCGCCGAGCAGCGCATCTACGCCCTGCGTCAGGGCCGTGCCGCCCGGGGTCTGACCCCCATTTCCAGCGTCATTCTGAATGTATACGACCGACTCAACGAGCTGGCCGCCAGCGACAGCGCCATTCCCGGTCTGTCCACCGGCCTATCCGATCTGGACCGGGCCATCGCCGGCCTGAACAAATCCGACCTGATCCTGCTGGCCGCCCGCCCCGGCATGGGCAAGACTTCCATGGCCCTGAATATCCTGCTGCACGCAGGCAAATTCTCCGGCAAGAGCGTGGTCTTCTTCTCGCTGGAAATGAGCCGGGAGCAGCTGGCCATGCGCCTGATCTCCGGCGAGTCCTTCGTGGACAACAAAAAGCTGGTTACCGGCAAGCTGTCTGAGGACGACTGGGACCGGGTAGCGGCCGCAGCCGCGGCGCTGAACCAGACCCGCATTCTCATTGATGACGATCCCACCCTCTCCGTGGCGGATATGAACGCCAAGTGCCGCCGGGTAGACGATCTGGGTCTGGTGGTGGTGGACTATCTGCAGCTGATGCAGTCCGCCGGCGGACGCACCTACGCGGGCGAGAACCGCCAGCAGGTGGTGGCTGACATCTCCCGGGCGCTGAAGATCATGGCCAAGGAGCTGAACGTGCCGGTGCTGTGCCTGTCCCAGCTCTCCCGTGCCAGCGAAGGCCGGCAGGACAAGCGCCCCATGCTGTCCGACCTGCGTGAGTCGGGCGCCATCGAGCAGGACGCGGACATC
>JAZNMM010000119.1:0-8116 GCA_045579605.1 Lawsonibacter sp.
CCTCCCGCGCCCGCTTCTTTTGGCAATATTACTGATGGGACTGGCTGTCAAAGGTGCGGGTCAGTCCGTCCAGAGCACCCTTCTTGCCGTCCAGAGACTGGTTCACCCGTTCCAGACCCACCCGGGCCCGGTCCAGCTCCAGCGTAGCCAGGGCCATGGTGGACTCCACCTGGCTGCACACCTCACCGTACTCGCTGCGCAGCCGCTCCAGCCACTGCTCTACGCTGCGGCGCTGTTGCTGGGCTTCCGCCTTGGCCTGGTCCACAATGGCCTGGGCCCGGCGATGGGCGTCCAGCTCCATGCCTGCGGTGCGCTCCTTGATGGTAGCATAAGCGGCGGCATCGGGCTCCAGCTGGGCAAGGCGGGCACACAGCTGCTCCCGCTCCTGCTCCAGTTCGGCCAGCCGGTCGGCCTGCTCCCGGACGGTCTGCCGGTCCGCCTGGGCCTGCTCCAGCTCCTGCTGACAAGCGGACAACTCCTCCCGGGCGGCCTCCAACTGGGCGCGCAGCTCCTCCTGCTCCCGGACGGCCTCATCCAATTGGGTGCGCAGCTGACCCATCTGCTCGGCATGGGTCCACGCGGTCTGTGCCAGATAGTCGGCAACATCCCGGCGGTTAAAACCGCCAAAGGCCGCATTTCTGAACTGGTTGTCCATAGGACACCTCTCTCCCGCCCCAAAAAGGGCGCAATTATCACAATTTTGTTTATCTTACCACACTCTGTCGAAAAAAACAATTCCCCCCGCCGTTATTCTTCAAAAGAAATCCACCCGTCCACAAATGCGTGTGTACCCGTTGCATTTTGGGGAGAATTGGTATATAATTCTTTGATACGAATGATAGCAGGGAGGCTTGCTATGAAAAAGGAAACTGTGCTGCCCGTCCTGGCCTGGCTGGGCGCGGCGGGCGGCTTTGCCCTGCGGGGGTGGGAGCTGTCCGTGTGTTACGACCCGGTGAGCCGGCGCATGGCCTTCCCCTGCCCCGCCACGGGGCTGCTTTGGGCGCTGGCCGCAGTGCTGGCTGTGGCGTTGTTGTTCCTGTGCCGGAACATGGGGACCAACCTGCCCGAATTTTGGTTCTACGACCCCTCCACGCCGAACGTTATGCTCTCCACCTGCGCGGGCTTTGTGCTCATGGCCGCGGGCGGGCTTGGTCTTTGGACGGTGCGCGGTCCGTACCCCCCGGACACGTTGGCCCTGCTGACCTACGTATGCTGTCTGGCCGGGGGCGCAGCGGTACTGGTGTATGCATCGGCGGTCTACCGTGGCCGGCATACTACCCGCCTGCCCCTGCCGCTCATGGTCCTGTGCATCGCCCTGCTGGTGTGGCTTGTGACCTCCTATCAGCAGCACGCCCGTCAGCCCATCACCGCCCTGTTCCTGTGGCAGATGCTGGCCGGTGTGTGCATTGTGCTGGCTGTATACAACCTTATCACCCTGTCCATGGGTCGGGGCAACGCCCACCGGACGGTGTGGTTTTGTCTGTTGTCTGTGCCGCTGACCGGCATTTCCCTGGCCGACGGTCTGACTCTCCCCTTCACGCTGGTCAGCCTGGCCGCCATGCTGCTGCTCACCGCTCAGAGCCGGATGCTGCTGCGCGCCGCCTTTGGCGACCCTCGGCCGGAGCGAATGCCCCAGGGCACAGAAAACGATACGCCCGCCCAAACCGAAGAATAAGAGAACATCGGGAGGTAACTCACCATGGAGAATAAGAAATTTTATATCACCACCCCCATCTACTACCCCAGCGACAAGCTGCACATCGGCCACACCTACTGCACCGTGGCCACCGACGCCATGGCCCGCTATAAGCGGCTGACCGGCTGCGATGTCATGTTCCTCACCGGCACGGACGAGCATGGCCAGAAAATCGAGGACAAGGCCAAAGACGCCGGTGTTACCCCCCAGGAATTTGTGGACAACATCGTGCAGGGCGAACGGGGCATTCTGGACCTGTGGAAGCTGATGAACATCTCCAACGACCGCTTCATCCGCACCACCGACGACTACCACATGTCCGCCGTTCAGAAGATTTTCAAGAAGATGTACGAGAAGGGCGACATCTACAAGGGCTCTTACAAGGGCAAGTACTGCAAGCCCTGCGAGTCCTTCTGGACCGAGAGCCAGCTGGTGGACGGCAAGTGCCCCGACTGCGGCCGACCCGTGGAGGACGCGGAGGAGGAGGCCTACTTCTTCAAGCTGTCCAAGTACGCTCAGAAGGTGCAGGACCTGCTGGAAAACACCGATTTCCTGGAGCCCAAGTCCCGGGTCAACGAGATGGTAAACAACTTCATCAAGCCCGGTCTGGAGGACTTGTGTGTCTCCCGCACCAGCTTCACCTGGGGCGTGCCCGTGGACTTTGACCCCGGTCATGTGGTCTATGTGTGGGTGGACGCCCTGTTCAACTACACCACCGCCCTGGGCTTCCTGAACGACAAGTACGACGACTATAAGGACTTCTGGCCCGCCGACGTGCATTTCGTGGGCAAGGAGATCGTCCGCTTCCACTCCATCATCTGGCCTGCCATGCTCATGAGCATGGAGATGCCCCTGCCCAAGAAGGTGTTCGGTCACGGCTGGCTGCTGCTGGACGGCGGCAAGATGTCCAAGTCCAAGGGCAACGTGGTGGACCCCTACGTGCTGGCGGAGAAATTCGGCGTGGACGCCCTGCGCTTCTTCCTGCTGCGCACCTTCCCCTTCGGTTCCGACGGCAACTTCTCCAACGAGGCGCTCATTGGCACCATCAATGTGGATCTGGCCAACGATCTGGGCAACCTGCTCAGCCGCACTGTGTCCATGGTGGGCAAGTACTTTGACGGTCAGCTGCCCGCCGCCCGTAAAGCGGACGCTCTGGACGAGGAGCTGGTGGCCATGGCCTCCGGCCTGCGCGCGCGCTTTGAGGAGCAGATGGAGCACTACGCCTTCCAGAACGCCCTTGCCGAGGTGTTCAAGGTCATCGGCCGGGCCAACAAGTATATTGACGAGAACGCGCCCTGGGCGCTGGCCAAGGACATGGACGCCAACGGCGACCGCCTGGCCACCGTCATGTACAACCTGCTGGAGTGCCTGCGCATTTCCGCCATCCTGCTCACCCCCTTCATGCCCGCCTCCTCCGCCGAGATCCTGCGCCAGATCGGCGCCTGCGAATGCTGCTCCACCTGGGACAGCGCCGCGGTCTACGGCTCTCTGCGCGCCGATGTGACGGTAGAGCGGGGCGACAATCTGTTCCCCCGTATCGATGCAGAGAAAGCCCTCGCCGAGCTGGAGGCCATTGCCGAGGCCGCCAAGAAGGCCGCTCTGCCCGACCTGGAGCTGGAGCCCCAGTTGGAGGAGAAGGTAGACTTTGACACCTTCTGCAAGTCCGATTTCCGAGCGGTGAAGGTTAAGGCCTGTGAGAACGTGAAAAAGAGCGACAAGCTGCTCAAGTTCACCCTGGACGACGGCACGGGCACCGACCGGCAGATCTTGTCCGGCATCGCCAAGTTCTATAAGCCCGAGGAGCTGGTGGGCAAGACCCTGATGGCCATTGTCAACCTGCCCCCCCGCAAGATGATGGGTCAGGAGTCCTGCGGCATGCTCATCTCCGCCGTCCACACCGAGAAGGGCGAGGAGAAGCTGAATCTGCTCATGCTGGATGACAAGATCCCCGCCGGGGCTAAGATGTGTTAATAAAATACGCCGCTTTTTAGCGGCGTATTTTTATATGCTTACCAAAGATAAAAGTCCGTTTTAATGTGCTTTTCTTTTGCTATGATGCAGTCAGGATAAGAAAGCGAAAGGAGCACGGCATGATGGATTACGACATCATTTGGATCAGAGGTCATGTGGAGGTATACGACCACGCAGGACGATTCTGCTTCTCCGCCGATAACGAGCGGGAGGCCCGGGAGGAACTGGGGCTGAGCGCATAACAAAACACACCCACCGCATGGTGGGTGCGTTTTCGTTTACAGGCTCAGCAGCTCCAGCTTTTCTTCACCGCCCACCGCTTTGAGATGGGTGACGGGAGTTTTGTAGCTTTCGATGAGCTTGGCGGCGATGGCGTCCTCCAGCTCCTTCTGGATCAGCCGGCGCAGGTTGCGCGCGCCGTAGGCGGCGGAGTAGGATTTTTTCACCAGATAATCCAGCAGGCTGTCCTCCCACTGGAAGGAAATGCCCTTGCCCATAAGGGCGTCCTTCAGTTCGCCCAGCATGAGGGCGGCGATGTGCTTGAAGTCCTCCTCGGTGAGCTGGTTGAAGTAGACGATCTCGTCCACACGGTTGATAAACTCCGGGCGCAGGAAGTCCTTCAGGGCCTTCATGGCCCGTTCCTTGCCCTGCTCATTGGCGGTGCGGCCAAAACCAACGCTGCCGGACTTGGTGTTGCTGCCGGCGTTGGTGGTCATGACGATGACAGTGTTTTCAAAATTCACCGTCCTGCCCTGTGCATCGGTAATGCGGCCATCGTCCAGAATCTGCAGCAGCACATTCAGCACGTCCGGGTGGGCCTTTTCGATCTCGTCAAAGAGGACCACGCAGTAGGGCTTGCGGCGCACCTTTTCCGTCAGCTGCCCGGCCTCGTCATAGCCCACATAGCCCGGGGGCGAGCCGATGATGCGGGACACGGCGTGCTTTTCCATAAACTCGGACATATCCAGGCGGATCAGAGACTCCGGCGTGTTGAACAGGTCGGCAGCCAGCTGCTTGACCAGCTCCGTCTTGCCCACACCGGTGGAGCCCACAAAGATAAAGGACACAGGCTTGCGCTTGGGGCTGATGCCCACCCGTCCCCGGCGAACGGCGGCGGAAACGGCTTTGACCGCCTCGTCCTGACCGATGATGTGCTCCTTCAGCCGCCCCTCCAGCCGGGCAAGACGTTCGTACTCCTGCTCACAGATCTGGCTGGCGGGGATGCGGGTCCACAGCTCGATCACGTTGGCCAGATGCTCCGCCGTGAGGGCGGGTCGACCCACCTGCTCCAACTGCTTCTGCTCATCCTGCAGACGCAGCTCGGCACTCTTAATGGTGGCAAGCCGCTCGTAGGCCTGCTCGGAGGTATTCTCCAGCAGCACCTCCCGCTCCTTGGCAAGGTCGGCCAGCTCCTTCTCCACTGCGGCGGCGCGCTCCAGAGCGGCGTTATGCAGGTTGACGTTGGAACAGGCCTCGTCAATGAGGTCGATGGCCTTATCGGGCAGATAGCGGTCGGTAATATCACGCTCGGACAGCACCACCGCCTGCCGGCACATCTCCGGGGAGATGTCCACCTGATGGAAGTTGGCGTAATAGGGCGCGATGCCCTCCAGAATGGCCACGCTGTCCTCAATGGAGGGTTCTTCCACAATAATGGGCTGGAAGCGGCGCTCCAGGGCGGTGTCCTTTTCGATATGCTTGCGGTACTCGGTCAGGGTGGTGGCGCCGATGACCTGCAGCTCGCCCCTGCTCAGGGCGGGCTTGAGGATATTGGCGGCATTCATAGAGCCCTCCGCATCTCCGGCTCCCACGATATTGTGCACCTCGTCGATGACAAGGATCACGTTGCCCAGGGCGCGAATCTCCTCGATCAGCCCCTTCATGCGGCTTTCAAACTGGCCGCGGAACTGGGTGCCGGCCACAAGGGCGGTCAGGTCCAGCAGATAGACCTCCTTGTCCCGCAGCTTATAGGGCACCTCACCCCGGAAGATACGCATGGCAAGGCCCTCGGCGATGGCGGTCTTGCCCACGCCCGGCTCACCGATAAGGCAGGGGTTATTCTTCTGGCGGCGGTTGAGGATCTGGACGGTACGCTCCAGCTCCCGCTCCCGGCCGATCATCTTGTCCAGCTTGCCCTCGGCGGCCCGCTTGGACAGGGAGATACAGTAATTTTCCAGAAACTTGCGTTTGGGGGCCTTGTCCCCCTTGGGGCTTTTCCCCTCCGGTCCACGGGCAGAGCGGCTGGTGTCGCCGCCCGGCTCCTGCTGTGCGGAGTTTCCTGCGCCGAAAAGCTGGTTGAGGAAGGGGAAGGTGGCGGTGCGGCCGTCATCCTCCTCGTTGTCGGACTGGGGCAGAAGCCCCTCCTTCCCCTCCGCACCGCCAAAGGCGGACATCATCTCGCTGGTCAGGTTGTCCATGTCCTCTTCCGTGAGCCCCATCTTCTGCATCATGTCGTCGATGGGCTTGATGCCAAGCTCCCGGGCACACTTCAAGCACAGGCCCTCATTCTTGGCTGTTCCGTTTTCCAAACGGGTAATATAGACCACCGCTACATGCTTCTGGCAGCGGCTGCACATAGTAGGCTGCATAGTGATACGCTCCTTTCAGGAGAGAAAGTCGGCCGCCAGAGCGGCCAGTTTAAAGGATAAGGTAAAAATGTGAACCTGTCATGAATTTCCCACGGTCAGATCCCGGTAATCATAGCCAGGGGATTTGCGGTACAGAAAAAGCGCAGCAACACGGTCTGCTCCACCGTTTCCTGGGGGATGACGTTGCCCAGCAGCCGCACCACCCACGCCGCCACAAACAGCACCAGCGCACCCTTGAGCAGGCCAAACAGCCCACCCAGCATGCGGTTGAGCCCATGGAGCACAGGAAGTCTGGCCGCCAGATCCAGCGCCCGGCTGAGCAGAAACCATGCCACCGAGATGACCAGAAATGCCACCACGAACACCAGCACCCCGGCCACTACCTCTGCCACCGCACCTGCCAGCGCCAGAGCCGCTCCGGTCACCGTCTGAGCCGCTTCCCCGGCCACAGCGTCACGGATGGCAGAGGAAACTTCATCATAAAAACCGAGGGAGGTCAGCAGGTCCATCACCGCATTCCCCTCTGGCTGGAGCAGGGCATCCAGAGACTCGTCCAGATTGCCCGTCAGGTGCTCCTCAATGACCGAGGCAAAATGAGGCTGCAGGGCTTCTGCCGCCCGGGGCGCCAATGCGTCTGAGGTCATTTTTGCCCCCACAAGGGCCACAAACACCGCCAGCAGCCCACACAGGGACAAAACAAGCCCCTTGCTGCGTCCCCGCAGGAAAAACAGCAGCAGGACCACCGCGATGACTGCATCATAAATCAAGTATGTCATGGCAGACCACTCCTTATGTCATCCATCAATCCGGAATATACAGCCACGCCTCCTGCCGGTTGGCCAGCAGAACACTGCCGTCGTCATGCAGGGCGGCGTAGCGGGCACCCTGGGTGTCGTCCAGCACGCTGTAGCTCGTCAGGTCCCCGGTGTAAACACTCAGCTGCTGTGCGCTGAGCACGGCGATGTAGCGACCGGAGGCGGTCAGCGACAGCACTGAGCCTGTCAGCTCCTGCTGTGCTACCGGGCGGGCATCCTGCCCCACCACCACCAGCTGCTTGGCCGCCCCTGCCCGGTACTTGCCCAGGGTGAGCACGGCAAAGCCGTCTCCCTCCAGAGCGTAGCCTTTGAGATAAGCGGGGTCAAACCGGTACTCCTGTTTCTGCTCCCCCTGTTTGTCCAGCGTGATCAGGCTGGTGTCGCCCAGCAGCCAAAGGCCCCGGCTGTCAAAATCCATGTCCAGCACCGTAAAGCCGTCCAGCACCACGGTGTTAAAGGGTGTCTCCTCGTCCGTGCGATACAGGTGCAGGGTGCTTTGAAACGCACCACCGTCCTGACTGATAGTGACCACGGCCACTGTTCTTCCGTCCGGAGACAGGATGGCATCGGTGACAAAGGCGCTGGAGAAGTTCAGCGCGATCACCGGCTGATTGGACGTGTCGTACACCGTCACGCCGCCCCGGTAGTGGTCGGGCAAACTGGTCACGGTGAGCCAGCCATTCTCATTCACCCGGGCGGAGAGCACATCGCCGGCAGCCCCGTCATAAACCGCGGGCTCCTTGTGCCCGCCAAACCGGAACGCAGCGGAGCCGCCCGCATCATACACCACGCCGTACTGGCCGTTGGCGGACAGGGCAGGCTGCTCCATGCGCACCACTTGACTGCCCAGCTCCACCCCGCCGGAGGAGTAAAAGTGCGCCCCGGCGGTGGAGGAAAACAGATAACCGCTGTCCAGACAGGCCATTTCCAGCCGGTCGCCGCCCCCGTGGGTAAAGCGCTCGGACAGGCCCAGCTGGCTGGTCTGCACCGAACGGTAGGTCAGCCAGCGGCGCAGGGCGTCCACATTCAGCTGCTCCCAGTTGACC
>JAZNMM010000120.1:0-6450 GCA_045579605.1 Lawsonibacter sp.
CTTGGCGGGAGCGGTCTGCTGATTGATTTCCTTTTCAGACATTTGGTACACCCTTCTTTCCTGTCAGCGGCTGCTGATTACTTCGTCTCGTTATGAACGGTGTGCTTTCTGCAGAAGGGGCAGTACTTGTTCATCTCCAGACGGTCGGGGTCGTTCTTCTTGTTCTTGTTGGTGTTGTAGTTTCTCTGCTTGCACTCAGAACACCGCAGGGTGATCTTCACGCGTGCGCCGGCCTTTGCCATACGTTCGGCACCTCCTTTAATATTAGCGGAACTCCGCTTTTTGAGCCAACAGCAAAAACGCTGGATACGGCTCGATTGGGCCGGATCCAGCGACACAAATGCGCATATCTGCGCGGTACGTACGGTGGGATCCGGCAATTGCCTCCCTGTGTCCGAAATGGTGAGGGGGACCTGCACATAACACCGTAAAAATGTGCAGGACAAAAAAGCCCCTTTCACAGGTAACTGCAATTATATCGGACAGCCCCCCGGTTGTCAAGGATAATTTTGCTTTTTTATTGAAAAAGTTTGCGATTCCCGCCACGCCGCCGGTGCTTGAATTTCCCGGCGACGTCTGCTATACTGAACTGAACGCCCGCATCCCACTGCAAAGGATGGTTGGATATGTACTTTGACACCCATGCCCACTACGATTCCGGACAATACAACAGCGATCGTCACTCCCTGCTGGCCTCCATGCCGGAACAGGGCGTGGATCTTATCCTCAATCCCGGCTGTGACCTACCCTCCTCGGAACAGGCGGTAGCTCTGGCGGAAGCATTCCCCCACGTCTACGCCGCCGTGGGCGTGCACCCCTCCGACTGCCAGACCTGGTCGGAAGAGGTGCAGGGCCGTCTGCGCCAACTGGCAAAACACCCCAAGGTGAAGGCCATCGGTGAGGTGGGGCTGGACTATTACTGGAAGGACAACGCCCCGGCCGATCACCAGAAAGAAGTGTTTGTCCACCAGCTGGAGCTGGCCCGGGAAACCGGGCTGCCCGTTATCGTCCACAATCGGGAGGCCCATAAAGATACGCTGGATATCGTGCGCCGCTTCCGGGACGTACCCGGCGTGTACCACTGCTACTCCGGCGGCATCGAGGACGCCAGGGTGCTGGTGGATATGGGCTGGATGCTCTCCTTCACCGGCGTGATCACCTTTAAAAACGCCCGCAAGGCGCTGGATGTCATCCGTTGGCTGCCTCTGGACCGCATTATGATCGAAACAGACAGTCCCTACCTCACCCCCGAACCTTACCGGGGCAAGCGCAACCACTCCGGCTATGTTCATTATGTATCGGAAACCATCGCCCAAATCAAGGGCATCACCCCAGAGGAAGCCGCCCGCATCACCATGGAAAACGGCCGGCGCTTCTTCAACATCAATGACTGAGAGGAAACGGACATGACCATCACTTATGAATACGAAGGCGCACTTTATGTCAACCTGACCAATAAGTGCAACTGCAACTGTGAATTCTGCCTGCGCCACGGAAAGGCTCAGGGCTCCATCTACACCGAGGACTCTCTGTGGCTGGAGCGCGAGCCCACCCGGGAAGAGGCTCTGGACAGCTTTCTGGGCCGGGATGTTTGCTCCTACCGGGAGATCGTGTTCTGCGGCTACGGTGAGCCCACCTACCGGCTGGACGACCTGCTGTGGCTGGTGGACGAGTTGAAAAAGCGCTTCAAGGACAAACTGCCCACAGTGCGCATCAACACCAACGGTCACGCCAACCTCATCAACGGCCGCAACGTGTGTCCGGAGCTGGCCGGCCGCATCCACACCCTGTCCATCTCCCTCAACGCCACTAACGCCGCCGACTATGTGGCCCTGTGCAAACCTATTCAGGGGGAGGCGGCCTATCAGGCCATGCTGGACTTTGCCAAAGAGTCCGCCGCCTATGTACCCCAGGTCATCCTCACCATCGTGGACAAGGACAAGACGGCCCAGGAGATCGAGCAGTGCCGCGCCATCGCCGCCGGGCTGGGGGTAACGCTGCGGGTGCGCAGCTTCATCGATTCCTGATCATTTGTACTTCCCGGCCAGCGAAAACACAACATAGAATGGCAGATAGAGCAGGGCAAACAGCACCGCCAGAGGACCTTTGTTCTTTAACATGAAGCCCATCCCCTTTCTTGCTTTCTGCCACGAGTATACGTTCAACACAGTCCGATAAGCCGGACAACCACGGAGGTGTTTGTTTGGACCCGATTTTCTACACCGTGCTGGCCATCAACGGCGACTACGCCGAGCTGGTGAGCGATGCAGGCCAGCCCCATTCCATCACCATGTTCCTGCTGCCCGAGGGCACAACCGTGGGCAGCAGGCTGAAACTGGAAGCATTCCAGTGGGAGCTGCTGTAACAAACGCAAACGGACGACCGGGGATAATCCCCGGTCGTCCGTTTTGTTGTTCTCTCCGGCTTTACTGCGCCGGGAGCGTGGTCATTTTCTCTGCCTCCACAGCGGCGCGTTTCTCCTCCACCTGCCGCAGCACGATAAGCGCAATGGGTACGGCCAGCACCAGTGTCAGCACGTCAGCCACCGCCTGCACGGCGACAATGCCAAACTCTCCCCACAGCAGGGCCATGGGATAGAGGATGGGAAGAAAGCAGGTGCCCTGCCGAGCCGTGGCCAGCAAAAACGCCTTGCCCGCATAACCCAATCCGGCACAAAACATATTCACCACCGCCACCCAGCCGTGAATGGGCAGAGCGATACACTGCAAACGAATGCACAGCGCGCCCAGACGCTGCATCTCCGGGTCGGTCTCGGCAAACAGGGTGATGACACCCTCGGCAAACACGCCCAAAACCAGCGCCATCGCTCCCGCACCCAACAGCGCCACCCACGCCGAGAAGCGGAAGCTCTCCCGTACGCGGTCGAAGCGCTTGGCACCCCAGTTGAAGCCGGCCACCGGCTGGAAGCCACTGCCGAAGCCAAGAATAATGCTAAATGGGAACATCATCACCTTGGTGGACACGCCGATGCCGGCCAGCACAGAATCGGAAATATCGCCGGCGATATTATTGAGCAGAATACCCGCCACCACCGCAAGGCCGGAGCGCAGCATGGACGGCATTCCCACGCTGATGATCTGGCTGAGAATATCCCACTGGAAAACCACGCACCGCCAGGACAGGCGCAGCAGGCTGCGCTTGGTCAGGTAGGGATAAATCAGAATGACCCAGCTGACCAGCTTGGAGATGGCGGTAGCGATGGACGCACCGGCCACCCCCAGATCCAGCGTGAAGATGAAGATGGGGTCGAGCACGCAATTGAGGATGCCTCCAAAACCCATGCCCACCATGGAAAGCACAGCGCTGCCCTCGGCACGCAGGCATTGATTCATCACAAAGGTGGATGCCATGAACGGAGCAGCCAACAGCACATACGTAGCGTAGTCAATGGAATACTGCCGGCAGGTGTCGGTGGCGCCCAGCAGATCCACCATGGGCCCCATAAAAATGGTGCCCAGCACCGCCATCACCAGCCCTGCGCCGAAGGCGATATAAAACGCGGTGGACAGCGCCTTGTCCGCCTTGTCCTTCTGGCGCGCACCCAGCATGCGGGCCACGAAGCTGTTTGCACCCACCGCCAGCATGGAGCCGCCCATCATAATGATCTGGTCCAGCGCCGAGTTGACGCTGACGGCGGCTGTGGCGTTGGTACCCAGCTCACTGACAAAATAGGTATCTGCCAGCGAATAGATGGAGTTGATGAGAAAGGCGATGATGGTGGGGATCGCCATCTCCGGAATCAGCCGGGAGATTGGGGCCGTCAGCATCTTATTCTCTCGGGCGCTCCGGCTGGCAAGGGTTGCTTCGCTCATAGCCTGTGTTCCTTCCTTTGGGCAATTGTTTTTCGGCGGACACCACCGTCTTTATTTGTTATTTTATCACAACTTGTCCAAAGTGGAAAGCGTCCGCGCCGATTTTTCCGGCCTGTCCCCTCACCGCCGGCCGCGCCGGTAATAGCCGGCGGTCAGTTCTGCCATTTCCCGGCTCTCCCGGCGCAGGGTCTCCAGCACCCGGATGCGCTCGGTCAGCGCACGCCGCCCCTGTTCGTCCCGGGTGCGTCGCCGCACCGTATACAACTGGTCGATCCGCCGCCCGAGCAGGCGGGCACTTTGGGTATACTGACCGGCCATGTCAGATAATTTCATGGTATTGCTCCTGCTCCTTCCTCCCCAGCCGCGCCAGACAGTCCTGACAGATCCCTCGCCCCGCCCTTTCGTACCGGCAATCAAATGGATACTGCTCCTGTCCGCACCGGGAGCAATGCCATTGGGGCGGACTCTGCTGCACGTCCCGCAGCGGGAAGTGCACAGCTGTCCTGTTTGCATTCAAATGGGGATTCTCCTTTCTTTCAAAAAATGAGAAAATGGGTATTGACATTTCCTCCTGCGTCTGCTAAACTAACTTTCGCTGTGGACAAGCCGCAACGTGCTGGTATAGCTCAGTTGGTAGAGCAGCTGATTTGTAATCAGCAGGTCGGGGGTTCGAGTCCGTCTACCAGCTCCAAATTTTATATGGAGGAGTTCCCGAGTGGCCAAAGGGGGCAGACTGTAAATCTGTTGCGTTTCGCTTCGGTGGTTCGAATCCACCCTCCTCCACCAAACCCTGAACGGCGACCCGTTCAGGGTTTTTTTGTTCCTCCCCTCGTTTGCCGACCCAAAACAACGACATTTTGCAGAGGTGAGCATATGAAACACGTATCGGATACCTTTCTGGGCATTGAGCTCGGCTCCACACGCATCAAGGCGGTCGCCATCAACCGCGATTACGTTCCCGTTGCCTCCGGCGACTGGGTCTGGGCAAGCTCCTTTGAACAGGGCATCTGGACCTACGATATCGGTCAGGTGTGGGAGGGGCTCAACGCCGCCCTTGCCCGTGCCGACCTGACTGAGCCGGTAGCCTGCATGGGCATTTCCGGCATGATGCACGGATATCTGGCTTTCGACCGGGACTGGAATCTGCTTGTCCCCTTCCGAACCTGGCAGAACACCATCACCGCCCCGGCCGCCGCCCAGCTGACCGAACTGTTTTCCTTCAACGTCCCCCAGCGCTGGTCCATCGCCCACCTGTATCAGGCCATCCTGAACCAGGAGGAACACGTGCCCCGCATCGCCCACATCACCACCCTTGCCGGCTATGTGCATTACATGCTCACGGGCGTCAACGCCATCGGCATCGGAGAGGCCTCGGGCATGTTCCCCATTGACAGCGCCACGGGCAACTACGACCGGAAGATGCTGGACCAGTTCCGCACACTGGTCGCCCAACACAATCTTCTCTGGGACATCGAAGACGTCCTGCCCCACGTCCTCGTGGCCGGCGAGCAAGCCGGCGTTCTCACCGAAGAAGGTGCGACCCGACTGCAGGGCCGTCTGCCCGTGGGCACTCCCTTTGCGCCTCCGGAAGGAGACGCCGGAACAGGCATGACCGCCACCAACTCCGTCGCCCCCAGAACGGGAAACATCTCCGCGGGTACTTCCATCTTCTCCATGGTGGTTCTGGAAAAGCCGCTGAACCACGTGTATGAGGAGATCGACATCGTCACCACCCCCAGCGGAGCGGATGTCGCCATGGTCCACTGCAACAACTGCACCAACGACTCCAACGCCTGGGTCTCTCTCCTGCATGAGGCCACCGCCCTGCTGGGCGCGGATGTTCCCACCGGCCAGGTCTATACCCGGCTGTACGAGAAGTCACTGGAGGGGGACCCCGACTGCGGCGGCGTGCTGGTGTGCAACTATCTGGCCGGAGAGGGCATTACCCATCTGGACGAGGGCCGTCCCATGGTGGTACGCAAGCCAAACAGCCGCTTCACTCTTGCCAACTTCTTCCGGGCCACCCTCTATTCCACCGCCGCTACTCTAAATCTCGGCATGGACATTCTCCGCCGGGAGCAGGTGTCCATCGACTCTCTCACCGGCCATGGCGGCCTGTTCAAAACCCCTCTTGTGGGCCAGAAATACATGGCCGCCGCCTGCAACGCCCCCATCACGTGCATGCAAACCGCAGGAGAGGGCGGTCCCTACGGCATGGCCCTGCTGGCCGCCTTCGCCTTCGAGCGCAAAGAGGGCCAGTCTCTGGAGGATTATCTGTCTTCCAACGTCTTCAAAAACAGCCGCGGCTCCACCATCGCCCCCGACCCGACAGATGTTGCCGGTTTCCGGCGGTATATGAAAGATTTCACCCAGCTGCTGAAGGTGGAAGAGAGCGCCGTCAGCAACCTGCGCTGAGCCACGCACTACGCTACCGGCCGCCCGTTAAGGGCGGTCGTTATTTTTTGCGTCCTGACAGAACAGGGCCGCCATGAGCATGGTAGCCACCTCTTCCCGGGTGGCGAAGGCCCCCGGCCGACTGCCGTCGGTGATGCCTGCGGCGGCCGCCTCGTCCATACGGCTCCAGTTGCTGGGACCATTCTGCGCCTGACGAGCCAGC
>JAZNMM010000121.1:0-4659 GCA_045579605.1 Lawsonibacter sp.
TACCGCTGGGCCAGCGGCTACAACACCGTCTTTGCCCTGATGCTGGGCGGACTGTGTCTGGTACTGATTGCGGCAGGACTGTTTCTGGACCGCCGTCCCGTATGGGCCGTATGGGCGGGCTACCGCCGCCTGTTGCAGACCAGCGGCCGCGCCCCCAGCGACTACCTGCGCATGTTCGGCCACAGCATCGTGATGATCAACACGGGGGTCAACGGTCTGCTGGGCATCGCCTTTATCCTGGCCATCGGCGGCGACCTGAACGGCCCCACCGTGGGCGGGATCCTCACGCTGATGGGCTTTTCCGCCTTTGGCAAGCATGCATTCAACATCCTGCCCGTTATGGCGGGCGTGGTTCTGGGCGGCGTGGTCATGCACTGGTCCCTGTCCGACCCGGCAGTCCAGTTGGCCTGCCTGTTCTGCACCACCCTCGCCCCCGTGTCCGGCTACTTCGGCTGGCCCTACGGTGTGCTGGCCGGCTTTCTGCACTCATCGGTGGTGCTGTACACCGGCTCGCCGGTGGCTGGTATGAACCTGTACAACAACGGCTTTTCCGGCGGCCTGATCGCCATCGTCCTCTACCCCGCTGTGATCGCCATTGCCCGCCGGCGCAAGCCCGTGCTTCAGGAAACGGACTATTTCGAGAACCTGGAACACGACGAGCCCATCCCCCCTCCTCTGGTCCACGAAGTGGTGGCCGAGCAGGAGGAGATCTGATTGCGAGAAAGGAACTCCACCATGGATCGAAAAACCTTTCACAGCTGTATGCTTCTTTTGTCCTACGCCGCGGCACTGATTCTGGTCATCGTCAATCTGGACCGGGTGCTGGCCCTTGCCGGCGCACTTCTGCGCGCCTGCAGGCCCCTGTTGTTCGGCTTTGCCATCGCCTTTGTACTCAAGCGTCCCTGTCGTCTGTTCCGCCGGGGGTACGACCGACTTCCCGGCCGGGTGGGCAAGCGCCTTGCCCCGGTACTGGCGGTGTTCACCTCTTACGCGGCCCTGCTGGCGGTGCTGGCTCTGGTGGTGGGCTTCCTCGTCCCCCAGCTTTACGACAGCGCCCGGGCGCTGTCCGACCGCATTTACGCCAACCTGCCCGCCATGAAGCGCGCGCTTTACGATGTGCTGTCCTATTTGAATCTCACCGCCAGCTTCGACCTGAGCGCCATGCTCCCGTCGCTGGACGAGTTGGTCAACGGGGTTGTGGCCACGCTGACCTCCGCCCTGCCCCATCTGCTGTCCTTCACGGGCAATATCGCCTCGTTCACCATCACGGTGGTCACCGCCTTCGTCTTCTCCGTGTATATGCTGGCGGGCCATGACCGGCTGGCGGCGCAGTTTTCCCGGCTTCTGCGGGCCTACGCCCCCGCGCCGCTGGCGCGGACGGTGTCTCAGGTGGTTGCCCTGACCTCGGACACCTTCACCCGCTTTGTGTCCGGCCAGCTGCTGGAGGCGTGCATTCTGGGCGCGCTATGCTTTGTGGGCATGACCCTGCTGCGCTTCCCCTACGCCCCCCTGATCAGCGTCATCATCGGCGTATCCGCCCTGATTCCGGTGGCTGGCGCGTATATCGGTGCGCTCCTTGCCGCCTTCCTGCTGGCCATGGTCTCCCCCATGCAGGCACTGGGCTTTCTGGTGTTTCTGGTCGTGCTGCAGCAGCTGGAGGGAAATCTCATCTACCCCAAGGTGGTGGGCAATTCCATCGGTCTGCCCGCCCTGTGGGTGCTGGCCGCCGTTACCGTGGGCGGTGCCCTGTTCGGCCTGTGGGGCATGCTGCTCAGCGTCCCCGCCGCCAGCGTGGTATACACCCTGCTGCGTCAGAACGTGAACGCCCGGCTGGACGTGCGCAGAAAAAGCTGAACACGGCAAAAACGGCGGACCGCATGGTCAGCCGTTTTTGCATTTCTTACTATCTTTTTTCTGTTTTCTATGATAGAATACGAAATTGCGAGTAAAGAATAAAGGAGCTTATCACTATGATCACCGTCACCGACCTGAGTCTGAATTACAGCGGAACGCCGCTGTTCTCTCATGTGGACCTGCAGTTTGACCGGGGCAACTGCTACGGCATCATCGGCGCCAACGGCGCGGGCAAGTCCACCTTTCTGAAGATCCTGTCCGGCGAGCTGGAGTCCTCCAGCGGCGAGGTGCATATCCTGCCCAACACCCGTATGTCCGTGCTCAAGCAGAACCAGAACGCCTATGATGCGTTCAACGTCATGGACACGGTCATCATGGGCAACCAGCGCCTGTACGACATCGGCAAGCAGAAGGAGGCCCTGTACGCCAAGGAGGAAATGCCCGACGAGGACGGCATGCTGGCCTGCCAGTTGGAGGAGGAGTTTGCCGAGCTGGGTGGCTGGGAGGCTGAGAGCGATGCCAGCCGCATCCTGCAGGGTTTGGGTCTGGGCACGGACCTGCACTATAACGACATGGCCACCCTGGATGCCCGTCTGAAGGTGAAGGTGCTGCTGGCACAGGCGCTGTTCGGCAATCCCGACCTGCTGATGATGGACGAGCCCACCAACAACCTGGACATCGATGCGGTCAACTGGCTGGAGGACTTCCTGCTGGACTTTGAGGGCACGGTCATCGTTGTCTCCCACGACCGTCACTTCCTGAACACCGTGTGCACCCACATTGTGGACATCGACTACAACAAGATCAAGATGTACGTGGGCAACTACGACTTCTGGTACGAGTCCTCCCAGCTGGTGCAGCAGCTGATCAAGAACCAGAACAAGCGTAACGAGGAGAAAATCAAGGAACTGCAGGACTTCATCTCCCGCTTCTCCGCCAACAAGTCCAAGTCCAAGCAGGCCACCGCCCGGCGCAAGCTGCTGGATAAGCTGACGGTGGAGGAAATGCCCGCCTCCTCCCGCCGCTATCCCTGGGTAGGCTTCTCCCCCGACCGCGAGGTGGGCAAGGACATCCTGTTCGTCACCGACGTGTCCAAGACCATCGACGGCGTCAAGGTGCTGGACAAGGTCAGCTTCATCGTGGACCACGGGGACAAGATCGCCTTCGTGGGTGACAATGAGAACGCCCACACCGCCCTGTTCAAGATCCTGTCCGGCGAGTTGGAGCCCGACGAGGGCACCGTCAAGTGGGGCCAGACGGCCACCTTCTCCTACTTCCCCAAGGACAACACCGAATATTTCGAGGGCTGCGACGACAATCTGGTGGAGTGGCTGCGCCAGTTCTCCCCCGACCCCCAGGAGCAGTTCCTACGCGGCTTCCTGGGCCGGATGCTCTTCTCCGGGGACGAGGTGTACAAGCCGGTCAAGGTGCTCTCCGGCGGCGAAAAGGTGCGCTGTATGCTCTCCCGCATGATGATGTCGGGTGCCAACGTGCTCATGCTGGACCAGCCCACCAACCACCTGGACCTGGAGTCCATCGCCGCGCTGAACAAGGGTCTGGAGGCGGTCAAGTGCAACCTTCTGGTGGCCTCCCACGACCACCAGCTGGTGCAGACCGTGTGCAACCGGGTCTTTGACTTCACCGCCGACGGCAAGCTCATCGACCGCCGGATGACCTACGACGAGTATCTGGAAAGCCAGAAGCCTCAAAATTGACAAACAATTCCGCCCCGTATGCAGTGCATACGGGGCGGTTGGTTTATGTCTGCTTGCCCAACAGCTCACGCCGGAAGCGGGAGGGCGTCTGGTTGAACTTTTCTTTGAATCGCCGGGAGAAATAAAACTGGTCGCTGAAGCCCAGCTCCCGGCTGATCTCGCCAATGGAGCCACGACTCTGGGTCAGCAGCTGTCTGGCCCGGAAAAACAGCAGGTCCTCCATATATTGGCCGAGGGTCATCCCGGTCTCCTCCCGGAAGCGCTTGCGCAGTCCGCTTTCAGACACGAACTGGGCCTGGGCGATCTCCCGCGCAGTCAAGCCCATACGGGTATGACCACGGATGTACTGCATGGCCTGCTCCACCATGGCGGAGTAGTGCCGGATGGGCATATTCGACTCGGGCAAGGTCTTCATGCAGTCCACTACCGCCTTGTAAAGCAGCAGTTTCAGCTGCATTACCTCCAGATAATCGGTGGCCTGAGCGCTCTTCATCAGCGTTTCAAACTCCGCGTCCGAAAAGGGCGCCCGGCACACACAATGCCCCGCCCCCAACAGGTCCAGCCCCTCCGTGGCGGTGATGGTGATATGAAAATAGAGCTTGGACAATCGGCGGGGACAGCTATGGGAAAACTTCAGTCCCGAGGGGACAAGATAGACATAGCCCGGCTCCAGACGGATCGTTTCCCCGTCCACACGCAAATGCCCCTCACCCGAGCGAATATAATACAGCCGGGAGTACGGGTCTCCCGCCCGGTCCTTTTTCCACCGGGAGTCCAGGTTTACATATTTTCCCACATGGACCTCCAGCCGGAGCATACCGGCCGTTTCTAACACCTGTTTCATGGGATCATATCTCCATATACCAAATTAATATCTCCATATATCGGGTCAATATCTGCATATTGAAAAACGAAAAATCTGCAGTTAATCCGGCTGTTTGCCGTTATCCGGCGACAAAAAGTACATTTCTTCCCTAAAACTATACCATACCCTTCCCTGAAATGCAAGCAAGAACCCGAAACAAAACCCTCCCGTGTGCCATGGCAAACGGGAGGTTGTGGCACTTATTCAGATAGGGCTCAAAGGCCC
>JAZNMM010000122.1:0-8709 GCA_045579605.1 Lawsonibacter sp.
AGGAGGAGTAACCGGCAGCAGCGGTGGTAGCGATCTTGCGCTGGGGCAGCTTGCCGGGGATAGTCTGATCGAAAGGCACACGGGGGTCGCCGCCGCCGGTGAAGCGCATGGCCTGATGGACATAGACGCGGCCGGACAGGGGGTCGCGGATACAGCCGCCGATACAGGGGGCCGCGCCGCCGAAGGGCTCGATCTCCGTGGGGTGGTTGTGGGTCTCGTTCTTGAACATCAGCAGCCAATCCTGCTCTTCGCCGTTGACGGTGGCATTCACATGGATGGAGCAGGCATTGATCTCCTCGCTCTCGTCCAGCTCGGGCAACAGGCCGCGCTTTTTCAGCGTCTTGGCACCGATGGTGGCCAGATCCATCAGGGTCTGGGGCCGCTTGGCGGCCTTCTCCTCGCCATACACCTCCACACGGGCGGCCAGATAGCGCTCATAGGCGGCCTTGACGGTGGGGTCGGTGATGTCCACGGTGTCGATGTGGGTGGAGAAGGTGGTGTGGCGGCAGTGGTCGGACCAGTAGGTGCCCACCAGACGCACTCCGGTAATGGTGGGATCGCGCTTTTCCTCGTCCCGGAAATAGGTCTGCAGGAACTTCAGGTCGTCCAGATCCATGGCCAGACCCAGTTCGGATAACAGCTGGGCCAGCGCGCCCTCGTCCATGGCGGTGAAGCCGGTGACGGTGGCCACGGAGTCGGGGATGTCGTAAGTACGCACCAGAGTCTCGGGCTTGTCCATGGAAGCCTCCCGGCTCTCCACGGGATTGATGAGGTAGCCGCGGATCTTGTCCATGTCGGCTGCAGACAGCTCGCCCTCCAGCAGGTAGACCTTAGCATAGGCAATCAGGGGACGGTCCACGCCGGCCATGAGCTGGATGCACTGGGCGCAGGAGTCGGCCCGCTGATCAAACTGACCGGGCAGGGCCTCCACCGCCAGCACATGGTGGGGGTAGGCGGGGGAGGGGTAGTCCTCCTCATACACCGCGTCCACCTGGGGCTCGGAGAAAACGATGCCCTTGGCCTGCTCATAGATGGCCGGGTCGATCTGGTCGGCATCGTACCGGTTGAGAATGACCACACTTTTCAGGGCGGTGATGCCCAGCTGCTCACGCAGCTGCGCACAAAGACCCTGTGCCTCGACGTCGAAACCGGGGCGCTTCTGGGAGTAACAGCGGAAAACGCTCATGTCCATTCCTCCATATGTTCTGTGTTTCTGTGTTCTATTTTAGGAGCCGGAGAACCAGCTGTAAAATACGTTGTCGCGGGTGGGGCTCAGCCCCGGCAGCACCCCCCACTGGGTCAGTACGCACCCTCGCTTGAAGCACAGGGGCGCGATGGGGGCCTGGGTGCGGAAAAAAGCGCACAGGTCGGCGGCGGCCAGCTGCCGCTCGTCCTCCGGGACACTGAGAAAGGTGGAGAGCAGGCTGCTGCCCGTTGGGTTGCTCCAGCCGCCGTAATTCAGGCGTCCGTCGGGAGCGAGCAGGGCGGACAGATCAAAGTCGGCGGTGAGGGTGACTTCACCCAGATACAGGTCGAATTGTCCCTCGCTCAGCGCGCCCAGATACTCGCTCCAGCCCAGCGCTCGCACCTGCACGGTGATGCCGGCCTTGTCCAGCTGGCGGGCGATGGAACGGGCGGCGGACAGCTTGGCCACGTTGTCCGAGCACACCATCAGAGACAGGGTCGTCCCCTCCAGCCCCAGCGGTTCCAGCGGCCGCAGGTCGCCCGACAGGGAGAGGGCGAGGGTGGCGTCGTGGAGGGGTGAGGCGGGGTGGATGGGCAGGGTAGCTGCCCGGGCGTGGCCCGACCAGGCCGCCGACACCAGCGTGGACCGGTCCAGTGCGGCGGACAGGGCGGCGCGCACCTCGGCACTCTGGAGGGGTCGGCGGCGGGTGTTGAAGCCCAGATAGACCAGAGATGTGGTGTCGTATTCCACCGTGTCGTACACACCGGTGAAGCCGGCGGCAGAGGTGGAGGTGGGGTCAGTGTTCAGCAGGGAGAGGGTCTGCCCGTCAAAGGCAGCTTTCAGCTGCTCCAGTCCGGACAGGGGGAGCAGGTGGATGGCGGCACAGGGCAGGGTGCGCTCCTGCCACCAGTCGGCGCGGGCCACAAGCTGCTTGCCGGACAGAACGTAAGGTCCGGTACCAAGAGGCTGTGCGCCGTCGCCCAGTACGATGGGGATGTCCAGCAGGGCGGGCAGGCCGTAGTTGGGCCGGTTGAGGGCGATGACCAGACGACCGTCCCCGTCGGCACTGATGGCCGAGATGCAGGAGAAACGGCCGGAGTAAGGGCCGGAACGGGCCAGAGAGAGGCTGTAGGCCGCGATGGCGGCGGTGAGGGGAGTGCCGTCGGAAAAGGTGACATCGTCCCGCAGGGTGAAGGTCCAGCTCAGCCCGTCGGCACTGATGGAATAGTACCGGCACAGCACCGGAATGGGGGAAAAGGAGGTGTCCAGCCGGAACAGCCCCTCATACAGCAAGGGGGAGAGGGTGCGGTTGATCCGGTCGTCGGACAGGATGGGGTGCATGCTCTGGTCGGGGTAGTAGGGCAGGGTGAGGGTGACCTGCTCCGGCACAGTATCCGGGGTGAGGCCGGGATCGTCCCCGGGAGGGGAGGAGCTGACCGCCCCCGTGGGGTCGCCGCAGGCGGACAGGGAGAGGAGCAGGGCGGCGGCCAATATGAAGTTGAGCGCACGTTTGCCCATGTCGGTCTCCTTTATCCGGTTGGTTTGCGTTACAGCAGTTGTATCATACTGGCCATGCTGCCCCGCTGCGGGCCCAACAGACGGTGGGACCAGTACAGGTCGGTGCGGCAGGCGGTGCAGTGGTCAGTGACGTGGATGTGGTGGGGAGCAAGCCCTGCGCGGGTCAGGTCCCGGGCGATCATGCCCTTCAGGTCCACGTTGAATTTTCCGGCGGGAAGCGGGTCGATAAAGGGAGTCATGTCCGTGCCCAGAGCGGCAGTCAGCGCCTGAGGCACGTCGGCGTGGGTCTGGAAACAGCAGCGGGAGATGCACGGGCCGATGGCGGCCACAATATGCTCCCGGCGGCAGCCGTAGTCACCCACCATGCGTTCCACCGCCTTGGGGGCGATGGACAGGGCGGTGCCCCGCCAGCCGGAATGGACGGCGGCGATGCACCGGGCCACCGGGTCGCAGAGCAGAACGGGGACGCAGTCGGCGGTGAAGATGGTCAGACACAGTCCGGGCTGGTTGGTGATCAGACCGTCACACTCCCGCGGGGCGGGGGCGAAGAAGTCCCGGCAGATGTCCCGGTCGGTCACCGGCTGGAGGTGGTCCCGGTGGACCTGACGGGTCTTGACCAGACGGTCTGCGTCCGCGCCGATGGCGGCGGTGAAGCGGCGCAGGTTTTCCGCCACGCAGGCGGGGTCATCTCCCCGGGAATAGCCCAGATTCAGCCCCGCGCAGTCGCCCACACTCACGCCGCCCAACCGGGTGGAAAAGCCGTGGGCCACACCTCCTGTGGCGGCAAGGGCGTCACAGGACAGAAAGGGAACGGAGGAGGCGGTGTTCAGCGTGAAGCTCATGTGATACCCCTCCTTACGGTCTGCACGGACAATTACACTTTATTGTATCGCAAAACCTTCGCTGTGACAAGGGTTTGATTGGGAGAAATACGGGCGTAATTGGGGGGAGAAATGGGTGGAAGTGCCAAGAAAGGGATGCCAGAGTGCAAAGGTGGGTTCGGACATAGAAAACCCCGCTCCGAAGAACGGGGCGGGGCGTTTGTATTACAGATAGCCGTGGAGACCGCGCACGGAGGCTTCACCGGTGCGCACGGCTTCCCGGGTGCCGTCAGGAAGCTCCACCAGCAGGCGGAAGTTCTCGTCAATGCCCAGGGCCACCGCCTGGCGGGTCTGGGCGGGGGTGGTGAGCCGTACCGGGCGGCCCACGGTCAGGCAGCCGGCACGGTAGCGGCCCAGATAATCGCCCTTTTGGGCGGGGAAGGCGGCATACAGCCGGTCCAGAGCCAGGACCAGCCCGTGGGTCAGCTCCTCCATATCCACCTCTCGCCCCAATTCCATGGACAGGGAGGTGGCGGTATCACGCAGGTCCGGGGGGAAGTCCTCCGGACGGTGGTTGACGTTGATGCCGATGCCCACCACCACGCCGTCCGGCCTGCCGTCGGTCACAATCAGTTCAGTCAGGATGCCGCACAGCTTTTTTTCGTTGAGGATCAGGTCGTTGATCCACTTGATTTGGGGACGGATGGAGCACACGGCTTCGATGGCGTCGCACACGGCAACCGCTGTCCAGGCGGTGAGGTGGGCCACCGCCTCCGGGGGAAGCTGGGGGCGCAGCAGGGCGGACAGATACAGCCCGCAGCCCTCCGGGGAGTGGAAGGTGCGGCCTGACCGGCCACGTCCGGCCGTCTGACGGCGGGCGGTCACCACCAGTCCGTCCGGGGCGTTCTGGGCGGCAAGGCGCTTGATCTCGCGGTTGGTGGAGTCCACGCAGTCCAGCCGGAGCAACGTGCGGCCCACCCGGCACTCGGGGGGGAGAACGAAAGAGGACATGGGGCACCTCCTCTATGAGTATACCTTGATGATACTACGTTTTTCTCCCCCCGTCCAGCGGTATATTCTCCGAACCTGTCCCATACATTGGGTAGTAACAATGCAGGAAAGGGTGGCGGGAGATGGCCTTTGAGCAGGAACGCACACGGGGGGGAGAGCACCGGCTGGTGCTGGAGGACCGGGAGCGGCTGGTGGTCAGCGGCGTGGAGGAAGTGGAGCGCTTTGATGAGGAGTCGGTGACCCTGCGCACGGCACAGGGCCAGCTGGTGGTGCGTGGGGATGGACTGCACATCGAGCAGCTGAGTCTGGACGGAGGGGAATTGCGGCTGGAGGGACAGGTGGACAGCCTGACCTATGAGGACGACGGACCGGGCCGCACCGGGTTGCTGGCCCGGCTGTTCGGCTGAAGTGGCTGCGGACGTTTCCGGGCAGGGTGGGGCACTGGTGCAGGCGCTGCTGCTGGGCCTGCTGCTGGGGGTGCTGTACGACCTGCTGCGGATCCTGCGCGTGCGCATCCGCCTGCCTGTGCTGGGCGGAGTGCTGGACCTGCTGTTCTGGGTGAGTGTGACGGTGGCGCTGTTTGTGTGGTCCCAATGGGCCTGGGGCGGGCGCATTCGTTTGTACGGCGTGTTCGGCGTGATGCTGGGGGGTGTGGCCTACTTCCGGCTGTTCAGCTGCGGACTGCTGCGGGTGGGCTACTTTCTGGCCGATGTGGTCCACACCCTGCTCAATTTGGCACTAATGCCCATGAAAGGGCTGTTTTTCCTGGTGAAAAAAATTAAAAATTTTGTAAAAAACACCTTTTCTTATGGGCGCAAATGGTATAGAATAAAGACGCTGTCAAAGGAAATGGCTGCGGTGCGCCGGGATCGGCTGGATCGAATGGACGGAGGTGGAACGGGTGAAGTTCAAAAAAACCGGTTTTTTGACCAAACTCGTTCTGTTGGCTTTGTTCATCGTGCTGGCGGTGCGTCTGCTGGACGTGCGGGCAAAGATCCAGTCCGGCGAGCAGGAGCAAAGTCGGCTCACCCACCAGGTGGCTCAGGTCAAGCAGGAAAATTCCCAGCTGTCCGACGCCATCGCAAACAAGGATGACCCGGGGGTGCTGGAATCGGTGGCCCGGGACAAGGGGTATGTCAAAACGGACGAAAAGCTGTTCGTGGACGTGGCCGGCTGACCCGTTTGCAGCGTTTACTTTACAAGGAGGATTTGTCGGTCAATTATGGAGTTTGGTGTAGGTTCTGTCGTAGAGGGGAAAGTAACCGGTATCACAAAGTTCGGAGCGTTTGTGTCCCTGCCCGGAGGGAAGTCCGGTCTGGTACATATCTCCGAGATCGCCTATTCCTATGTGAATGAGGTATCTGAATTTCTGCAGGAGGGGCAGGAGGTCAAGGTCAAGGTCATCGGCATCGATGAGTCCAACCGGATCAACCTGTCCATCAAAAAGGCCATGGATCCGCCTGCCCGTCCGGCCGGCGCGCCCGCGGCCGGGGGTCGTCCTGCCCGTAGCTTTGGCGCAGGCAGCGCTCCTGCGCCCCGTAACGGTGGTTATACGCCCCGTCCTGCTGCCCCTGCCGGCAGCCAGAACATGGATTTTGAAGACCGGCTCAAGCAGTTTATGCAGTCTTCGGACAGCAAGCTGTCCGAGCTGCGCTACATCGAAAAGAAGGGCAGCTCCCGCCGCGGCGGTGGCCGCCGTTGAGCAAGCGAACAAAACCGCACCGTTGGGCTCCGCAGCCCAACGGTGCGGTTTTCTTGTGCAAAAAAAAGAACGCCCCGGGGGCGTTCCATGCCAGGAGAATAGAATGAACTGATTGCGCGCTGCGCATTGGTTGAGCTGCCACTATAAGATACCATATTTTTCCACAAACGTCAATGGGAGCCTTTGTCGAAGGTTGGCAGTGGGGTGTCGTCAAAATGAACAGGGAACGACGGAGTAAAACGAGATATTTTCAAAAAATCAACAAAAAGATAGTGCAAAGATGCAGAGGCTGTGGTATACTGTTAGC
The DNA here is from genome assembly GCA_045579605.1 of Lawsonibacter sp. Taxonomy (GTDB): domain Bacteria; phylum Bacillota; class Clostridia; order Oscillospirales; family Oscillospiraceae; genus Lawsonibacter. The sequence continues at coordinate 6,546 of JAZNMM010000122.1, forward strand.
AGCAGAGGCGGAGGCCTCTGCAAACCCACACCCGCCCCGATCGGGGTGAAAGGAGCTGACACGCATGAAGTTTACGTTTACCGACAAAAAGATCAACCTGCCCAAGTCTGTCCACGCCTATGCCGAGAAGAAGGTGGGCAAGCTGGACCGTTACTTCCGGGAGGACGCCGCCGCAGCTGTCACATTCAGCGTGGAGAAGGACCGAAACAAGGTGGAGATCACCATTCGGTCCGGCAGTACGATCCTGCGCGTGTCGGAGAGCACCTCGGATATGTTCGCTTCCATCGACTCCGCCGTGACCATGCTGGAACGGCAGATCCGCAAGAACAAGACTCGGCTGGAGAAGCGCCTGCGTCAGGGGGCCTTTGAACGAAGCGTGGATGAGGAGAGCTCTTTTGTCCCTGTGGCGGAGGAGGGGGAGTACGACATTGTGCGCACCAAGACCTTCCCCATCAAGCCCATGACCCGGGACGAGGCCATCCTTCAGATGAACCTGCTCAGCCACAGCTTCTACGCCTTTAAGGACGAGGCGGCAGGAGGTGCGTTCGCCGTGGTGTATAAGCGCAACGACGGCGGTTACGGCCTGATCGAAGACGAGAACTGAATTTCCTTCCGGTGGGGCGCGGCGGTTGCCGCGCCCCGGTTGGTTTGTAAGGGGAAAGAAATTTGAAATTTCCGCAGGATACCCTTGTATTTTCTGCCGAAAAGGTAATCAAAATCGGTGTGTTTGAGCCCGCTTCCGGCGACTCTGCCTCCGGCGGCAAGAAGGAGACACTGGGCATCCAGTATGCCAACCAGGAGACTCCCTCCGTTGAGGTCAACGGCGTGACCTATCAGGTCAAGCTGGAGATTGCCGACAACGGCTCCTCCACCGACAAGTCTCCCACCGCCGCCTCCGATCTGGTGGCCAAGGACGTGGCCATCGTTCTGGGCTCCTACGGCTCCGGTGTGTCCGGCGACGAGCTGCTGCACAATGAGGCAGTGAAAAAGGCCTAACTGGGCTGATACCATAAAAGGCGCGGACACCCGGTGTCCGCGCCTTTTTCTGGGGAAAAGGATTGCCTCCTTGCAATTTAAAAAAAGTGTGGTATAATACAGATTACGCTTTAAAGCATTGAAGCTCTTCGAGGAGGAAACGCATATGAGAAGGGGCAACCTGATGAGCGTCCGGGAGGACGTGAAGCTGCTGGACGCCACCATTCGGGACGGCGGACTGTGCAACAATTTTGAATTTACCGATGAATTCGTCACCGAGCTGTATAAGACCAATATCAAGAGCGGTGTAGATTATATGGAGTTTGGCTACCGGGCCAGCCGGGAGCAGTTTGACGAGAGTAAGTTCGGCAAGTGGAAGTTCTGCAGGGAGGAGGATCTGCGAGCCATTGTAGGCAGCAATATCTCCGACATGAAGATCGCCGTGATGGCCGATGTGGGTCGGTGTGACTATAAGACGGACTTTCTGCCCAAGAGTGAGAGTGTGGTGGATCTGGTGCGGGTGGCCGCATATATCCACCAGATCCCTGCGGCGATCGAGATGATTGAATATCTGCATGGGCTGGGTTATGAGACCGCCTGCAACATCATGGCGGTTACCCAGGCCAGCTCCGAGCAGATCCAGGCGGCACTGGAGATGCTGTGCCGGTCCAGCGTGGATGTGATCTATCTGGTGGACAGCTACGGTGCGTTCTTCCCCGAGAACGCCTCGGAGCTTGCCAAGGTGTACGTGGCAGCGGCGGACAAGGCGGGCAAGCGGGTGGGCTTCCACGCCCACAACAACCAGAGCCTGGCCTTCGCCAATACCATTGAGACCCTGTCCTATGGTGTGTCCTATCTGGATGCCACGGTGCAGGGCATGGGCCGGGGGGCGGGCAACTGCGCAACGGAGCTGCTGCTGGGCTTTTTGAAGAATCCAAAGTACAATCTGTACAGCATTCTCACCTTTATTGAAAAGCACATGGTGCCTCTGCGCCAGCAGGGCATCGTGTGGGGTTTTGACCTGCAGTATATGTTTACCGGCCAGCTTAACCGCCATCCCCGGGAGGCCATCGAGTTCACCAGCCGGAAGCGGGGAGATTACTGCGAGTTTTACAAGTCCCTGCTGGACCATATGTAAAGACGGACCGATTGTATCTTGCGGTACAACGCGGTATACTATAGAAAAGGG
>JAZNMM010000123.1:0-31978 GCA_045579605.1 Lawsonibacter sp.
CGCAACGTCATCGGCGCCATGGACGCCCTGTCTGCCGCCCAGATGGCTCTGGCCGGCATCCGAAGCCGCGTGCCCCCTGACCAGGTGCTGGACGCCATGGCCGAAGTGGGCCGCTCCCTCCCCCACACCCTGCGGGAAACGGGCAAGGGCGGCCTTGCCGCCACCCCCTTTGGCCGGCAATACGCCCCTCAGGAAGGCTGACCCACTCCCATTAGAGAAAAGGACTGATACCGATGGCAAAGAAAAAAGCCCCGCAGGAGGGGACAAAGCGCGCGATCAACCCCAACGTCATGGGCCTGCGCTCCGAGGTGCTGGAACAGCCCATCACCCAGACGCTGGAGCTAAACTATATGCCCTATGCCATGTCCGTCATCGTCTCCCGCGCCATTCCGGAGATCGACGGCTTCAAGCCCAGCCACCGCAAACTTCTCTACACCATGTACCAGATGAAACTGCTTTCCGGCAAGCTGACCAAGAGCGCCAATATCGTGGGCCAGACCATGAAGCTCAACCCCCACGGTGACGCGGCCATCTACGACACCATGGTGCGTCTGAGCCGGGGCTACGGCGCTCTGCTCCACCCGCTGGTGGAGTCCAAGGGCAACTTCGGCAAGGTCTATTCCCGGGACATGGCCTGGGCCGCACCCCGGTATACCGAGGCCAAGCTGGACGCCATCACCAACGAATTCTTCCGGGACATCGACCAGGACGCGGTGGACTTTGTGGACAACTACGACGGCACCATGCAGGAACCGTCCCTGCTCCCCACCACCTTCCCCAACGTACTGGTGGCGGCCAACCAGGGCATCGCCGTGGGTATGGCCAGCAACCTGTGCGGCTTCAACCTTGCCGAGGTGTGTGACACCACCATCGCCTATCTCAAGGACCCCAGCCACGACATTCTCTCCACCCTGAAGGCCCCCGACTTCCCCACCGGCGGCGAGCTGTTGTACGACGCCGCCGCATTGAGCGAAATTTACCGCACCGGACGGGGCTCCTTCAAGGTGCGGGCCAAGTGGCGCTATGTGAAGGGCGAAAACCTCATTGAGATCTTTGAGATCCCCTACACCACCACCGCCGAGGCCATCATCGACAAGGTGACCGAGCTGATGAAGGCGGGCAAGGCGCGGGAGATCAACGATATTCGGGACGAAACCGACCTGTCCGGCCTGAAGCTGACCATTGACCTCAAGCGGGGCAGTGACCCGGACAAGCTCATGGCCCGGCTGTTCCGTTCCACCCCCCTGATGGACTCCTTCTCCTGCAACTTCAACATCCTCATCGCCGGCACTCCCTGCGTGCTGGGCGTGGGCCAGATTTTGGAGGAGTGGACGGCATGGCGCATGGACGGCGTGCGCCGGCGCACCCACTTCACCATGACCAAAAAGCAGGAGAAGCTCCACCTGCTCAAGGGCCTGCGCCGCATCCTGCTGGACATCGACCGGGCCATCAAGATCATCCGGGAGACGGAGGAGGACGCGGAGGTCATCCCCAACCTGATGATCGGTTTTGGCATCGACCAGGTCCAGGCGGAATTTGTGGCTGACATCCGCCTGCGCAACATCAACAAGGAATACATCCTCAAGCGCACCCGGGAGGTGGACACGCTGGAGGATGAGATCGCCGACCTGCAGGACATCATCAACAACCCCCGGCGCATCAAAAAGATCATCACCGGCGAGCTGGAAGAGGTGAAAAAGAAATACGCCCAGCCCCGGCGCACCGACATCATCTACGAGCACGAAGTGGAGGAGGTCTTTGAGGCCGCGCCGGAAGTGCCCGACTACCCGGTGCACCTGTTCCTGTCCCGGGAGGGCTATCTGAAAAAAATCACCCCCCAGTCCCTGCGCATGAGCTCCGAGCAGAAGTACAAGGAAGGAGACGGCCCTGCCCAGCAGTGGGAGGCCTCCAACCGGGACGAGCTGATGGTGTTCACCGACCGTCAGCAGTGCTATAAGACCCGCCTGAGCGACTTTTCCGACACCAAAGCCAGCGTGCTGGGCGACTACCTTCCTTCCAAGCTGGGCATGGATCCGGAGGAAAAGGTGCTGTGGGCCTGTATTCCCGGGGACTACTCCGGCCACCTGCTGTTCTTCTTTGAAAACGGCAAGGCCGCCCGGGTGGAGCTGTCCGCCTACCAGACCCAGACCCGGCGGCGCAAGCTCACCGGCGCATACTCAGACAAGTCCCCGCTGGTGGCCGCCTTCCTTCTTCGGGAGGACATGGAGCTGGCGTTGCGCTCCACCGAGGGCCGGTGTCTTGTCTTCCACACCGCCGTCCTCAACCCCAAGTCCACCCGCTCCACTCAGGGCGTAGGTGTCATGACCCTCAAGCCCAAATACAGACTGGAGGCTGTTCAGCCTCTGGCGGATACCGCCATCGTCAACGCCGCCCGTTACCGGGCCCGCTCCCTGCCCATCGCCGGTGCCCTGCTCAAGGACGTGGACCGGGGTGAGGAGCAAATGTCTTTGCTGTAATAAAAAGGAGGAACGATTATGCCTAATATGGAACGACTGAGCAAAAATCTCGAGAGCAACGGCTTTGCCGTCACCCGCTTCGCCACCGGCAAGCAGGCCGCTGACTTCCTCAACACCCAGCTGGATGGCACCACGGTAGCCTTTGGCGGCTCTACCACCCTGGCTGACCTGGGCCTGTACGAGTCCCTGTCCGAGCACAATACCGTCTTCTGGCACTGGAAGGGCAACACCCCCGCCGATGCCACGGGGGCGGACGTGTACATCACCTCCGTCAACGGCGTGGCGGAAACGGGTGAGCTGATCAACATCGACGGCGTGTGCAACCGGGTGTCCGAGAGCCTGTTCGGCCACAAGAAGGTGTTCTTCGTCATCGGCGCCAACAAGGTCGCCCCGGACTATGACTCCGCCCTGTTCCGGGCCCGAAACGTGGCCGCCCCCCTCAACGCTCGCCGACTGAACAAGAATACCCCCTGCGCCAAAGGCGAGTTGAAGTGTCACAACTGCAAGAGCCCCGAGCGCATCTGCAACGCCCTCACCGTCCTGTGGCGCAAGCCCGGCGGCGCGGCCTACGAGGTGATCCTCGTGGACGAGGAGCTGGGCTACTGAGTCAACCACGCCCGGCTGTCCCTTGGGACAGCCGGGTGTTTCCTTTGTCCTGAAAATTTTCGCGGTTTTTCAAAAAGGGGGTTGACAGCGCCGGTATTTATGCTATAATACAATTCGCTGTTGCGAGTGTAGCTCATCTGGTAGAGCGCCACCTTGCCAAGGTGGAGGTAGCGAGTTCGAGCCTCGTCACTCGCTCCATAAAACGACAGATTTCGAATGAAATCTGTCGTTTTTTTATTCTCATTCTGTTTTGGAAGGGTGATCCTATGCTCCCTCGTATCCTCATTTCTGCCGCCACGGCCAGGCCGGAAGCGGCCCTCAACTACGAAAATGCCGTCCGAGCGGCAGGCGGCGACTTTGTCACCCGCTACTGTCCGGAGGTAGACCTGTCCTTTAACGGTCTCCTGCTCACCGGCGGCGGCGACATGGAGCCCTGGCGCTACGGTCACGAGGACCGCGGCTCACTCCTCCCTGACCCGTCGCGTGACCAGGCGGAGCTGGCCCTTGTGAAGGCCTACATAGCCGCCGGAAAACCCATTCTGGCCATCTGCCGGGGCTGTCAGGTGCTCAACGTGGCCCTGGGCGGCACGCTGGTGCAGGATCTGGGCGAGCATCTCAACCTGTTTCACCGCAGGCTCGAAGCCGACAAGGTACATCCCGTCCATGCCCAGGAGGGCAGTATTCTCCACGCCCTGTACGGCCCCCTGTTCCCCGTGAACAGCGCACACCATCAGGCGGTGGATATGCCCGGCAAGGACCTTGCCGTCACCGCCCGCTCCGAGGCCGGGGTGGTAGAGGCCATAGAACTGCCGGGCACGCCTGTTCTGGGCGTGCAGTTCCACCCCGAGCGCATGGCCGGAGCGCACCTTCGCCCGGACACAGTGGACGGTGGGGCCGTCTTTCGCTGGTTCCTCGCCCACTGCACGCAGCCAGCTTAATAACCTCCCCCAAACATAAAAAATCCCCGGAAACGGTTGTTTCCGGGGATTTTTGTTAACCAGATCAGATCAGGTTCTGCTCGGTCTCGGGGTTGAACATATGCATCAGGTCGGCACGGAAGGTGAAGCCGATCTCAGCGCCGTAAGCGAAGCCCGCGCGCAGCTCCTTATCCAGGTCGGCGGTCTGGACGATCAGGATGATGTCCTTGCCGGCGGCATTGACGTGCAGGTGGATGGCAGAGCCCATCATCTCGGACACGTCCACCACACCGCGGATCACGTCGGCACCCTCAGCCTTGAGCTGGATGTGCTCAGGACGGATGCCCAGCTTGATGTCCATGTCGCCCACGCCGTCGGCAGCCAGCTTGGCAGCCTGCTCGGCGGTAACGGCGATGGTAGCGCCGCCCACTTCCACGTTGTAGCCGGTGCCGGCCTTGACCAGCTTGGCGTCAAACAGGTTCATCTGGGGCGCGCCGATGAAGGTGGCCACGAACAGGTTGGCGGGATGGTCGAACACTTCCTGAGGAGTGCCGATCTGCATGACCCAGCCGTCCTTCATGATGACGATGCGGTCACCCAGGGTCATAGCCTCGGTCTGGTCGTGGGTAACGTAGATAAAGGTGGTGTCGATACGCTTGCGCAGCTTGATGATCTCAGCACGCATGGCGTTACGCAGCTTGGCGTCCAGGTTGGACAGAGGCTCGTCCATCAGGAAGACCTGAGGCTCACGCACAATGGCACGGCCGATGGCCACGCGCTGACGCTGACCGCCGGACAGAGCCTTGGGCTTGCGGTCCAGCAGCTCGGTGATCTCCAGGATACGGGCAGCTTCCTGCACCTTGCGGTCGATCTCCTCCTTGGGCAGCTTGCGCAGCTTCAGGGCGAAGGCCATGTTGTCATACACAGTCATGTGGGGATACAGAGCGTAGCTCTGGAACACCATGGCGATGTCGCGGTCCTTGGGCTCCACGTCGTTGACCAGGCGCTCACCGATGTACAGCTCGCCGTCGGAGATCTCCTCCAGACCGGCGATCATACGCAGGGTGGTGGACTTACCGCAGCCGGGAGGACCGACCAGAACGATAAATTCCTTGTCGGCGATGTCCAGGTCGAAGGCGTGAACGGCCTCGAAACCACCTTCATAGATCTTCTTGAGCTTCTTTAGGGTAACAGTTGCCATAATTCTTGACCGCAGGGATCCTGCCTCCGCAGAGGTCCCCTCGTGAACAGGGAGCGGCCCTGAACACATTACGACAGGTCTCCACACTGCCGCACCGCCGGTCGGCGGATTTTCCTCCTTCATTTACGGTCCGGGCGCCTCTATAGAAATGGAGTAGGGGCGGCCAGCCTGATTTGAGGTCGCACCCCGCTTTGCGGGTGTGCGCTGGTGTCACGGCGCAAAGCCGCAAGACACCATTGGTAGTTTAATACAACCAGGGGTACTTGTCAAGCGCACCCCCGGTCGTGTACTAACTTTCGTCGTTTTTTACGGTTTTCCTGTGCCGATTTGTTTAATTTGACCGCAGGAGCGAGGGGCCGGTCAGCAGCGCCTGGAACTGCGCCGCCTTCTCGCCCCGGGCGGTCTGTGCAAAGGTGACCAGAAACAGCGGCTCTTCGGCGCTGTAGCCCTGTCCCAGCGCGGTTTCCTCAAGGGGGTAGGCTTGGCAGAGCATGGTTTCATCCTGCACCAGCAGGTCGGTGGTCCACTCGTCACACACGGCCGCGTCCAGCTGGTCGGCCGTCAGATACATGGATATCTGCAGGCTTCCCATCCCGTCGGCGGAGCCTGCACTGGGGTAGGCCATATAGTTCAGCCCTTCCGGCCAGCCGGCGTCCCTGGCGATCTGCTCCACCCGGGGCTGCAACGCCTCATAGTATTCCTGCTGAATGCCCACATAGACATAATTTTTTGTCTGGGCGCTGTGGTACCAATTCATGGCGAACACCACGCACACCACCAGCAGCACTACACCGGTCACCATATGGGGCCAGTAGTAGCGCAGGATATGCGCCCGTTTCTCCTCGGGGGACATTTGGGCAAACAGGGCTTTGGCTTTGGCGCGGTCACGATCGGATCTCATATGCAAAATCTCCCTTTTCTATGTTCCCTTTGAGTATATCCGCTGACACCGCAAAAGGCAAGTGAACGATTTGTTAACGTAGCAAATATTCTGTGAACGCTCCCCTTGCCCAAAAACCACCGTCAATTTTCAATTTCCTATAGCCTTTTTTCCTGTTGTCCATTATAATACAGGAAAGCCATGCTGATCCCGGCGCCGCCGGGGAAAGGAGTTTCCCAATGAAAGAAAAAGGACGATCCGTGTTTCTCTCCATTATGGAGACCGGCGTGCAGGCCGTGGTCCTCAACCTCATGTTCCTGCTGTTCAGCCTGCCCGTGCTGACCATGGGCGCATCGCTGACGGCGCTGTACGCCGGTCTGCGGGCCATGGTCAAAAAAGAGCCGTGCTTTCGCGCCTTCTTCAAGACCTTCCGCTCCAGCTTTTTGCGAGCCACACTGGTGTGGATCTTTCTGCTGCCCCTGAACGCCCTGCTGCTGTTCAACACTGTGAGCATTATCTACTACTTCCAGCCCGCCGCCCTGCCGGCACTGATCCTGTCCGTGCTCTTCTCCCTGCTGCTGCTGGGCCTTACCACCACCGTGTTTCTCTTCTACTCCCGGTTCGAGGCCACGGTGCTTCAGCTGCTGCGCCACGGTGGCGTGCTGTATTTAAGCTATCCCCTGCGCTCCACCCTCATCGCCCTGCTGACCTGGGCCCCTGTGTCCATCATCTTCTTCCCGGCCGCCACCGCTGTGCTGATGCCGCTGCTGCCCGTGTTTGTGTTCTTTTACTTCTCGGTGGTGTCCACCGCCGCCATCTGGCTGATGAACTTCCCCTTTGCCAAGTTCGCCCGGGAAGCTCTGGGCATGGACGTTCCCGCCGCCCTCCCGGTCGGCGACGACGAATGACCCACCAAACAGAACGCGCCCCCGGTTCCATTTGGAACCGGGGGCGTTGTGTTACATCTTCCCTTTTACCACGATCTTCTTGGCTGGAGCGAGCCGTTTGTTCGCCCAAACGTCTGGAAAAATGCTGTCATGGTATCCGTCCCTTCTCCCTTGCCCGCACGCATTCGTCCACAATGGCCTGCATCCGCTCCAGCTTGGCCTCCATATCTCTGGCCAGCGCCAGCTGACAGCGGGTACGCACCAGATTGTGCTCCGGGTAGTTGAGTTTAAAATACACGTCACCCATGATGTAGTCGTCCAGAAAGCGAGCCGCCAGTTCTACCGTCAGGGCAAAGGCGCTCAGGGCCAGCGTTTCCCGTTCCAGGTCGGTCAGCGTCTGCCCCGTCTGCTCCAAAAATCCCTGGGCAAAGGCGCGGAACCGCTCCAGATCACAGCAAGCCTTTTCGCTGTCAGGACAGTCCTCCTCCACCACATTGGCACAAAAGCGCACGCCGTCGCCAAAGTCGTGTCCCACCAGCCCGGGCATCACGGTGTCTAGGTCAATGACCACCACAGCGTGCTTTCCCTGCCGGTCAAAGAGGACATTGTTGATCTTGGTGTCGTTGTGCGTCACCCGCAGAGGCAGCTTCCCCTGCTCCCAAAGCCGGGTCAGCCGCTCCGCTTTCTCCCGCACGCGGGCGATATAGTCCAACTCATCCCGCACCTGCGCCACCCGCCCCACCGGGTCTTGTTCGGCGTGGTGGAACAGCGCCTGCAGGCGCTTGGGCGTGTTGTGAAAATCGGGAATGGTTTCGTACAGTTCACCCGCGGGAAAATCGACCAGATCCCGCTGAAACGCGCCAAAGGCAGCCCCCGCTTCCCGCAGCACGGCGGGGTCGGAGCTGGCATTGTAGGTGACCGAGGGAATGTAGTTGCTCATGCGCCAAAACCCGCCCTGCTCGTCATAGGCATAGGTTTTGCGCTGGCTGGTGTGATGATAGTGCAGTGCGATCTGTCCGCGTTTTTTTGCCCGGATATGCTCGGTGACCCGATCGGCGTTGTCCATCAACTGTTCCGGTTGGCGGAACACATAGGTGTTCACCCGCTGCACCAGAAAAGACTTCTCGTATCCTTCCGGAACGAGAAACGTCACCTTATAGGTCTGGTTGATGTTCCCGTTTTTGATCTGTTCCGCACGCAGAAAGTCACCCTCGATGCGAAATGACCGGCAGATCTGTTCAATGGTCTGCTGTATCTCCACAGCGGCGTCCTCCCGTTCCACGCCCGAAGGCGCAGCGTCTTATTTCTCTCAATGTGGATTGTAGCATACCCGCAGATAAAAGGCAAACTCCTTTTTTCTGCCCACCCACGTCTGTTTTCCGCCCCGGGCTCATATACTCCAGAGAAGATGAAAACGGAGGTCGGTAGTATGTTCTGGAAACAGCGCTCCATGCGCGTGATACTGGTAAAAAAACGTTGGTGGACTGCCGGCTGCTGTGCTCTTCTGGGGGCGGCGATCCTGGGGCTGGTCAACTATCCCGCCGCAGTCAACACCGCCGCCACCCCCCGTCAGCTGCCCATTTACTGCGTGCAGCGGGACCAGAAGATGCTGTCGATCAGTTTTGACGCAGCTTGGGGCAACGAGGACACGCAGCAGCTGATCGATATTCTGGACCGGTACAACGTGAAGGCAACTTTTTTTGTGGTGGGAGACTGGGTGGACCGCTACCCGGAGTCGGTAAAGGCTCTGCACGATGCCGGCCACGAGATCATGAACCACTCCAACACCCACGCCCACCTGCCCCAGCTGTCCGCCCAGCAGATCACCGATGATCTCAACGCCTGCAACGATAAAATCGAGGCGGTCACCGGTGTGCGGCCCACCCTCATGCGCCCGCCCTACGGAGATTATGATGACAACTCCATCCGGGCCATTCGCGCCATGGACATGGAGCCCATTCAATGGGATGTGGACAGTCTGGACTGGAAGGACCTGTCCGCCCCGGACATCACCAAGCGAGTCACTTCCAAGGTATGCCCCGGCTCCATCGTCCTGTTCCACAACGCCGCCAAGCACACCCCAGAGGCTCTGCCCGGCATTATTGAATCCCTTTTGCAGGAGGGCTACACTTTTGTGCCTGTCTCCCAACTCATCCTCACCGGCGATTATACCATCGACCACACCGGAAGGCAGTGCCCGGCCTGATCACCCCCTTCTACGCGGACGCCCACAAAAACTACGATTTCCCCAAGGCCATTGCTGACGGCGAAGTTAACCGGGGCGCTGTGCCGGCCGCAGTACGCCGTGTGCTGAAGATGATGGAGCATTTGGACTAAAGCAATATAAACCAAAACCGCCCGCCCGGCAAAGCCGGCCGTGCTGTTTTTTGAAAGGCTCCGCCCCCGACCATAAGGCCGGGGGCGGACGGAGGGAGAGAAACTGCACACTGTATTACAGTGTCTGAATACGGGTATCAAACTTGGGACAATGGAGACGGACGGTAACGTTGTCGTCCACCACTTCGCAGATCTGAGCGTCACAGGTGGCACTCATCAGGCGATAGGCATCGGGGAAATTCAGGTCCAGCTTCTTCATCAAGAAGTCCACCACATCGGAGGTGGCCACCTTGATGCTCTCGTCCAGCGTGGGACGGGAGGCCAGGAAGTAGATGCCGTCATACGTCTCGATGACGGGCCGCTCAATGGGACGGTCCTTGTAAACGGTGACCTTCAGACACATCCGGCCCGCGATCTCGATGCCGGTACCGGACAGCTCACCATCACCCATGCAGGCGTGCATATCGCCCACAGCCAGCCCCGCGCCCTTTTGTGCCACGGGGAAATAGACCCGGGAGCCCACCTTGACCAGCTTGGTATCCATGTTGGCGCCGTGATCATCAGGAACGGCACAGTGGATCTCGCCGGACTTAGGGGCCACGCCCATCACGCCGATCATGGGAGTGAGGGGGATCTTGATGGTGTCAGAGAAGTGGGCAAAGCCGTCGTGCACGGGGATGATCTTGGTATCCGGCTCGGTGATCCGGTCGCCAAGAACGCCCAGGCCGCAGTTAGTGACCATGATGCCGTGGTCGGCAAGGTCAATTGCCATGACCTCCACGCACAGGGTATCGCCGGGCTCGGCGCCCTCCACGTCAATGGGGCCCACCGCACAGTCCATGATGCTGATGTCGATGTCTGTACGCTTGACGCTGGCATCGGTGATCTGGCCGGAGTAGCAGTCATCCGCTTCCACCCAGAACACCTCGCCGTCCCGGACGGTATAGTTTGCCTTGTTGGTGGTGTTGAAGTGGAAGATGACTTTATCTTTCGGGATAACACGCATAGGGATTACCGTCCTTTCCCAGCATTACCAGCCCGCAGGCAGAATGCCGAACATGGAGCAAATGAAGTAGATGGCCGCCGCGCCGAAGACCACGATGATGGTGGTCTGAACCGCGGGATGGGCATACCAGCCGCACTTCCACTCGGGCTCGATGTCGCCGGTCTTGCGGGCCTTGTTGACCATAAGAACGGGAATAATGGACATGATCACGCCGCCGAAGGTACCGGCCCAGCCGATGGCGTCCACGAAGCTGACAAAGCCGCCGTAAGCCAGGATAAAGGGAGGAATGACGGTGCAGGCAATGGCAATGATGCGGGTCTTCTTGTCATGCTCGTCCTTCAGCTTGAACATATCAACGATGTTGGTGAGCATGGAGCCGCCCACGGCCCAGTAAGAGGTCATCATGGCGCACAGGGCGAAGATGTTGGCAGTGAACAGAGCCCAGGTGCCCAGCGCCTGGCCCCAGGCCAGAGTGGCAACCTGAGTAACGTTCTCAGCGCCGGTCAGGGACAGAACCGCGAAGGGAACGATGGCCAGCAGCAGGCCGGTGATGAACATGCCGGCGATGATGGCAACGGGCAGCTTCTTGGGCTCATGGCGCATGCCACGGGCCAGCTCGGGAACGGCGTACTGAGCGATGTAGCAGAAGATGGCGCTGCTGAGCAGAGGCACAGCGTAGGTCCAGTTGCTGTACATCACGCGGGAAGGATCCGTCTTGCCGGACAGGAAGGAGGCGATGATGATAACGCCCAGCAGAACGACCATGCCGGTGGAAACAAACTTTTCCCACAGGCCAGTGGCCTTCAGGCCCAACCAGACGACCAGGACGCAGGGAACGGTAAAGATCAGGCTGCCGGCCCAGTTGGGCAGATTAAACAGCTCGCACAGGATGTTGCCCGAGCCGGTGGTGTAGGCCACCATGCAGCCGATGGAGTTGGCACACACCGAGATAAAGATCAGGATTGATCCCAACTTACCAACGTATCTTTGGGCCAAACCGGGTAGCTGCAGGGGCTTCTTGGTGCGCAGGGCGGTCTCGGCCACGTACAGCATAGAGAACGTGGTGAACACACCGGCTACCACCAGCCACAGGACCAGGATGGGCCAGCCGGCCAGGCGGGACGAATAGGCCAGGCCCAAAATGCCGGAGCCGATGTTCGCACCCACAATGATAGCTGCTGCTTCGTACAGGGTCAGTTTGGTGGTTTTCAGAGCGCCTTCTTCATGCTGCAGGGTTTTGTTTTCCTCCATTATTTTCTCCTCCTTGTAACTTTTTCCGCCTTTTTGGCGGTTACAGTTGAATTGTAGCACGCCGAGGACAACGAAAGGACAACAAATCAATCATTCATTTTTCAGGCATTTTCCCGGAGTTATCCCTCATTTTCTGCAAGGGCAACCAAAGAAGCCTGCGTAAGCGCCCCCGCTGTCAGCTCGGCCCAGCTGTACTGGCTCATAAATTCCCCGGCAAAAGCGGTCACGGCCTTTGTCTCTCCGGCCAGAAAACGGTAGTAGTCACAATCCAGCAGTTCCGGATCCACGCTGATGGAGTTGTGGCTTTTGACCACCACGTTCTCGCACCCCGCCTCCCGCAGGCATTTCATAAGGCCGGATTTAAAGGTCTCCATCTGATTTTTCAGCGAACTGTCGTATTCCCGATCCTCAAACAGCGCCGCGGCGATCTCTCTGGTGGAGCACCCCGCTCCGCTGCGGCAGACCAGATAGGCAAACAACTCCTTGGATTTGGCCCGTGGAAAAATCAGGGGCTTTCCGTGCCGGAACACCTCAAAATTACCAAAACAATTCACCTGCAGCATTTTTGCTGTCTGTGCGATTCGGGTCGCTCCGTTGATCACGGCCAGTTCCTCCCGCACCCCCTGTTCGGTAACGGGCTTGAGCAGGTAGCCTCTGGCGTGCAGGGCATAGGAGTCCAGCGCATACTGCGGGAACGCCGTGACAAAGACCACCTCCAGCCCGGGCAGCAGCTTGCGCAGCTCCCCAGCCAACTGAAGGCCCGTCCATCCGCGCATCTGGATGTCCAGAAACGCCACCTCCGGCACGATGCGCCCTTCCCGCACCGCCTCAAGCGCCGCGGAGGGAGATGTGAACGCGCTGATCTCTCCCTGCGGACAGGCCCGCTCCAATGCGTTGGTCAGATCCGCCAGCGCAAGCCGCTCGTCATCCACGGCCAAAAATCTCAATTTCATACCTGCTCACCTCCCTGTGCCGGAATAAACAGTTCCACCTGCGTACCCACTCCGGGGGTGGAGTCCACACTGAGTGTACCGCCGCACATGGCGGCAAGCCGCTCGCGCACACTGGCCATACCCACATGGTCGCCTCCCTGTTCCTCCATTTTCTGCACATCAAAGCCAACGCCGTCATCCGACACCGTAATGCGCCAGCCATCCGGTCCGGCAGCGGTCCGAATGGTAATGGTCCCACCCTGCTCCCGCTGCATCACGCCGTGACGCACCGCGTTCTCCACAATGGGCTCCAGCGTCAGGGAGGGCAGGAAAAACTGATCTGCGGCGATGTCAAACACCACATTCAGATCATCCCCGTAGCGCATCTTCTCCAGTTGGACATAATGCCGGGTATGCTCCAGCTCTCTGGCAAAGCAGATACACTCCTCGTCTGTCAGGGAGCTCAGGTTTGCCCGCAGATAGCTGGTAAACTCCATCAGCGCCTCTTCCGCCCTGGCCGGGGCCATGCGGCACAGGGCCCGGATGCTGGTGAGGACATTATACAGGAAGTGGGGCTGGATCTGACTGAGCATGATGGAAATACGCTGACGCACCAGCTGTTCCTCCTGCTGCTTTTCATATTCCAGCTGCACGCTGATATAGATGCGCAGCAAAGCAAAGGCCGCCATCGCATAGGCCAACGTCATCTCCACCACCAGAATATCCACCACCACAGCCCCCAGCACCAGCAGCTCATACAGGATAAATGACACCGTTTTGCGGTTGGTCAGCGCCCGGCGGAAATAGAAGATAATGCCCATGTTCACCGCCATAGGCAGGGCCAGGAAAAACAGAAACAGCCAGGGGTAATCCCAAAGCCGCCAGGGCTGCGTACTGCTTACTGCGGTAAACTGAGCAATGATGACCAGGATCAGACCGTCGGCACACAGACCGCCCACCAGCCCGGCATAGCGGCTGAGCACCTGCTTGTCTTCGTTGATATAGCTGATGAGATAGGTGCTGTACACCACGATCAGAGGAAAGCCCATGGCGTCCCGCAGGAACGCTCCCAGCCACCGGGCAAAGGGAGCCCAGAAAAAGCCTTCCATGCCAACACCCCAGGCAAACACATCACCCAGCATGCCCAGCGTAACGATGGCCAGCATCCACAAAAACAGTTGGACGAACATTCTGTGCGACCGGCTGGCCCGCAGAATATCCAGATAGGTGGAAGCGGTCAGCAGGACAAACATCAGCTCCACCATCACCGAAGCCACGGTATAGTAACTGTACTGTGTCCCCCGCCCCATAGCCAGCAGGGTGTAGAAAAACAGCACCACCGTCAGCCCGATGACTGCCCGGGCGATCAGCGCGGTACGCGGGTTTTTTCGTGCCACAGCTCTCTCCCCTTTCTCTTTGCTCCATTATAACAGCAACCGCCCCCCGGTCGCAAGACCGGGGGACGGTTATATAAACGCGCATCATTCTGCTTCTGCCGGCTGGGGCTCCTGCTCTCCCTCCATCCGTTCCACCAGCCGTGCAAAGGGCCTTTTCATCATCCATACGGAAAGATTGCCCGCCACGCCAAAGTAGAGGAACAGCCACACGGGGATCAGCTGTCCAAACAGGTAAGGCAGCGTAAAAAAAGCGATCACGGGAAACCAGCAGCCGATGCCCATCAGGGTGCTGCGGATCATATGGCTCAGGTGCATGAACAGCCCGTTTTTCAGCAGCTGGCGCAGCGTGCACTCGAACCGGGAGTAAAACAGAAACACCATGTTGGTCACACACAGCGCCGTAGCCAGGGCGATCAAAGACACAATGAACGTAAACAGCGCCATGGTGAAATTCATTTTCATGAACACCCACACCGCATAAGCGGTATAGGCCAGCAGCAACAGCAAGGGCAGCAGAATCACCCAGGCCAGCGTAGCCCGCTTGAAGCTGCTGCGAAAGCCCTTGAAGAAGCAGCGGAAGGGCGTGGTGTCCTCGCTCAGTGCCCGGCAGCCGGCAAACAGGCCGCACCACGCGGCCCCGATGGGGAACACCGGAAGGCAGCACAGCAGGAAGAGAATATTCAACAGCATGGTGTCCGCCACGTGCTCCAGCGTTTTCATGAACTTGGAATCGTAGGAGAGAATGTTCTTCATGGATCAGGTTCCTTTCTCGTTTGCGCCCACATGACTGAGCGAGCTTTTGTATTCCGCCGGGGTCATCTGATAATATTTTCTGAAGTTGCGGTAGAAGGTGCTCTCCACGGGATAGCCGCATTTTTCCGCGATAACCCCCACCGTCTCCTGGGTCTGGCTCAGCAGCCGCGCTGCCTCATGCATGCGGATCTTGGCCAGGTAACCACTCATGTTCATACCTGTGCCCTCCAGCACCGCATTGTACACGAACCGTTCGGATACGCAGAACCGTTTGGATACCGAAGCCATGCACAGGTTGGGGTCGGAGAAGTTTTCGCCCACAAAGCGCACAATCTCCGCACACAGAAGCTGCTTGTCCGTCAGCTGCACTACCGCCCGGCTCTGGAACAGGTCGCTGACCACCGCCTTGAGTCGAAGCACGTTGGAGGCGGGGGACCCGTTGTGCTGGTAGGCCATATGCTCATAGGCCTCAAAGGGCAAGTGAGCGGAAGCCGCCGTATCCCGCAGCAGGTACAGCACGCTGTAAAACAACTCCTCCGGCGGCGCACCCGAACCCTTGCCCACCAATGCGGCCATTCGGTCCAGCCGGGCCAGCAGCTCGTTCTGGTTCCACACCGTCAGCGCCTGCTGGAACTGCCTGAGCTCGTCCTGCTGGCTGTCCTGACCACTGTCTGCACCCTGCTCCATGACCTGCACCATCATTTGCTCCCCGTCTTCCGGAACGCAGAATTGGGCCTGCCGAATGGCCGCGCTCACCTGGCCCAGCCCCAGAAACGGAAGGCTCACGCCGCAAACAAACCGCAGTTCACGCTCCGTGTCCTCGTTCAGCTCCATCAGCACCCGCCGCAGCTGTTCAACGGCCCGAGGGTCTTCG
Organism: Lawsonibacter sp.; assembly: GCA_045579605.1. Lineage (GTDB taxonomy): Bacteria > Bacillota > Clostridia > Oscillospirales > Oscillospiraceae > Lawsonibacter. Next base: position 15,519 of record JAZNMM010000123.1, read on the forward strand.
GGCAGCAGGAGAATGGACTCCTGCATATTGATGTACTCACACAGAAACCGTTCCGGCATCACGTCCCGCAGCCGGTTGACCATGGCGGAGTGGTCATCAATGGTGTAGCTGGAACTGCGGTCACGCACCACCGCCGCCCGCAGTTCCTGCTTAAACAGAGGAAATGCGGCAGCCAGCTTGTTGTATTCGTCCTCGGATATGGTCAATCCGGAAAAGGCACGCACCAGCATGCTGGACAGCAGCATCCCGCGCAGAGCGCTGTTGCGTTCCCGGGCGGTATGCAAGAAGCGGTCGATGGCCGCCAGCTCATTCTCCGGCAGATCTTGCGTCCGCTCCAGATCGTGGGTCCGAATCAGCCGGCGGAAGGGCCTGACGCTCAGATGGGAGAACAAAAAGCACAGGGCAATGCCAATAAACACGGAAATGGCAAAAATCACACGGGCCGCAAGCTGCGCCTGACGCACCGTCTGCTCAAAGTAGGCATGGGGGATATCCAGGGTAGCGGTACAGGACAGGGCTGGCAGCTCACAACTGATGCGGGCGACCCGGTTGGCAGACTCCGCCGCCTCACCGCTGGACCACAGGACCGTGCCATCCTCGTGCACCAGATTGAAGCTGGTCCCCGCGGGCATCTGACCGATCTGGAAGTGCTCATACACATACTCCGCCGGGTATAAAAAACCATATACGGTTTCCTTGCCCGTAGCCTGCACCAACAGCAGCAGGTACGGCTCCGCCGCCTTTCCGCCCACCGACACATCCGTTGCCGGCAGCAGCCGCAAAGCCCGGGGTCCCCCCTTATTTTCCAGTTCCTCAAAAATATCCACAGACGCATCATCAAATATAATGTAGGAATTAAAACAGGTGTCCACCTGCTCAAATAACCGGTGGCGGGTGATACAGCCTCCGTTCTGGCGCAGATACATAAAGCTCTCGCCCGGCAAGTCCATCAGCAGGCACTGAAGGGTGAAGGAGTTGCGCAGCTTGGACATCTGGAGCATATGGGAAGCGTCTGCCGCATGTTCTGCCGCAGCCACGGAATAATAGCTGTCATTTTCCATGGACACCGGCAGGGAGTGGGTCAAGAACAGCTGGCCGGAAAAGGACTGGCACCGCTGCTCAAAGTTATCCCGGGTCTGCCCCATATAGGACTCGCGCAGCGCCTGTCCAAATTGCCGGGTGGACACCATGTGGGACACCAGGAACACCAGCACCACTCCCGCCAACAGGAAAAAATAGCGCCAAAACAGGGACATTCTGGCAAAAAGCGCCTGCAGGGCTTGTTTCATTTGCATAGGGCACACCTTCTTCCGCGCGGTTCCTTGTTCTTGCACTAATTATAGATGCCCCGTGCGGATTTTGCAATACGCATTCTGGCATTCCTGCTCTCTTTTTCGTTTTCATTCCGAAAATGCAAGGCAAATTGCCAGATTGCTTGTTGTCGAACGCCGCCGCAGGATTTAGTATATTAGTGAAAACAGCCCCGCTGTTTCCGTGTGCCGTCCGTCGTTTTCGCCACACAGGCGTTCCCCCTTAGGGAAATCCGCAGAGCGGGGAAACTACTATTGCACAAAAATCGCAAAAATCCTATTCCCTTTTTGTGAATTTTCTGTTACAATAGTTTTCGCCCGGACAGACTGGCACGTCCTGTCCCGGGTATTGTTTCAGGCATACCGCCTGACTGTGATACATATTCTGCTTCAAGCCCAAATACTTGTCCCTTTGTTTTCAACGGTGCCTTTCCGCCGGCAGGGAACTTCATTCCGGACCTTCTGAACCGTCAGGCGGTCGGATGAGCAAGCCTTTGTCGTTTATCCGCCGCCAAAGCACAGCGCTGACGGTCCCGAGGCTCCGTGAAAAATACTCCCCCGCAGGGGATCATCACACACGAAAGGAAGTTCGCGTATGAAAACCTCGCAAGCCCCGACTGCCGCCCCCAGCGAGCTGGCAGTCAGCCGCAACCAGACCTCCTTCCAGAAGTTCTGTGTGCGGTGCCGCAAGAACTGGCAGCTGCATCTGCTGATGCTGCTCCCCCTTGTCTACATCTTAGTGTTCTACTATGTTCCCATGTACGGTCTGCAGATCGCTTTCCGTGATTTCAGGCCCCGTGCCGGTATCTGGGGCAGTGAGTGGGTCGGTCTGGAGCACTTTATTGAATTCTTCCAGGCCCACAACTTCACGCAGCTTCTTGTCAACACGCTGGCCATCTCCCTGTACAACATCTTCGTGGGCTTCCCCATCCCCATCATCCTGGCCCTGATGCTCCACGTCAGCGAGCGCAAGGTGCTCAAGAAGGTCACCCAGAATGTGGCTTACATGCCCCACTTCATCTCCACCGTGGTTCTGGTTGGTATCGTCAACCAGATCCTGAACCCTGTGTCCGGCGTGTTCGGCACCTTCTACCATATGTTCGGCGGCATCGGTGTTGCCCCCGATATCCGTGCCAGCGCCGCTGCCTTCCGCCACCTGTACGTGTGGTCCGGCGTGTGGCAGCAGATGGGCTGGTCCACCATCATCTATGTGGCCGCCCTGGCCGGTGTGTCCCACGAGCTGCACGAGGCCGCCGAACTGGACGGCGCCAGCCGCTGGAAGCGCGTGCTGAACGTGGACCTGCCCGCCATCCTGCCCACTATCTCCATCATGCTGATCCTGCGTTTTGGCTCGGTCATGTCCGTGGGCTACGAAAAGGTCTACCTGATGCAGAACGACCTGAACCTGTCCACCTCCGAGGTCATTTCCACCTATGTGTACAAGATCGGTCTGGGCAAGATGCGTATGTCCTATGGTACTGCCATCGACCTGTTTAACTCCGTCGTCAACACCACTATGCTACTTTTCGTCAACTGGATCGTGCGTAAGCTGACCCACGGCGAGCAGGGAATGTTCTAAGAAAGGAGCGGAAGAAAAATGGCTAAGAATAAGCAAAGAGATATTAAGATCAAGCGCAACCGCTCCTGGGATGACAAGCTGCTGTACGCCCTGACTGACATCATCCTGGTGCTGTTGCTGCTGGTGGTCGGTTACCCCATCATCTATGTTCTTTCCTGTTCCTTCTCCTCCGGCAACGCCGTTTCCGGCGGTCAGGTGCTGCTGTGGCCTGTGGAACCCTGTATCACCGGTTATGAGATCATCTTCGGCTACAAGAGTGTTTGGACCGGCTTTGGCAACACCATCTTCTACACCGTGGTGGGTACCGCGCTGAATATGTTCCTGTCCATCCTGGCTGCTTACCCCCTGTCCCGCCCCAACTATCAGGGCCAAAAGGTGGTCACCACCCTGTTCACCATCACCATGATGTTCTCCGCCGGTCTCATCCCCAAGTACCTGCTGATGTCCAATCTGGGTCTGACCAACACCCGCTGGGCGATCATCCTGGCCGGTGCCATCAGCACCTACAACATGATCATCATCCGCACCTATTTCCGCAACTCCATCCCCAGCGAGCTGATCGAGGCCGCCCGCATCGACGGCTGCTCCGAGCTGCGTACCCTGTGGAGTGTGGTGCTGCCCCTGTCCAAGGCGGTCATCTCCGTGGTCACCCTGTACTACGCGGTGGCTCACTGGAACAGCTACTTCTCCGCCATGATCTACCTGCGTGACCGCAACCTGCAGCCCCTGCAGATGGTGCTGCGCGACATTCTGGCCGCCTCCAAGATCGACACCTCCGAAATCGAGGACCCTGAACTGCTGGCCAAGATCGTCGGCACCGCCGACCTGATCAAGTACGCGCTGATCGTGGTCTCTTCCGCCCCCATCATCGCCGCTTACCCCTTCGTGCAGAAGTTCTTCGAGAAGGGCGTTATGATCGGCTCCGTGAAGGGCTGATACCCTGTTTTCAAAACACCGCCTGTCCACGGACAGGCGGTGTTTTCTCTCGCTGACCCCCCTGATAACCACCTGGTACAAAGGAGTCCCCGCCATGTCTTCTACCTGCAAGCTCAGCGACTACCTGGGCACCAAAGAGCTGTATCTGCGCATGCTTCGCATCGCCGTTCCCATTTCCCTGCAGTCGCTTATCACCGTGGGCATTAATCTGATGGACACCATCATGCTCAGCGGCATGGGTGATGCCCAGCTGTCCGCCTCCTCTCTGGCCGGGCAATTCATCAACCTGTTCATGATCTGCTGTATGGGCATCGGCATGGGCGCGTCGGTGCTCACCTCCCGCTATTGGGGTATGCAGGAACTGCACAGTCTGAAAAAGTCCGTGACCATCATGCTCCGCATCGTGCTGTCCTTCGCCGGTGTGTTTACGCTGGCCACCGTCCTCATCCCCTCCCTCATCATGCGTATGTATTCCCCGGAACAGGACATCATCCACTACGGCGTCATTTACCTGCGCTGGCTTATCCCCACCTATGTGTGCACCGGTCTGACCCTCACCTGCACCATCGTGCTGCGCAGTGTGGGACAGGTAAAGATCCCCCTGTTCACCTCCATCGCCGCCTTCTTCGTCAACGTGTTCTTCAACTGGGTGTTCATCTTCGGCAAGCTGGGGGCTCCCCGCATGGAGATCGCGGGTGCGGCTCTCGGCACGCTGATCGCCCGTGTATTTGAGCTTGCCTGCATCTGCGGCTGGTTCTTCTGCGCCGACAGGCGCATCGGCTACCGGCTGAAGGACCTGTTCCTGCGCTGTGGCGATCTGCTGGGCGAATACATCCGCATCAGCATTCCCGTGCTCATCAGCGACTCCCTGCTGGCCCTGGGCAACAACACGGTCTCCATGGTCATGGGCCACATTGGCAAGGCCTTCGTGGCCGCCAATTCGGTGACCATGGTCACCCAGCAGCTCAGCTCCGTGCTCACCACCGGCGTGTCCAACGCAAGCAGCATCATCACCGGCCACACCATGGGCGAAGGCGACTTTGACAAAGCCCAAAAGCAGGGCTACGCCTTCTTGTTTATGAGCTTTGTCATCGGTTGCTTTGCCGCCCTGGTCATCCTTGTGCTGCGTGCGCCCATCATCAATTTCTACCAGGTCTCTCCCGAGGCCAAGGCCATCGCCTGGGACCTGATGGACGCCATTTTGATCATCGTCATCTTCCAGTCCATGAGTTCCATCCTCACCAAGGGCGTGCTGCGCGCCGGCGGCGATACGAAATTCCTCATGGCCGGTGACATCCTGTTCCTGTGGGTGGCCTCCATCCCCCTGGGCTTCCTGGCCGGACTGGTGTTCCATTGGCCCGCCTTCTGGATCTATACATTTTTGAAGATCGACCAGATCATCAAGTGCATCTGGTGCTTCTTCCGCCTGCGCAGCGGCAAGTGGATGAAAAAAATTTATTCCGTATAAAAAACCAGCGCCCTACCATAAAGTAGGGCGCTGGTTTTTGGTATAACACGTCCCCGTCCGGCATACGCTATGGACAGGTGATGTGAAATGAGCTTGAAAAACAACTGGAAAACCTATGCGTTCTGGGTGCTGCTTGCCGAAGGTGTGGGTGCCCTCTCCGGCTGGCTGACCCGGGAAGGTATGAAGGTGTATGAGCAGACCGTGACGCAGCCTCCCCTGTCTCCCCCCAGCTGGGTGTTCCCCGTTGTGTGGGCCACCCTGTACGCCCTGATGGGCATCGGCGCCGCGCGGGTGTATCTTGCCCCCGCATCCAACAACCGCTCCCGTGGGCTGCTGCTGTTTCTGGTGCAGCTGGTCTTCAACTTCCTGTGGAGCATCGTCTTTTTCAACCTGCAGGCCTACTTCTTTGCCCTGGTCTGGCTTCTGGCCCTGTGGGCACTGATCCTGTGGATGATCCTGCGTTTTCGCCGGGTGGATAAGCCGGCGGCGTGGCTGCAGGTACCCTATCTGCTGTGGGTGACCTTCGCCGTATACCTCACCTTCGGCGTTTGGCTGCTCAACCGCTGAAAAAACTGCCGGGCAATGCCCGGCAGTTTTTTATATCCCCTGGGGCAGGTCGTTCCACCCCCACACAAGCCTTGCCCTTGCCTGGGGAAAATGATATAATAAAGTATCTTTTCCGGTTACAGCAGGTGATACTTATGAAACTGTTTTGTCTTGGGGACAGTCTGACCTTTGGCTTTGGCATGCCTCGCAGCAAGCGCTGGACCACCCTTGTGGAGCAGGAGACCGGCTGGCAGGTGGTCAACCGCGGCATCAACGGGGATACCACCGGCGGCATGATGGCCCGCCTTGGCCCGGAGGTGCTCAACCAGATCGGCGCGGCGCGGGAGGATCGCCTGTCCTGCCGCATCCTGCTCATGGGCGGCAGCAATGACACCTTCTTTTCCGGCACCAACGCACAGGCCCGGGCCAACATGGCCGGTATGTGTCAGCGTCTTATGGGCGAGGGGCTGGAGCCTTTTGTGGGCATCTCCCTGCCTGTGGACTGGATTCACGCGCCCCGCCAGTGGGCGCAAGTGGTGGACTTTCAGCAGGCCGCCCGACAGATGACGGACTACTGCGCCTGGCTCAAGCAGTTCTGCTCGGTGTTTGGGCTGCCGGTGGTAGACTTTGCCCGGGATTTTATTGACCGCAACGGCAACCCCATTCACGAGCTGTTTTTGGACGGGCTGCACCCCAACGCCCAGGGCCACCGGCTCATGGCTGACCGGCTGAAGGAGGCCATTCTCCCCCTGCAGCCCTGAATAATCCACTACATATGAGGAGGACCCACGATGAAAAAGACCGCTCTGTCCATCCTGTGCGCTGTGCTGTGCGCTGCGCTGCTGTCCGCTTGCAGTACGCCCGCCGGTGGCGCAAGCTCCTCCCTGCCGGGCCCGGCAGTGTCCACCCTAGCCCCCGTGTCCGAGCCTGACCCCGAGCCGGTATTCACCAACCCCCTGACCGGAGAGGAAACGCCCACCGACCTGTCAGCAAAGCGCCCGGTGGCCATTATGCTCAACAACCTGAAAAAAGCACTGCCCCAGCTGGGCGTGTGCCAGGCCGACTTGATTTACGAAGCACCGGCCGAGGGCGGCATCACCCGCATGATGGCGGTGTTCCAGTCCCTGGACGGGGTGGGCACCCTTGGCTCAGTGCGCTCCGCCCGGCCCTACTACGTGGAAATGGCCGCCGGACTGGATGCCATCTATATCCACGCCGGCGGAAGTGACGGCGCCTATGCTGCCATCAAGAATCTCTCCGTGTCCAACATTGACGGGGTCAACGGCCCTTACGGCGGCACCATGTTCTGGCGGGACGCCGCCCGGAAAAAGAACGCCGGCTTTGAGCACAGCCTGCTCACCAGTGCCGAGCGCATTGAGAAGCTGCTCTCCGGCTCTCTTGCCAAGATGCGTCAGACCCACGAGCAGGGGTATACCCTCCCCCTGACCTTTACCGCCGACGGCACGCCCGCAGCCGGCAGCACTGCCCACACCATCACCCTGCGCTGGTCCAACTACAAGACCGGCGTGTTCCGCTACGACCCCACCTCCGGCGCTTATCTGGTGGAGGAGTACGGTGCGCCCTATGTGGACGGCAACACCAATACGCAGGTAGCCGTGACCAACGTGCTGGTGGTGTCCACCAGCGTGAAAAACATCCCCGGAGACACCGCCGGGCGCAAGGACATCGCGCTCACCGGCTCAGGCACCGGCTACTTCGCCTGCGGAGGCAAATACATCCCCATCCGCTGGGAAAAAGCCTCTGCCACCGCCCCCCTTCGCTACTACACCGCCGACGGACAGCCCCTGTCCCTGGGCGTGGGTAAGAGCTATATCAACATTGTGGACACGTCCTACCCCCTCACTTTCGAATAAGCAGGAGTGCTGACATGAATCCCATTGCCGCCCCCGAAGCGGTGGTGGGCCACGCCGGCGCCATCAATCACATCAGTCTGGACGTGGACGACGTGGAGGCCGCCCGGACCGCGGTCACGGCGGCAGGCCATACCCCCATGGAGTCGGAGATCGCCTCCCCGCCCTATTTCGAAAAGGGCGTACGCTTTTTCAATATCACCGGCCCCAACGCAGAGATAGTTGATTTCTGCCCGATCCTGTAACCGACAAAAAACCAGCCCGACACGTTGTGTCGGGCTGGTTTTTTACCGTTCTTCCGGCAGGGAGTCGTCCTCATCGATCCATTCCTTCTGCACGTCCACCACACGGTAGTCGGTGGGGGTGTCACGAATGACCACCCGCTTGATGCCCGCGTTGATGATCAGTCTGCGGCACATGGAGCAGGAGGTGGAGTCGGGGATCAGCTGGCCGGTCTGAGGGTCCCGGCAGGCCATATACAAGGTGGCATCCAGCGTGTCCTTGCGGGCGGCGGAAATGATGCAGTTGGCCTCGGCATGGACGCTGCGGCACAGCTCGTACCGCTCACCGGAGGGAATGTTCATCTTCATTCGGGTGCAGAAATTCAGGTCGGCACAATTCTTGCGCCCCCGGGGCGCGCCGTTGTAGCCGGTGGAAATGATCTCGTCGTGCTGGACGATGATCGCGCCGTAGCACCGGCGCAGGCAGGTGGAGCGCTCCAGCACCGTCTCGGCAATGTCCAGATAATAATTCTCCTTGTCGATGCGCTTCATAATCTTCCTCCCGCGTTTTTTTCCAGTATATCGGTTTTTTGGACAGTATGCAAGAACAATTCACACTTTGTTTACGATTGCTTCCTTGACGCTGGGGGGCGGAATGGATTATCATAATAACACTGCGATATTTCGTCCGGAAAGGAGATGGGGCTCTTGCTGCGCGGCTGGATCCAGCGTTTTATGTACGGTCGGTACGGCACCGACCAGCTCAACCAATGCCTGCTGGTAACCTATCTGGTCCTGCTGCTGGCCCACCTGCTGCTGGGCTGGCAACTGTTGTATCTGCTGTCCCTGGCGGCCGCGGTCCTTCTGCTGCTGCGCACCCTTTCCCGCAACCTTGCCGCCCGCCGGGCGGAAAACACCCGCTTTCTCAAGTGGTCCGCTCCCGCAGTGCGCTGGCTGCGCCTGCGGCGCACCATGTCCCGGGACAAGGAACACCGCTACTTCAAATGCCCCCACTGCAACCAATACCTGCGTGTGCCCCGGGGCAAGGGAAAGATCACCGTCACCTGCCGCAGCTGCGGCCTCCGCTTTCAGGAAAAAAGCTGACCTCCACCTTTCCTGCCAAAAAGCACAGGTTTGACCACCTGTGCTTTTCTTTTCGCCCAAAATGTGATATAATCAGGTAACTATGTGTGCTGGAGGAGCTTAACCATGAGTTTCCATTACGACGTTGTCATTCTCGGTTGCGGCGAGGCCGGCATCTTCGCCGCCTACGAGCTGTCCAAACTGCGCCCCGACCTGAAGGTCGTCGCCCTGGATCAGGGCCGGGACATCTACAGCCGTAGCTGCCCCATCGTGGCAGGCAAGGTAAAGGAATGCATTCACTGCAAGGTGTGCCATACCATGTGCGGCTTTGGCGGCGCAGGCGCGTTTTCCGACGGCAAGTTCAACTTCACCACCCAGTTTGGCGGCTGGCTGACCGACTTTTTGCCCCCGGAGCAGGTGATGGAGCTGATCGAATACGTGGACTCCATCAATGTGGACCACGGGGCCACCACCGAGGTCTACTCCACCCAGACTCCCGCCGCCCGTGAGCTGGAGCGCCGGGCCCTTGCCCACGACCTGCACCTGCTGCAGGCCCGGTGCAAGCATCTGGGCACGGAAAACAACCTGCGCATCCTCACCAACATCTATGAAGGCCTTCGGGACAAGCTGGAGTTCCGCTTCGACACCGCTGTGACCACCATTGAGCGCGAGGGCGAGGGTTTCCGCCTCACGCTGGAAAAGGGAGAGCAGCTCTCCTGCCGCTTCCTGCTGGCCGCCCCCGGCCGCTCGGGCGCGGAGTGGTTTGCCGACCAGTGCCGCACCCTGGGCATCAAGCTGATCAACAACCAGGTGGACATCGGCGTGAGGGTGGAGCTGCCCGCCGCTGTATTTGAGCACATCACCGATGTGGTGTACGAATCCAAGCTGGTCTACCGCACCAAGCAGTACGGCGACCAGGTGCGCACCTTCTGCATGAACCCCTACGGTCACGTGGTGGCAGAAAACGTGGAGGGGATCAACACCGTCAACGGCCACTCCTACGCCGACCCCGCACTGCGCAGTGAGAACACGAATTTTGCCCTGCTGGTATCCAACCGCTTCACCTCCCCCTTCGATCAGCCTTACCGTTACGGCAAGCACATCGCCTCCCTGTCCAACATGCTGGCCGGCGGCGTGCTGGTGCAGCGTTTTGGTGATCTGGTGGCCGGCATCCGCACCAACGAGCACCGGCTGGGCCACTCCTTCGTGCGCCCCACCCTCACCGCCGCCGTCCCCGGCGACCTGTCTCTGGCCCTGCCCAAGCGGCAGCTGGATGACATCATCGAAATGATTTACGCCCTGGACAAGATCGCGCCCGGCACGGCCAACTATGACACCCTGCTCTACGGCGCGGAGGTCAAGTTCTACTCCTCCCGACTGGAGCTGTCCAGTCAGCTGGAAACCGCTCTGCCCGGCCTGTTTGCCGCCGGCGACGGCGCCGGCGTCACCAGAGGCTTAGCGCAGGCTGGCGCTTCTGGCATTCAGGCCGCACGGGCTATTTGCGCCAGAACATACGTCCCTTAAATGAGACGACGGCATTCCTGCATTTCCCCTCTCCTTACTCGTCTCCCCCGGGATTTTGCAACATAATTTTTGACACCCCTTATCCACTCTTGCCCATAAATTACGCAACAGAAAACAGCCGAAAGAAAGCCTTGAAACAAAGGGGTTTTCCCCACTTTCCACCGAGTTTTCCACAGGATATTATGTCGCCTGCTGTATGCAGTTCATTCACTTTTCGGGTAACATAATCTCTGTCAAGGAAAAAAATCAGGTCGAATTTCACAAACTTTCTTTTGCAGGAAACCATTCGCCGCGTTTCATCCGCGGACGCCAAAAGGAGCTGACCTTCCGTGGAGCACGATACCATTGCCGCCGTTGCCACCGGCCTGCCCGGAGCCATCGGCATCCTGCGCCTGTCCGGTCCCCGGGCTATTGAGCTGGCGCAGACCCTGTTCCGGGCCAGGGACGGCAGGCCACTGGCGGAGCATGCCCCCCGCACCATGGTCTTTGGTCAATTGTCGGATCTGAGCGGGCAGAGCATCGACCATGTGCTTTGTACCTACTCCCGCGCCCCCGGCACCTATACCGGGGAGGACACGGCCGAACTGCACTGCCACGGCGCGCCCCTGGTGCTGCAAATGGGTCTGGAGTTCTTGTTTGCCCTGGGCGCCCGCCAGGCACAGCCGGGGGAGTATACCAAGCGCGCCTTTCTCAACGGCCGGCTGGATCTGGCCCAGGCCGAGGCGGTGGTGGATCTCATCGACGCCCAGACCCGGGAAGGAGTGCTCCACTCCGCCGGTCAGCTTGGAGGTGTGCTCAGCCGCCGAGTGGACCAAGTATACTCCGGGCTGGTGGACCTGCTGGCCCACTTCCACGCAGTGCTGGACTACCCCGACGAAGACATCGATCCCTTCCGCGCCCAGGATATGCTCACCGCCTTCGACCAGGCCCGTCAGTCGCTGGAACAGTTGCTTTCCACCCATCGCCGGGGTCAGGCGTTGGTCAGCGGTATCCCCTGCGCCATCGCCGGCCGTCCCAACGCGGGCAAATCCTCCCTGCTCAATGCCCTGCTTGGCTATGATCGTGCCATTGTTACCGACGTACCCGGCACCACCCGGGATACGGTGGAGGAGCGGCTGCGGCTGGGAGGGACCCTGCTCCGCCTGACCGACACCGCCGGCCTGCGGGAAAGCGAAGACCCGGTGGAGCGCATGGGCATCCTGCGCAGCCGGCAGGCCATGGAGCAGGCTGCTCTGATCCTATACCTTCACGACAGCACCTTCCCCTTCACCCCGGAGGATGCTCAGCTACTGGAGCAGGCCGCAGCCCTTGCTCCCACCATTCTGGTGCGCAGCAAGACCGACCTGCCCCCCCACCCCGCTCCTCTGCCCTCCCTCCCCGCCGGCGTGCCCGTGGTAGCGCTCAGCGCCCGGACCGGGGCTGGTCTGGACATGCTGGAGCAGGCTGTTTCCGATCTGCTGCCTCATTCGGAGCACGGCAGCTGCGGCGACCTGCTCACCAACGCCCGGCAGGCGGACGCCGCCCGGCGTGCACTGGAGTCGGTGTGTCTGGCCCAAACCGGACTGGAGCAGGGCTACACCCCCGACGCGGTGCTTGTGGACGTGGAACACGCTCTGTCTGCCCTGGGTGAGCTGACCGGCCGCACCGTCCGGGAAGACATCACCGCCCGGATCTTCCAGCGCTTCTGCGTGGGAAAATAATACCTCGACTGATAAGGAGACCACGATGGAACAAGAGCTTTTTCTCCCCACCCTTTCCTCCATGGAATACGGCAACCTCTGGACAGGCAGCCGCAACCACGCCCGCTGGCGCATTACCCCCGCTGACGGGACAATGAGCGTAGAGCTGTGGTACGGCCCGCTGTGCTATGAACTGAGCGAAGTGGCGCACACCGGCCAGTTCCCCATCAGCGAGGAGGGCATCGCCCAGCTGCGCCAGTGGCTGCGGGACCACTCGGAACCATAATAGGCAAAACAAAACAGCCTTCGTCCAATGGACGAAGGCTGGTTTCCTATTCGCGATCAGAGCAGGGACAGGGCTAGAGTCAGTACCAGCCACACGGCGCACACCCACTTGGTGCCCTTGGCCAGCTTGGCATCCAGGCTCTTAGCCTTATTCTTGGCCAGGAAAGTATCCGCACCGCCGGCGATAGCTCCGGACAGACCGGCACTCTTGCCGGACTGGAGCATAACAACGGCAACCATGATCAGGCACAGGACCACCTGGACAACGGTCAGAACAGTCTTCAGCATCTTTCATCGTTCCTTTCAAATCCCGGAGGGACAGTTCATGTGTCGAAACGGGCAAATGCCCGAACGTAGAGTGCATTATATCACGCCCCACCGGAAAATGCAAGCCCTTTCCTGTATTTTTGTCCCCCTTACAGCAAAAACAGCACGCTGATCCAGAACAAGGAGGCCGCCCCCGCTCCGGCCAGTCCCCACAGAGAGGGACTGCTCCGCCCACCGGTCCGGGCGGATCCGGCGTGCCGTCGCAGGTAGCCGTCCGCCGCCTGCCTGGCCTGCCGGATCACCTGCTCGGGCGTGGTGCCGGAGTCGGAAAACGCGTCCTCCCGCAACAGAAAAATAGCCTGCTCAAACAGCTTGGGGTCGGGGGATTTGACCACGATGACCTGGCGGTTGATGCCCTTTACCATGTACGAACACATCCTTTCCCCCAAATTGTTCCCATAGGCGCAGCCCCCTATTCCGGCCACAGGGCAAAAAAGGACCGCTCCCAAAGGAGCGGTCCTTGTGTCGTCACGATCAGTCGGTGACGTAAGCCAGCAGGGCGATCTGACGGGCGCGCTTGATGGCCTCGGTCAGCTGACGCTGATGCATGGCGCAGGTGCCGGTGGTGCGGCGGGGCAGGATCTTGGAGCGCTCGGACACATAGCGGCGCAGCTTGGCGGCGTCCTTATAGTCGATGCACTCGACCTTCTCCACGCAGAAGGCACACACCTTGCGGCGCTTGCGGCCGCGAGGGGCACGGTTATCACGTTCCATAGCCATGAGAAAACCTCCTTTTTCAGACCATTCGGGTCAAAGATGAAGCGTTAAATAACGCTAAGGATCAAAACGGAAGCTCGCCGTCGTCACCGGACAGCTCGGCGAACTGGTTGCCCTCGGCAGGGGCAGAGTAGCCGGACGGCGCGGAGTAATCCGCGGCGGGGGCAGAGCCGTAAGCGGGGGCGGAATAGCCGCCGCCCTCACCATCCCGGCGGGAATCGCCGAAATAGACGTTGTCGGCCACGACCTCAGCGGAGCGGCGCTTGTTGCCCTCCTTATCCGTCCATTCGCGCATCTGCAGACGTCCCTCCACCACGGCCATGCGGCCCTTGGTGAAGTAGCGGCTGACAAATTCGCCCGTCTGCCGCCAGGCCACCACGTCGATAAAATCGGTGGTACGCTCGCCGGTAGACTTGTCCTTGAAGTCCCGGTCAACGGCCAGGGAGAAGGACGCCACGCTGGTACCCGTCTGGGTGCGGCGCAGCTCGGGGTCGCGGGTCAGGCGGCCCATGATGAAGATCTTGTTGAGCATAGTGTGCCTCCCCTTACTCGCCCTTAGCGACGATCATGGAGCGCATCACGCCTTCGGTAATGCGGAACACACGATCCAGCTCAGCGGGGATCGCGGCGGCGGCGTTGAAGGTCATCAGCACGTAGTAGCCCTCCATCAGATCGTTGATGGGATAGGCCAGACGGCGCTTGCCCCACTCGTCGATCTCGGACACGGTGCCGTTGGCCTCCACCACACCCTTGAACTTCGCGATCAGAGAAGCGATCGCCTCTTCGCTCAGGGAGGGGTCGAGAATGTAGACAGCCTCGTAGTTTTCGTTGATCTTTGCCATGTTTACTTTGCACCTCCTTATGGACATATGGCCTTGCGACGGAGCGCAAGGCAAGGAAATATACCCGTTTCGATAGAGACAGGCTTAATCATTATACCCAAAATCTCCCCATTGTCAAGTTTTTTTACCCTTTACCCCACTAAAAATTTTCCTTCCAGGGAGAGTTCACACGCAAACTCTGCTCACGGGGCGCATATACTGGGGCAAGAGCGGGAGGGACACCGTCCCTTTCCCATCGGGTCGCCCGGCCGGGCCGGAGCAAGAAAATGGAGGGACGCTTGTGATCGAACTATCCTTTGACGTAATGCAAAGCTGCGCCATAGCAGCGGCGGTGGTACTGATCGGCAGAGCCATCGTAAAGCGGGTAAAATTTTTCCAAACCTATTGTATCCCCGGAGTGATTGTGTGCGGTCTGCTGGTCAGCCTGACGCTGGGACTGCTGCGCAGCGCGGACATTCTGGTGGTCAACTGGAACGTGGCCGTGCTGAAGGAGTGGTTCATGGACATCTTCTTCACCGGCGTGGGTTTGACCGCCAGCTGGAAACTCATTAAAAAGGGCGGGGCAAAGCTGTGCCTGGGTATTGCGGTTACCATTATCGGGCTGATTTTTGCCCAGAACATCGTGGGCATCGCTCTGGCCGTACCCCTGGGCCTGCACCCCCTGCACGGCATCGGGCTGGGCTCCCTGTCCCTGATGGGCGGAGTGGGCACCTCGGGCGCCATCGCTCCCCTGTATGAGGAGCTGGGCGCGGACAATGCCGTGGTCATCAGCGTCATGGGTGCCACCTTCGGCATGATCTTCGCCAGCCTCGTGGGCGGTCCGGTGGCCCGGGCGCTCATTAAAAAGCACAAATTGTCCGGCAACAAGGACGAGGTGGATGCCAGCACCCTCAAGGACACCACCGTCACCCCACTCAACGCCAAGACCCTGATGGGCAGCGTGGCCGTCATCATCCTCTCCGCCGGGCTGGGCTCCTACATCGCTATTGCTGCCGGCAAAGTGCCCTATATCGAATTCCCCTACTTCATCGGCTGTATGCTGGGCGGCGTGATCATCCGTAATATCCTGGACCACACCAGCTATAACTTCCGGGAGGAGGAGATCGAGACCTTCGGCTCCATCTGTCTGGATCTGTTTCTTGCCATGACCATGATGACCATTGACGTGACCAAGCTGGCCAGCGTGTTCGGCCCCTTCGTCATCATCTTTGCCGCCCAGATCGTGCTGATGATCCTGTGGGCCTACTTCGTCACCTTCAACACCTGCGGCCGCAACTACGACGCGGCGGTCATGGCCGCCGGCCACATCGGCATGGGACTTGGCTCCGGACCCAACACCATGGCCAACGAGCGGGCGGTCATTGCCGAGTACGGCCCCTCCAACGTGGCGTGGGTCATCTTCCCGCCCTTTGCGCTGATCGTATTGGATATCGTCAATCCCATTCTGTGTTCGCTAATCGCACCGTGGATCGCAAGTTTCGCATAAAAACAAGCGTGCAGCCGCCGGAGCGTGACAAAAAAGGATGCCCTGCCAACGGCAGGGCATCCTTTTTATGCTGTTATTGGGGCAGGGTCAAGTCGCCTTCCTTGATCCAGCCCAGCTTTCGGAACAGCTGACCGAAGGCCCAGCACAGGATGGCGGGCAGGACAATACAGATCAGCACCAGCCCCAGCCAGTCAAAGGCGGTGGGGGCGATGGCAAGGGCGCCCTTGGCGGCGGCATCCGCGCCGGGGGTCAGCCAGCCCGTCCACACGCCGATGGGGCCGCACAGGCCGCAGGTGCCCATGCCGGAGTTGATGGGTGCGCCGTTCATCTGCAGCTTGAACAGGCAGGTGGCAATGGGACCGGTGATGGCGGAGGTGAGGATGGGGGGCAGCCAGCACAGGGGGTGGCGCACCAGATTGGGCATCTGCAGCATGGAGGTGCCCAGACCCTGACTCACCAGACCGCCCCAGCGGTTTTCTTTGAAGGACATGACGGCAAAGCCCACCATGTGGGCGCAACAGCCCGCCACAGCCGCACCGCCGGCGATGCCGGTCAGGGTCAGCACCTGACAGATGGCGGCGGAGGA